>JANOTT010000073.1:0-7461 GCA_031416535.1 Novosphingobium sp. | reverse complement strand
CTCTCCTGGTTTGTGTTTGGGCTCAGCTTAGGCACGAGCCGCTGCGGGTCAACGCCCTTGGGCTTTCCGCTACGGCAACCGCGCCGCGGCAGAGCCAGCAGAAATCCGCGCTTGCGCGCCGGGGCAGATGCGCTTTAACCTCTCGATTAAGAAGAGGAGAGCTACCCATGTCCGACCCAGAGGTGTTCCGCGCCGAAATTCGCGGCTGGCTTGAAGCAAACTGCCCGCCCGAAATGCGTGCCCCCGTCCGCGACGAGGATGACGTCTGCTGGGGCGGCCGCAATTTCCAGTTCAAGAATGCGGCGCAAAAAGCCTGGCTCGAGGCCTGCGTGGCCAAGGGCTACACCGTCCCCGATTGGCCCGAGGCCTATGGCGGCGCCGGGATGAGCGCCGCCCAGGCCAAAATCTGGCGCGAGGAAATGCAGCGCATCGGCGCGCGCCCGCCGCTGTCGAGCTTCGGGATCTGGATGCTCGGCCCGGCGCTGCTCAAGTTCGGCACCGAGGAGCAGAAGGTACATTATCTGGGGCAGGTCGCGCGCGGTGAGATCCGCTGGTGCCAGGGCTATTCAGAGCCGGGCTCGGGTTCGGACCTGGTCAGCTTGCAGACCTACGGCGACGATCAGGGCGATCACTGGGTGGTCAACGGCCAGAAAATCTGGACCAGCTACGCCGACAAGGCCGACTGGATCTATTGCCTGGTCCGCACCGACAAGGCCAACAAGTATCAGGGCATCTCGTTCCTGCTGTTCGATATGGCCAGCCCCGGCGTCTCGACCAAACCGATCCTGCTGATCAGCGGCAATTCGCCGTTCTGCGAAACCTTTTTCGACAATGTTTCGGTGCCCAAGGCACAGCTCGTCGGCGAGCTCAACCGCGGCTGGGATGTGGCCAAGTACCTGCTGGGCCACGAGCGCGAGATGATCTCGGGCGCGGGCGGGGGCGACCGGATGAACACAATCGGCGCGATCCTTTCGCGCAATAGCGGGGTCGAGGATCCGCTGCTGCGCGCTGAGCTTGCGATGTTCGATGTCGATGCCTTGGCCTACGGCGCGATGGGGGAAAAATTTCTCGACGAAATCAAGGTCGGCAAGGCGCATCCCGCGCAGCCCAACATGATGAAATATGCCGGGACCGAGCTTAACAAGCGCCGCCACGAACTGCTGATGGCGGCGGGCGGCAGCGCCGCGCTCGAATGGGACAGCGCCGGGTCGAACGGCGGCGGCCGCGCCCGCGGCTGGCTGCGGACCAAGGCCAATTCGATCGAAGGCGGCACCAGCGAGGTGATGCTCAACGTGATCGCCAAACGCATCCTCGATCTGCCGGGAGCCTGACATGCCGCTTTACCACAATGACGATCAGGCGATGCTGGCTGACAGCGCGCGCGGGTTCATGGCCGATGAAGGCGGGATCGCGAAACAGCTGCGCCATTTCCGCGATAGCGGCTGCAAGGACGGATTCGGCCACGCGCTGTGGTCGCAATTTGCCGAAATGGGCTTCACCGGGATGCTGGTGGCGGAAGCCGATGGCGGGCTGGGGATGGGGCATGTCGAAGCCGGGATCGTGCTTGAGCAGATCGGCCGCAACCTGACCCCCTCCCCGTTCCTGACCAGCTCGGTGATGGCGGCGACCGCGCTGGCGGCGGGCGGCAATGAACTGCGCGGGCGCTATTTGCCCGGGCTGCTCGATGGGTCCAGCGTCTATGCGGTGGCGATCGACGAAGGCCCCAAGCACCGCCCCGAACGCATTGCCACCACCGCAACCCGCGCCGGCAATGGCTTCAAGCTCAGCGGCGCTAAAAGCTTCGTGGTCCAGGGCGGCTCGGCCGACATGCTGGTGATCGCCGCGCGCACTGCCGGGAGCGACAGCGACGACGCCGGGATCACGCTGTTCGCGGTGCCCAGGGATGCCGCCGGTCTGAGCATTGACAGCGTGCGGCTGGTCGACAGCGCGATGGCGGCGCACGTCAAGCTCGACAATGTCCAGCTCGATGCCGATGCGGTGATCGGCGAGCTGGATGGCGGGCGCGCGGTGCTGAACCAGGTGCTCAATGCCGGGCGGGTGGGCGCGGCGGCGGAAAGCGTCGGGGTTGGCATGGGCGCGTTCGACATGACCACCACCTACCTCAAGCAGCGCAAGCAGTTCGGCAAGCTGATCGGCGAGTTTCAGTCGCTCCAGCACCGCGCGGCGCACCTCTACAGCGAACTGGAGATTGCCCGCGCGGCGGTGATCAAGGCGCAGCAACTGCTCGATGGCCAGTCCGACAAGGCCGAGCTGATGGTCTCGGTGGCCAAGGCCAAGGCCGGACAGGCCGCCAGTCTTGCGGTCAAGGAAGGCGTGCAGATGCACGGCGGGATCGGGATGACCGACGAATACGACATCGGCCTCTACATGAAGCGTGATCGCGCGCTGGCCGAATTCATGGGCGACCAGTATTACCACGCGCAGCGCGTTGCCCAGCTCAGCGGATATTAGCGCAAGCGCAGCGCACGGCCATTACCCAATTGGAGAGTGACAATGGATTTCACCAAACTGTTCAGCCTTGAAGGCAAAATTGCGCTGATCACCGGCGGATCGCGCGGGATCGGCAAGATGCTGCTCGAAGGGTATCTGGCGGCCGGGTGCGAGCGGGTTTACATCACCGCGCGCAAGCGCGAGCAGATCGCCGAAACGGTGGCGGAATTCGAGGCGCAGTATCCCGGCAAGGTGATCGGCTTGCCGGGCGATCTCAGCCAGATGGATGACATCAAAAAGTTGGCGGATGACCTGGCGAGCCGTGAGACCCGGCTCGACGTGCTGGTCAACAACGCCGGTGCGGCCTGGGGCGGCGAGTTCGAGGACTTTCCCGAAGTGGGCTGGGACAAGGTCATGGACCTCAACGTCAAATCGCTGTTCTTCCTGACGCAGAAGCTGTTCCCGTTGCTCAAGGCGGCGGGCTCGTTTGATCGTCCCGCCAAGGTCATCAACATCGCTTCGATCGACGGGCTGCGCCCCAATCCGTGGGAAACCTATTCATATCAAGCCAGCAAGGCGGCGGTGATCCACCTGACCAAACGGATGGCGGCGCGGCTGATCAAGGACAACATCGTCGTCACCTGCATCGCGCCGGGGGCCTATCCCAGCGAGATGAACAAGGCCGCAGCGAAAAACCCCGAAGGAAGCGCAAAAGGCATCCCGTACAAGCGGATCGGGGTGGCCGAGGATATTGCCGGCGGCGCAATCTACCTGGCCAGCCGCGCGGGCGACTATGTGGTGGGCACCACGATCCCGATCGATGGCGGGATCGTCAACGCCTGGATCCCCGAAGTGTTCAACGATCCGTCGGGTGAATGAGATGAGCCGAGCAGTTACCACCCTCGCCGAAGGGATCTATTTCGGCGAGGGACCGCGCTGGCATCACGGCCGGCTGTGGTTTTCGGACTTCTATGCGCACCGGGTCTATGCGCTCGGGCTGGATAGCGTGCTGACTACCGAGCTTGAGTTCGAAGGCCAGTCGTCGGGGCTGGGGTGGCTGCCCGATGGCTCGCTGCTGGTGGTGCGGATGGAACTGCGCGCGCTGTGGCGGCGCTGGCCCGACGGGCGGTTCGAACAGCACGCCGACCTGACCGCCTATTCGGCGCACCTGTGCAATGACATGGTGGTCGATGCCGCTGGCCGGGCCTATGTGGGCAACTTCGGCTTCGATCTTGATGCCGAGATGCGCAGCCGCGGCCCTGACAGCGTGATTGCCGATCACCCGCAGACCTGCCTCGCGCTGGTCCAGAGCGATGGCCGCGTCAGCGACGCCGCGCCGGGCGAGCGCTTCAGCTTTCCCAACGGCATGGTCATCACCCCCGATGGCGGCACGCTGATTGTTGCCGAAACCTTGGGCGGACGGCTGACCGCGCTGGATATCGGCGCGGACGGAACGCTCTCAAACCGCCGCGAATGGGCGCCGACCTGGCCGCGCATTCCCGACGGGATCTGCCTTGATGCCAGCGGCGCGGTGTGGGTCGCCAACCCGCTAGCGCCCGAATGCGCGCTGATCGCGCCGGGCGGGCAGGTGCTGGAAGTGATCGAAACGCACGGCCTCAATTGCTACGCCTGCATGCTCGGTGGACCCGAAGGGCGGCACCTGTTCATGCTGGTCGCGCCGGGCTCCTCCGCCGCTGCGGCCAAGGCCCCGCTGGGCAAGGTGCTGGTCGCCGAAGTCGCGGTTGCCGGGGCTGGCTGGCCCTAACCCTGCATCAACTTGCGGACGAAGCCGATCAGCCCGGTCTGGCGGGCGCGTTTCATGCGTTCGGCGGCGAGGATCTGGCTGACTTTGGCGAAGCAGAGGTCGACATCGTCGTTGACCACCACGTAATCATAGCCGTCCCAGTGGCTGATTTCGGCGCGGGCGCGTTCCATCCGACTTTCGATCACTTCGCTGCTGTCCTGCGCGCGGGTGATCAGGCGGCGCTGCAATTCATCGAGGCTGGGGGGCAGGATGAACACCCGCACCACGTCCTGCTGGTCCTTCTGGTACAGCTGCTGGGTGCCCTGCCAGTCGATATCGAACAGGTAATCGCGGCCTTCCTTGAGCCCGGCGCGGATCTGCGCCTTGGGCGTGCCATAGCAGTGATCGAACACCCGCGCCCATTCATAGAGTTCGTCGTGCTCGACCATCCGGTCGAAGGCGTCCTGCGAGACGAAATGATAGTCCTGGCCGTCGATCTCACCGGGGCGGATCGGGCGGGTGGTCGCCGAGACCGACAGCGAAATCGCTGCATCGCCGCTCAGCAGCATATGCGAGATCGTGGTCTTGCCCGCGCCCGAGGGCGAGGACAGGATGAACATCAGGCCGCGGCGATTAAGGCCACTGGGTCGCGTGTCTGGGGATGTCATGTCCCCCAATCGCGCAACGCGCGGCAGCAATCAAGTCTCGGGTTCGTCCTGTGCCCCACGTGTCGCCTGCGCAGCAATCTCGCGCTGGCCCTTGGCGCGCGCGCTGCGCTTGCCCTCGCGCCGATCAAACAGCGTTTTGGCCAGCAGCCCGCCGCCGACCAGGATCGCCCCGGGGACCGAGCGCATGGCAATCCGCGCGACTGCGGTGCCGAGCAGCGTCTGGAACATGGTCCGCCCGCCAACAATATTCCTGGCCTTGGTCGGCGAAAACTTCGCTCCGAGCAAAGTGCGCTCAACCGCGTGGCGCAGCAATTGCCCGCCGCCGCGCAGCGCCAGATCGGCGATCAGCAGATTGGTCATCGGGTTGGGGCTGGGGCCTTCGGCCTCCGCCGCCACCGATTTTGCCTTTGATGCAGCCGATTTGAACTTGCTGGCAGCGGCTTTGATGCTCGATTTCCTGGCCATGGCAGATCCTTGTCGCGCCGACGTGCCGGCTATTTCTTGCGGCCGAAGTCCACGGTGACCACATTGTTTCCGTTACCATCGGTGGAAACGCCCGCGCCCGCAACGGGTTCCGGCGCATCATTCTGCGCGCGTTCGTGCGGCGCGGCCTCATCTTCGGCATCGACCGACTGGAATTGCAGCCCGAAATCGACCGCCGGATCGACAAACGCGGTGATTGCCGCGAACGGTACCACCAGTTTGGACGCCATCTGATTGAACGACAGCCCAACGCTGAACCCCGCTGCGGTGACGTTCAGATCCCAGAACTTGTTCTGCAGCACGATCGTCATTTCATCAGGAAAGCGTTCCTTGAGATGGGTCGGAATATCCACCCCGGGCGCGCCGGTTTTAAAGGTGATGTAGAAATGGTGCGCGCCGGGCAGTTCGCTCCCGCCGCTCTGGATCTGCCCGAGCACCCGCCCGACCACCGCCCGCAGCGCCTCCTGCACGATCTCGTCGTAGGGAATCAGACTATCGGGGGCACCGTCGCTCATAGCTGCACAAGTGGCTATGGCGCGCGCGCTGGTCAAGGGCTAAGCACTTGCAACCGCCAATTTCAGCCTCTAGGCGCGGAGCCATGCGCAGCGCCCGGATCACCCGCACGACTCACGAAACCGACATTGTCGTCGAAGTGAACCTCGACGGCACCGGAGCCTATGATGTGGCCACCGGGATCGGCTTTCTTGACCACATGATCGAACAGTTCAGCCGCCATTCGCTGATCGACGTGACCTGCCGGATCAACGGCGACCTCCACGTTGACCAGCATCACACCACCGAGGACAGCGCGATCGCGATCGGCCAGGCGATTGCGCAGGCGCTGGGCGACAAGGGCGGAATCGGGCGTTACGGCACCGCCTATTCGCCGATGGACGAAGCCTTGTGCCGGGTCGCGCTCGATATATCGGGGCGGCCATACCTGGTGTGGAAAGCCAAATTCACGCAGGAAAAACTGGGCGAATTCGATACCGAACTGGTCGAACACTGGTTCCACTCGATTGCGCAGGCGATCGGGCTCACGCTGCATATCGAGCTGCTCTACGGCCAGAACAATCACCACATCTGCGAAGGCATCTTCAAGGGCTTTGCCCGCGCGATGCGGCAAGCGGTGGAGCTTGATCCGCGCAAGGGCGCTGCGGTGCCCAGCACAAAAGGCCAGCTCGGTGGCTGAAGTTATCGCGCTGGTCGATTACGGCGCGGGCAATCTTCACTCGGTCGCCAATGCACTCAAAGCCGCGGGAGCCGAAGGCGTATCGGTCACGTCTGACCCGATGGTGATCCGCGCCGCAGACCGGATCGTGCTGCCCGGCGTGGGCAGCTTCAAGGCTTGCGCCGAAGGGCTGCGCGCGATTGCGGGGATGGAAGAGGCCTTGACCGAGCGGGTTCGCGTTGGCGCAGCGCCATTTCTGGGGATTTGCGTGGGGATGCAACTGCTCGCCAATCAAGGGGTCGAGCACGGCGTCACCCCGGGGCTGGGCTGGATCGGCGGCGAGGTCCGTGCGATCGAACGTACCGACGCGGCCATTAAAATCCCGCACATGGGCTGGAACGATGTTGAGCTGACCGCGCATGCCGCGCTGGTTACCGCTGGCGAGGCCTATTTCCTCCACTCGTATCACTTCGTGCCAGACAATCCGCAGCACATCGCCGCGATGACCGATCACGGCGGCGGACTGGTCGCGGCGGTGACCAAGGACACCATCGTCGGGGTGCAGTTTCACCCCGAGAAGAGCCAGGGCTACGGGCTGGCGCTGCTGGCAGATTTTCTGGAGTGGAAGCCATGAATGCATTGTCCGGCCAGGCCGATGCCTGGCCTTGCGCACCACTGGCCCGCTCCCCCGCCCGGCCACCCATTCAGGATACACTTGTGGGCGGCCGGGCGGGGGAGCGGGCCGGTGTTGCGTCCAGCCATGAGGCTGGCCAATGATCGTCTTCCCCGCCATCGACCTCAATGGCGGCCAGGTCGTGCGGCTGGCCGAAGGCGATATGAACCGCGCCACGGTTTATGGCGACGATCCCGCCGCGCAGGCCAGGCTGTTTGCCGAGGCCGGATCGCAATATCTCCACGTGGTCGATCTTGATGGATCGTTCGCC
>JANOTT010000072.1:0-60181 GCA_031416535.1 Novosphingobium sp. | reverse complement strand
GTGTACATGAACGGGCGGATGGTGATCGAACCGCCGCACGACGTGCGCGATTTCGTGTTGCTGGCGATGATGAACGCCAACCGCGGCCACGGCTCGGTCGAAGCGCCCAGCGCGTTCCGGCGGGGCTTTGACTGGCTCGCGGCCAAGGCCGACCAGATCAACCTGCGCGCCAAGGCCAGCAGCAACGTGACCCATCACTATGACCTGAGCCGCCAATTCTATGAGCTGTTCCTCGATGAAAACCGTCTTTATACAATGGCCTACTTCAAGGACCCGGCCAACTCGCGCGGCAATGCCCTGGAACGCGCGCAGCTCGACAAGCTGGCGCTGGTTGCGGCCAAGCTGCGGCTGGTGCCGGGGCAATGCGCGGGGCTGCGGCTGCTCGATATCGGCTGCGGCTGGGGCGGGCTGGGGCTTTACCTCAACCGGCATTTCGGGATCGAAGTGCTGGGGGTCAGCCTGGCCCCCGATCAGGTCAAATTCGCCAACGAGCGCGCCGCCGAAGCCGGGGTGGCCGACCGGGTCAAGTTCGCGCTGATGGATTACCGCGACGTCGAAGGTCCGTTCGACCGGATCACCAGCGTGGGCATGATCGAACACATTGGCGCACCGCATTTCCGCGAATATTTCGCCAAAACCAACCAGCTCCTTGCCGATGACGGGATCATGCTGACGCACACGATCGGGCGGGCCGATGGGCCGGGCACGACCGACAAGTGGACCCGCAAATATATCTTCCCCGGCGGCTATATCCCCGCGCTCAGCGAACTCGTGCGCGCGCACGAGCAGACCCGCTGGGAAGTGGGTGACGTCGAGGTGCTGCGCTATCATTATGCGCACACCATCGCCGAATGGTACCGCCGCACGACGCTGCACGAGGCCGAGATTACAGCGCTGTACGACGCGCGCGTGTTCCGGATGTGGCAGTTCTACCTCGCTGGCGCCGAGCAGAGTTTCCGCCACGGCGAGAACGTCAACTTCCACATCCAGTCGATCAAACAGCGCAGCGCCCTGCCAATGACGCGGGATTATATCGGCGTCGAGGCGGCGCGGTTGTCAGCGCTGGATGAGGCGCCGGAATGGCATCTGGAGCGCAAGGCGGCGGAATGATCACGCAGGATGCATGGCGTTCATCTGTTTCCAGCTGAGCGCCACCAGACTTTCCAACCTTGCAAGATCGGCCGCATCAAGCCGTTTGATATCGGGACAGCCCTTGCTGCTGGTATGCTTGCCCGGCCGCTCTAACAGCGCGGTGGCCGCCGCGCTTTCGGCCAGTCCGCCCATGGCATAAAACACCAGTGCCGCCTTGCGCGGCAAGAACCCCGCGCGGCAGCTCGTGCCGGAATGGCTGCTGGCGTAAGTATAATCATAGCTGCCATGGCCGCTGATGCTTGGCCTGCACATCTTTGCCTCCAACCCGGCGATCGGGCGCATCGATCTGCCGGGCTTCATCAGCGCGCGACTGATCGGGTGGCCCGGCCAGAAATACCGCCACGGCGGTTTCGGTCGCTGTCGGTTTCAGTTCAGCAATGGCCAAAGTCATGCTCCCCGTGCTGCGGCCGGCCGCCGGTTGCTGGGCGCTTTCCTACACCTGCGCCGGTGTGGCACAAACGCTGCCCCCCGCCCGTTCACTCGACCGAGTCAGAGCATGTCCAAAGCTACCGCCAGATTGCGCGCGCTGACGCTGCACACCAATCGCGTGTCAAACGTCCACCTGCGGCGGTGGCCGACGCAGCTTTGCGCCCTTGCCGCCCATCGCCGCCACCGCGCGGGTGGCGGAATTTTTCCGGGTTCAGGACCCTGTGAAGTTTGTGAAGTTCCACGCCGCTCGCGCGCTGGTTTCGCCGGGACGCCGCGCTTGCCCCGGCCGCTGGCATGGCTTAGGGGCGCGCTCGAAACCCTGCCATAATCGACGGAATTTCAGCCCATGACCGGTCCCGAAAAGCCCACCTACAAGAAAGTCGTCCTCGCCTATTCGGGCGGGCTCGATACCTCGGTGATCCTCAAGTGGCTGCAGGTGACCTATGGCTGCGAGGTGGTGACCTTCACCGCCGATCTGGGCCAGGGCGAGGAGCTGGAACCCGCGCGGGCCAAGGCCAAGCTGATGGGTCTGGCCGACGAAAACATATATATCGACGACCTGCGCGAGGAATTTGTGCGCGATTTCGTGTTCCCGATGATGCGCGCCAATGCCCGCTATGAGGGCGATTACCTGCTCGGCACCTCGATCGCGCGGCCGCTGATTTCCAAGCGGCTGGTCGAGATTGCGCATGAAACCGGCGCCGATGCGATTGCCCACGGCGCGACCGGCAAGGGCAACGATCAGGTGCGGTTCGAATTGTCCGCCTATGCGCTCGATCCCAATATCAAGGTGATCGCGCCGTGGCGCGAATGGGAGCTGACCAGCCGCACCGCGCTGATCGCCTGGGCCGAGCAGCACCAGATCCCGGTGCCGACCGACAAGCGCGGCGAAAGCCCGGTCAGCACCGACGCGAATTTGCTGCACACCTCGTCCGAAGGCCAAGTGCTCGAAGACCCGTGGATGGAGACGCCCGACTACGTCTATTCGCGCACCGACAGCCCCGAGGATGCGCCCGATACGCCCGAATATATCACGATCGATTTCGAGTGCGGCGACGGTGTGGCGTTGAACGGCGCGGCGCTGAGCCCCGCCACTTTGCTGACCGAGCTCAACACGCTGGGCAAAAAACACGGGATCGGCCGGCTCGATCTGGTCGAAAACCGCTTCGTCGGCATGAAGAGCCGCGGGATGTATGAGACGCCAGGCGGCGAGATCTATGCCCGCGCGCACCGCGGGATCGAGCAGATCACGCTCGATCGCGGCGCCGCGCACCTCAAGGACGAACTGATGCCCAAATATGCCGAGCTGATCTACAACGGCTTCTGGTTCGCGCCCGAGCGCCAGATGCTGCAGGCAGCGATCGATCTGAGCCAAAAGAAGGTCAGCGGCACGGTGCGGCTGAAGCTTTACAAGGGCCAGGCCAGCGTGGTCGGGCGCAAGTCGGCCAATAGTCTCTATTCGGAACGCCACGTCACCTTTGAGGATGATGCCGGGGCCTACGATCAGAAGGATGCGGGCGGGTTCATCAAATTGAACGCGCTGCGGCTTCGGTTGTTGGCGCAGCGCGATCGGTAGCGGCCACGATTCTTGGCATAGCCGGACGGAAAAAGTAGACTCGGGAACTCTGTCCACCGCACTGGAACAGTTATCCACCGTGAAAGTGGCTGATTGTGGATAAGTGACTCATTTTCTGCTTGCGCGACTCACTTGGTAGGCGCAGCTTTGCTTTGTCGAGACGGTGACACCGAACTTGAAGATGAGGCAGGAAACTGCTGAAATGGATAGGGAAAACGTAAGCTTCGATCTGGCAGCGATGCCCGCAGCAGCGTCGGAAAACACGCCTCAGGAAGTCTTCGGACCGAATCTGGCGAACCGCAGATGCAGTGAGTGGCGCGAGGTCAGCAGGTCGCTTTGACAGCGGTCGGGAAAGGCAGAAGTAAAGCAGAGCTTCGGCAAAGCGGAACGGAACGCCCGGAACGATAAAGTATCAAAGCGGTCACGGAACCGCCAGGTGGAAGGAGCGGATCGCAAGATCCAAACCGACCGCCTGACGGGACCGGACACCGGCCAAGTGATCGGGCGGTGAAAGCCGGCTCTCACGAGCCACCGGACAAGCCCAGGCAGGCCCCGCAGACTCCGCAAGGACGATGCAAAAGCCAGCGGAAGTAACCCCGGGTAAGGCGATCGCCCAAAATCGTTCGAGAATAATGCAGGTGTGCTTGGGGCTGACAGCAATGTCGGCCCCATTTGCTTTTCTCGCTGCGGGGAAATATCGCGCGGAGCATGTCCCGCCTGATCCTGTTCAACAAACCGTACGGCGTCATCTGCCAGTTCACCGATCCGGGCGGAGCTGCGCCGCGTGCGACGATGGCAGACTTTATCAAGGTGCCGGGCGTTTATCCCGCCGGGCGGCTCGATACCGACAGCGAGGGATTGGTGCTGCTGACCGATGACGGCAAGTTGCAGGCACGGATTGCCGATCCGAAGTTCAAGCTGGCCAAGACCTATCTGGTGCAGGTCGAAGGCGAGCCGGACGAACCCGCGCTGGCGGCATTGCGGCGCGGGGTGCGGCTCAAGGACGGACTGACCCGCCCCGCCGATGCCGAGCGTGTGCCCGCCCCTGCCCTATGGCCGCGCGATCCGCCGATCCGCGTGCGCCAGTCGGTGCCCGACAGCTGGATCAAACTGACGCTGCGCGAAGGCAAGAACCGCCAGGTGCGCCGGATGACCGCGGCGAGAGGGTTTCCGACCTTGCGATTGGTGCGCTGGCAGATCGGCGAATGGTCGATTGAGGGGCTGGCACCGGGCGAATGGCGCGAGGTTGTCGCCTAGCGCACAAACAGGCTCGCCAGCTCAACGTGCGTCGACCACCTGAACTGCCCGACCGGGCGCAGCTCTTTCAAACGATACCCCGCTTCTACCAGCGTCTTGGCGTCTCTTGCCCAGCTCGACGGGTTGCAGCTGATGTAGACCACCCGCGCCACCGTGCTGGCGGCGATGCGTTCGATCTGATCGCGCGCGCCGGCCCGCGGCGGATCGAGCACCACCCCGTCGAAGCGGTCCAGCTCCTCGGGCAGCAGCGGGTTGCGGAACAGGTCGCGGTGCAGCGCGTGGATCGGCAGCTGCGCGCGCCCGGCAGCGCTCTTGCAAGCGAGGTGCGCAGCGCGCGCAGCTTCGACAGCGAGCACTTTGCTGCCCTGTCCGGCCAGCGCGAAGGTGAAGGTGCCCAGCCCCGCAAACAGGTCGGCCACATTGCCCGCGCCGGTCAGCCATTCGCCGACCGCTGCGGTTAGCGCGTGTTCGCCGTCGCGCGTGGCTTGCAGGAAGCTCCCCGGCGGGAACGGGACCGAGACCCCGGCCAGCGACACGGTCACCGGCTCAGGCTCCCACAGCGCTTCGGGGCCGTATCCCTGATCGAGCGCCAGCCGCGCCAGACGCTGCGTCCGCGCGAACTCGAGCATGGCCTCGGTCCCGGCCAGGCTTTCGACAACCACCCCCTTGATTGCCAGATCGATGCCCTGTTCGGACATGGCCAGATCGATGTCTGCGGCCAGTTTGGCGTGGGTATGCTTGCCCCGCCGTTTGCTAGTGCCCTGCTGCTTGCCGGTTCCGACCGCGATCAGCAGTTTGCGCAGCGGGGTCAGCAGCGCGACGAATTCGGGCAGCATTACCGGGCATTCGGTCAGCTCGGCCAGCCGCTGCGACTTGGCCTCGCGGTAGCCGATCACGACCCGCCCCTGCGAGCTTTCGGCGCGCAGCGAGGCCCGGCGGCGCGCGCCCGGCGGCGACAAGTGCGGCGCGGCGATAAACTCCGCGCCCAACTCCTGCGAGGCCGAAGCATTGGCGACCCGCGCCGAAACGAACTCAGCCAGCGTCTGCTCATCGAGCTGCTGCAACTGGCATCCGCCGCATTGGCTGAAGTGGCGGCACGGCGGGACGACATGGTGCGGGCCTGGCTCGAGCGTCCCATCGGCCAACAACAAATCGCCCGGCGCCGCACCCCAGGCAAAGCGGCCCGAAGCAGTGATGCCGTCGCCCTTGGCGGCGATGCGGATGATTTCTTCGGCTGGCTCGTTCACAGGCAAGCCGCGTAGGCGCTTCGCACCTGCGCGGCAAGCTGCCCGGCGCTAAACGGCGCTAGGCAGAGCCGCGCGGCCTCGCCGTGCAGCCACACGCCTTGGCACGCGGCGTCGAACGCATCAGCGCCCGTCGCAAGGCGGCTGGCGATTACGCCGGCCAGCACATCGCCGGAGCCGGCGGCCGAAAGCCAGCTGGAGGCACGCTCTGCCAGTGCCACGCGGCCATCGGGCGCGGCCACCACAGTGTCCGCGCCTTTGGCCACCACGATCAGGTTGCCTGCCTTGGCCAAATCGCGGGCGCGATCGGCTTTGCTGCCGTTGCCGCTCAGACTGAATGCATGCTCGAGCACGGATAGTTCGCCGCCGTGCGGGGTCACGATCAGCGGTGCGGTGCGCGCAGCCAACAGTGCCGGGGTGAGCAGTAGCAAGGCATCAGCATCGAGCACCGTGGAGGCGTCGCGTGCCAACACCAGTGCCATTGCCTCGCGCGCGGCGGCATCGCGGCCAAGGCCAGGTCCGAGCAGCAACGCGTTAATGCGTTTGTCGGCGAGCGCTTCGCGGAGAGGCCTAGCATCCTGGACGAGATCGGGCGGCACCGCACCGCCCTCGCCCAGCAGTTTAACATACCCCGCGCCCGCGCCTTGCGCCGCCATCGCTGCCAGTACCGCCGCCCCCGGCATAACGCCGCCGACCACGCCAAGCAGCCCGCGCGTATACTTGTGCGCGTCGGCTCGCGGGGGCACAAACCGGGGCTGCGCGATCACGGCAGCGGCATCGCCGGTGGCCTCCACGCCGATTCCGACTAACTGCAGCGCGCCCATGCTGGCCGCTGCGGGCATCAGGAAATGCGCGAATTTCCATGCTCCCAAGGCAATGGTGAGATGGTTGGCCGGGAGTTCGCGATTGAGCGCCAGGCCCAAGTCGGCATCGACCCCGCTGGGCAGGTCGACCGCGATCACGTGGTGGTGGCTGGCCGCCAGCCGGTTCAGCAAAGCCGCATGATCGGCGCTAAGCGGCCGCGCGAGGCCAGTACCGAACAGGCAATCGACCAAGACCTCGCCCGGCGCTGCCGTTGCGGGCAGTACCACCGGCCCGCCATAGAGCCCGCGGGCAACCTTGGCCGCGCTGCTCGCGGGTTCGGCCGCCAGCACCACGTGCACCGGGCTGCCAAGCTGGCGCAGAGTTTCAGCGATTACGTATCCGTCACCGCCATTGTTGCCGGGACCGCACAGTACGGTAACGCTGCGCCCCGCCGCCATGCGCCAGACCCAAGCGGCCGCGCCGCGCCCGGCACGCTGCATCAATTCATCGACCGATGTGCCACGCGCGATCAGCGCAGCCTCTGCAGCGCGCATCTGCGCGGCGGCCAGGATCTGGTTAGCGGGCATCAGCCGTAGCCGGGACCACGAACCGGTTCTGCCCCAGGATCACCTCAAACCGGTCACCCTTCAGCGCCGATTGCGACTGGTCTGCGCCATCGGCGGCGTTGAGGTTCTGCCCGTCCTTGCTCACTTCGAGGCGGTGGAAGCCGCCATCTGGCAAGCGCACCACAATCACTTGCGTGCCACCGACCATGCTGCGCTCGATCGTGCAATCAGGTTTGAACTGCTGCGACCCGCCCCGCGCACAAGCGATTGTCTCGCCTTCTGCCGCAGCGGGCGGCTGGGGTGAGCAGCCGGCCAGCAGCAGGGTCAGACAGAGCAAGCTAAATATCTGCATAGACATGCGTCTCCGCCTTGGCCCCGGGGTGCGTCACTGCGCCTTGCCACGCTGGGCCGACGTTCTGGGCAAAGCGCCACAGCGCGCCCGCATTGTAATCATGTCCGCGCGGCTGCCACTTGGCCTTGCGGGCCGCGAGTACAGCGGCATCGACCTCCAGATCGATTGTCCCCGCTTCGGCATCGATCGCGATAATATCGCCTTCCTGGACCAGCGCGATCGGCCCGCAATCTGCCGCTTCTGGGCCAACATGGCCGATGCAGAAGCCGCGCGTCGCGCCCGAAAAGCGCCCGTCGGTGATCAGCGCGACCTTTTCGCCCATACCTTGCCCATAAAGCGCCGCAGTGGTCGAGAGCATCTCGCGCATTCCCGGCCCGCCCTTGGGGCCTTCGTTGCGGATGACCACGACACTGCCTTCCTTGATCTGGCTCTGTTTAACCGCAGCAAAGGCATCTTCCTCGCACTCGAACACTTGTGCGGGTCCGCTGAATTGCAGCCGGTGCATGCCCGCAACCTTGACGATCGCCCCGTCGGGCGCGAGCGAGCCGCGCAGACCAACCACGCCGCCGGTGGCGGTGATCGGTGTCTTCACGTCGAAAATCACCTTCTGGTCAGGGTTCCAGACGACCTGATCGATATTTTCGCCGAGTGTCTTGCCAGTGACGGTGATCGGCGTGGGATCCAGGAAACCGCCATCGAGCAGCGTCTTCATCAGCATATAGACCCCGCCCGCGTCATACATGTCCTTGGCCACATATTTGCCGCCCGGCTTGAGGTCGGCGATGTAAGGGGTTGTCTTGAATATCTCGGCAATATCGAACAGGTCGAAATCGATCCCACACTCATTGGCCATGGCTGGCAAGTGCAGCGCGGCGTTGGTCGACCCGCCGGTGGCGGCGACGACCCGCGCCGCATTCTCGAACGCAGCGCGGGTACAGATGTCGCGGGGGCGCAGGTTCAGCGCCAGCAGTTCCATCACCTGCTTGCCCGCCGCTACCGCCACTTCCTCACGCGACTTATAAGCAGCCGGCGCCATATTGCTGTTTGGTAACGAAAGACCGATCGCCTCTGCTACACAGGCCATCGTGTTGGCGGTGTATTGGCCGCCGCAAGCGCCGTGTCCCGGGCAGGCGTGCTTTTCGAGCTCGGTCAGATCCTTGAGCGGGCAATTCCCCGCAGTGTATTGGCCAACCGCCTCGAACACATCGGCCACGGTCACATCGCGGCCCTGGACGCGGCCGGGCAGGATCGAGCCGCCATAGACGAAAATCGCCGGCACATTGAGCCGCAGCATCGCCATCATGATCCCGGGCAGGCTTTTGTCGCAACCGGCGAAGCCGACCAGCGCATCATAGCAATGGCCGCGCACCGACAGCTCGATCGAGTCCGCGATAACCTCGCGGCTGACCAGCGAGCTTCGCATGCCCTGATGGCCCATCGCGATACCGTCGGTGACGGTGATCGTGTTGAACCGGCGCGGCGTGCCGCCGCCCTGGATGACGCCCTGACGGCAGATGTCGGCCTGCGGATCGAGCGCGGTATTGCACGGGGCGCTATCGTTTCCGGCCGATACCACCGCAACGAACGGCCGGTTGATTTCTTCCTCGGTCATCCCCATCGCATAATAATAGCTGCGATGCGGTGCTCGCTCCGGGCCGACCGAAACGTGGCGGCTGGGCAGACGGGACTTGTCGAAGCGCGCGGACATTTTTGATTCCCCAAATGGACGGTTTACGCAATTCGCCCTGCCCTCACGCCAGCATTAGCGCAACCCTGTTGCATAATGCGCCCAGTCGCGCGGCCCATTGCGCCTGTTGCGGCGGGACCGCGATCAGGTCCTGCCGGATCTCGATCCCGAGATACGGTCGGCCCTCGGCTTCGGCGTGTCGGTTCATCGTCGCATTAAGCAGCTGGCCCGAATAGGGCTCTTGGTCGCCGACGATCAGCCCCTCGGCCTCGAGCAACGGGATCGCCAACCGTGCGGCGCGGTCATCCTGATTATAGAGCACCCCGACCTGCCACGGGCGCGGTTGGTTGCTTGAGGCAAGCTGCGGCGTGAAGCTGTGCAGCGACAGGATCAGCGCAGGCGGACTGGAATTCAGTAGGTTTTCCAGCGCCTTATGGTAGGGATGGAAAAACCGGTCGAGCCGTTCCAGGTGGCCCGCATGGTCCAGCGCATTGCCGGGAATGGCATGTCCATCGCTGGCGATCGGGATGACGGCGGGGGCGTGTTCCTCGCGGTTGCAATCGCACACCAGGCGGCTGACATTGCCCTGAAACGCCGCAACCCCCGTGCGCTGCGCCATCAGCGCGCCGACCTCGGCCACGCCCAGATCGACCGCGATGTGCTGGCTGAGCAGCGCCGGATCGATCCCCAGGTCGATATCATCGGGCACGCGGTTCGAGGCGTGGTCGGATACTACCAGGATCCCGCCAAAGCGCGGGGTGCCAAGCAGGCGGAAGGCTTCTGTCTCAATCACCTCCCGCCCCCGTTCGTGTCGAGCGAAGGGTCGGAACAAATCATCTGAGGTAACCTGCCATGGACCACCAGGCCGGATTTATCCGCGCTTGCGCCGCATCGCGTTGCTCCGCCTGCTCATAAAGCGCGAAGCAGGTCGCGCCCGATCCGGACATGCGCGCGAGCAGCGGCTGCGTTTGGGCTAGCGCCGCCAGCACCTCGGCAATCGCAGGGCACCGCGCAATGGCGCTGGGTTCGAGGTCGTTGCGCCCAGCCAGTGCCATCTCGCGCACCGAACCGTGCGGCAACGGACCGCGATCTATGCCGTCCCAGCCACCGAACACCAGCCCGGTTGCCAGCGGCACGCGCGGATTGACCAACAGCACTGCCATGCCGGTCAGGTCGCTGGCGATTTCGGTCAGGTCAGTCCCCGTCCCGCGTCCGATGCAGGTGACCGAGCGCACGCAGGCCGGAACATCGGCGCCCAGCTTGGCGGCGCGCTCCAGCCAGTCTGCGGGCAAGCCGTGCTGCGCCTCGACCATGCGGAACACCGCGCCAGCATCCGCCGACCCGCCGCCGAGGCCAGCCGCGACCGGCAGGTTCTTTTCCAGCGTCACTGCCCAGCCCGGCCCATGCGGCAAAGCGTGCAGCGCCTTGGAAACAATATTACCAAACGGATCAGTTATTTGCTTGGCAAACTCACCAACAGTTCTGAGTTCATCCTGGTTGGCTACCTGCGCCGAAAGTACGTCGCCTGCATCAACAAACGCGAACAGCGTCTCCAACGCATGATACCCATCATCCCGCCGCCGCCGCACCTGCAGCGCCAGATTGATCTTGGCGTAAGCCGTTTCGATCACAAAGATCCCCCGCCATTGGGGGAGGTGGCCGGAGCGAAGCGAAGACCGGATGGGGACTGAGTGTTCCTGTTGCCCCCTCCGTCAGCCCTGCGGGCTGCCACCTCCCCCAGCGGGGGAGAATCTTGCGCATCACATATTGGGATAATTCGGGCCACCGCCGCCCTCCGGCGTGACCCAGTTGATGTTCTGGTTGGGATCCTTGATGTCGCAGGTTTTGCAGTGGACGCAGTTTTGCGCGTTGATCTGATAGCGCGGCGAGCCGTCCGGATTTTCCAGCCATTCATAGACCCCGGCCGGGCAATAGCGGGCCGATGGTCCGCCAAACACCCCAAGCTCGCTGACCTTTTGCAGTTCGAGGTCCCCCACCTGCAGATGCACTGGCTGATCCTCGGCATGGTTGGTGAAGCTTTGCGCCACCGAGCTCAGCCGGTCAAAGCTGATCACCCCGTCGGGTTTGGGATAAGCGATCGGCTGGTACAGATCGGCGCGTTGCAGCGCCTCATTATCCGGGTGGTGCTTCATCGTGATCGGCAGCCCGATCTTCAGCGTGCGCATCCACATATCAATGCCCGCCAGCACGGTGCCGATATCGTCGCCGAACTTCTCCACCGCCGGGAGCACGTTCTTGACCAGCTTCAATTCCTTGGCGATCCAGCTGCTGCGCACCGCCGCATCGTATTCGCTCAGCGCATCGCTGCCCCGGCCCGCGCCAATTGCCGCCGCTGCGGCTTCGGCCGCGAGCATGCCGCTTTTCATCGCGGTGTGGCTGCCCTTGATCCGCGGCACGTTGACGAACCCGGCCGAGCACCCGATCAATACTCCGCCCGGGAAATCAAGCTTGGGCACCGATTGCCAGCCGCCATCATTGATCGCCCGCGCGCCATAGGACACGCGGCGCCCGCCTTCGAGCATCGCGCGGATTTCCGGGTGCTGTTTCCAGCGCTGCAATTCCTCGAACGGCGAGACGTAGGGGTTGGAATAGTTGAGCCAGGTGACAAAGCCCAAGGCGACCTGATTGTTCGCCTGATGGTACAGAAACCCGCCGCCATTGGTGCCAGTTTCAGACAGCGGCCAGCCCTGCGTGTGGATCACCCGGCCCGCCACGTGCTTGGCCGGATCGATATCCCACAGCTCCTTGATGCCCAGCCCATAAATCTGCGGCTGGCTGTCATCGCACAGCGCATATCTGACCTTGAGCTGCTTGGTCAGGTGCCCGCGCGCACCCTCGGCGAACATGGTGTATTTGCCGTGCAGCTCCATCCCTTGCTGGTAATCGTCCTTATGGCTGCCGTCCTTGGCCACGCCCATGTCCTGCGTCGCCACGCCCTTGACCGAGCCATCGTCGTGGTAGAGCACTTCGGCGGCGGGGAAGCCGGGAAAGATTTCCACCCCCAGCCCCTCGGCCTGTTCAGCCAGCCAGCGGCACAGATTGCCCAGTGAACCGGTGAAGCAGCCCTTGTTGCTCATCAAGGGGGGCATCGGCCAATGCGGGATCGAGGTTTTTTTGCCCTTGCTGAGCAGCCAGTGCCAGTTGTCGGTCACCGGAGTTTCAGCCATCGGGCAGCCCGAAGTGCGCCAGTCGGGCAGCAGTTCATCCAGCGCCTTGGGATCGACCACCGCGCCCGAGAGGATGTGCGCGCCGATTTCCGAGCCTTTTTCGAGCACACACACCGTCAGATCGGCATTGACCTGTTTGAGCCGGATTGCCGCAGCCAGGCCAGCCGGCCCGCCGCCCACAATCACCACGTCATACGGCATCGATTCGCGTTCGGTCATGACCTTTATCCGCACCCTGTTGATGGTATTTTGCTGCGCTAACCCTTGATTGCTGCGGCGGGGGAGGTCAAGACCGCTCGGTGACTTTCTCAGGCTCATCCGGCGCGACCGCAGCGCTTGACGGCGCTGCTATCGCGGCCGCGCTGCAATGGTGGCGTGAGGCCGGGGTCGAGCACAGCTATGCTGACAGCGCGGCATCGTGGCTGGCCGCGCCAGAACTTGAGATGACGGCGGCACCCGCAGCATACACCCCGCCGCTGCCACCGCCGCCCCCGCCGCGTGCGCTGATCGGCGGCAATCCCGCCAGCTGGCCGCAGGATCTGGCCGGCTTCCAAGCCTGGTGGCTGACCGAACCCGCGCTCGACACCGGGCAGGTGGCCGGCCGCGTCGCGCCGCGCGGGGCAGCCGGGGCGGAGCTGATGGTGCTGGTCGATCACCCCGAAGCCGAGGACGCCGGACGCCTGCTGTCGGGTCCGCTGGGCAGGCTGCTCGGCGCGATCATGGCAGCGATCGGAATTGCCCCCGATCAGGCCTATTTCGCCAGCGTGCTGCCGCGCCATATGCCGCATCCCGACTGGGCCGAACTGGCCGAAACGGGTTTGCCCGAGCTGACCCGGCAGCACATCGCACTCGCCGCGCCCCGGCAGCTAATCTGCTTCGGCCGCCACGTCTCGTCGCTATTGGGCCACGATCCGGCGAAAAGTGCTGAGAGTTTTACGCAAATTACCCATAGCCTTGGCGCAGTATCGGCGCTGATGGCGCCGGGACTGGAAGACCTGGTGGGGCGGCCACGGGTCAAAGCCCGGTTGTGGCAGGCGCTGCTGGCATGGCAGTCCGCTTGATCGCGCCGGTCCAGCTGGGATGGGCATAACGTGAAGCCAGGTTCAAAAGCGCGCGGATGGGCGATGCTGCTGGCGGCGGCAGGCGCAGCCGTACCGGTGGGCGCCGCGGCCAACAGCGCGTCGGTCAGCTATTTCGCCAGCCGCAGCACCAGCGGCACAGTGCCAGCGCTGCTCACCCAAGACGAACGCGCCTATTACCGCGAGCTGTTCGCCGCGATCGAAAGCGGCAACTGGACGCGGGTTCAGGCCCTGCTTGCGCAGCACAGCGACGGCCCGCTGCAGCAGGTGGCGCGCGCCGAATATTACCTCGCCGCCGGATCGCCCAAGATCGAACTCGATCCGCTGAGCAGCTGGCTGGCGCTGGGCACCCTGTTGCCGCAGTCCGAACAGATCGCCAACCTGGCGCAGCGGCGCGGCGCAGTCAGCATCCCGGCCTTGCCGCAGCTGCGCACGCTTAGCACGCTGCCCAGCCGCGCCAAACGGGTGCGCCCGCGCGACAGCGCCGATAGCACCATGCCCGCCGCGGTAGCTGCGGCGATCAACGGACAGATCAAGGCCGATAGCCCGGCCGAGGCCAAGGCGCTGCTCGACGGGATCGACACGCAGTTGTCCGCTTACGCCCGCGCCGAATGGCGCAGCAAGGTGGCCTGGAGTTTCTACATCGAGAATGACGACGCCGCGGCCTATGCCCTGGCGCAGACCGCGCAAGCCGGCACCGGGCCGTGGGTCGCCGAAGCGTGGTGGATCGCGGGGCTGGCGGCCTGGCGGCTGGACGATTGCACCGGCGCCGCCGACGCTTTTGCCAAGACCGCGCAGGCTTCCGAAAACGCCGAACTGACCGCCGCCGCCGCATATTGGCAGAGCCGCGCGCTGGTGCGCTGCCGCTTGCCCGATCAGGCCGCCGCGCTGCTGCGCAAGGCGGCCCGGATGGACGAGACGCTGTACGGCATGCTCGCCGCCGAACAGCTTGGTGCAGCCTTGCCCAAGACGCACGAAAGCGCTGATTTCAGCGCCGGTGACTGGCAGTTGCTGCGCGACGTGCCCAATGTCCGCACCGCTGTCATGCTGGCGGAAATCGGCAAGGACGCGCTGGCCGACGAGGTCCTGCGCCACCAGGCGCGGATTGGCGATCCGAGGCAGTACCAGCCGCTCTCGCGGCTCGCGCGCAGTCTGGGACTGCCCGCGGCGCAGCTGTGGATGGCCTATAACGCGCCGCATGGCGGACAGGCCGAACCGGCGGCACGCTTTCCCACCCCGAAGTGGACCCCGGTCAACGGGTGGAAGGTCGATCCCGCGCTGGTCTATGCGCACACCTTGCAGGAATCGGTGTTCCGCACCTCGGCCACCAGTCAAACCGGGGCCAAGGGGCTGATGCAGATCATGCCCGCCGCCGCGCGCGATCATGCGGCCGGGCTGGGCGTGGCAGGCACTGCGCGCGATCTGGCCAAGCCCGAGGTCAATCTGGCGTTCGGGCAGCAGCATCTGGAATTGCTGCGCGATTCGGGCGGCACGCAAGGGCTGCTGCCCAAGGTGATGGCGGCTTATAACGCCGGGCTGACCCCGATCACCCGCTGGAACGGCGAGATCAGGGACAAGGGCGATCCGCTGCTGTGGATCGAGAGCGTGCCGTACTGGGAAACGCGCGGCTATGTGAACATCGTGATGCGCAATTACTGGATGTACGAGCGGCAGGCCGGCGGCCCGTCCGAAAGCCGGATGGCGTTGGCGCAGGGGATGTGGCCGACCTTCCCCGGGCTGACCGGCTCGCTCGCGGTGCGGATGCGCGCCGATGGAACGGTTCTGCGTGGCCGTTGATGGCAATTGATCCGGCACGTCCGTTCAAGCCGATCCAGATTGCGGTGCTGACCATTTCAGACACCCGCACCGGGGCCGACGATACCTCGGGCGACTTGCTGGCCGAGCGGGTCAAGGCGGCCGGCCACCGGCTGACCGCTCGCGCGATCGAGCGGGACGATCCGGCGGCAATTGTCAGCCGACTGAGCACCTGGATTGATCAGCGCGTGGCCGATGCGATCATTACCACCGGCGGCACCGGCCTGACCGGGCGCGACGTCACCCCCGAAGCGCTCGACCGGATCAAGGACAAGGATATTCCGGGCTTCGGCGAGCTGTTCCGCTGGATTTCGTACCAGTCGATCGGCACCTCGACCGTGCAAAGCCGGGCCTGCGCGGTGCTGGCGCGCGGGGTCTATATTTTCGCGCTGCCCGGCTCGAACGGCGCAGTGAAGGACGGCTGGGACGGGATTCTGGCCGAACAGCTCGATAGCCGCAACCGGCCGTGCAACTTTGTCGAACTGATGCCAAGGCTGCGCGAGGTTTAGCCAAAGCGAGTGTTGCGCGTTGCACTTTCGTTCCTTTTATGTTCTAGTGCCATCATGCCCTCGCCACCCCCGATTCACGGCCGCGGTGCGCCCTCCGCCCACGTGCCGCAACGCTTCGGTCTCGCCGCGCGCGAGGCCGACGGGGACTGGCTCGATGAACGCGAGACGATCGACGGCCCGGCGCCAAGGCTGCGCACCTCGGTCACCGAGGAACACGCGCGCACGATCATCAGCTTCAACCAGTCGCCCGACATTCCGTTCGACCGCTCGATCAATGCCTATCGCGGCTGTGAGCACGGCTGCATCTATTGTTACGCCCGGCCCACCCACGCTTACCACGACCTGTCGCCCGGGCTGGACTTCGAGACCAAGCTGTTTGCCAAACCCAATGCCGCCAGGCTGCTGCGCGAAACGCTGGCCAAACCCGGTTACAAACCCGCGCCGATCGCAATGGGCACCAACACCGATCCCTACCAGCCGATCGAAGACCGTTACCAAATCACGCGGCAAGTGCTCGAAGTGTGCCTCGAAACGCGCCATCCCGTTACAATCACTACGAAAAGTTCAAGAATCTTACGCGATCTTGACCTGCTTGAGCAGCTTGCTGCCACGGGTCTGCTAGCTGTAGGCATCTCGGTGACCAGTCTTGACCCCCGTTTGTCCAGCTTGCTTGAACCGCGCGCAAGTTCGCCAGCCAAGCGGCTCGATGCACTGCGCCAACTGGTCGCGGCGGGCGTGCCCAGCCACGTTTCGGTCGCCCCGGTCATCCCCGCGATTACCGATCACTTTATCGAAGGCATCTTGCAGGAAGCGGCGCAACGCGGCGTCCGCTCGGCCAGCTGGATCATGCTGCGGCTGCCGCACGAGGTTGCCCCGCTGCTGCGCGAATGGCTGGGTGCCCACTTCCCCGACCGCGCCGACAAAGTCATGCACACCGTCCAGGCGATGCGGCACGGCAAAGACAATGATCCCAGCTTCTTTACGCGGATGAAACCGCTCGGCACCTGGGCCGACCTGTTCCGCGCGCGCTTCCGGATTGCAACCAAGCGGCTGGGGATGAACGAGCAGCGCTTGGTGCTCGACAGCAGCCAGTTTGAGCGACCCAGCGCGGGCGGACAGCTAAGGTTGATATAGGCGCTTGGCGCAGAGTACATACTGTTACAGGGCTGGGGCATCGCTGTCAGGAGCCATCAGCCATGATCGATACTGCCAAGATACGCCCCGTTCACCCCCGCCTCGCTCATCGCAAGGATGAAGGCATCGCCACCCGCAAAGCCGAACACACCGGGTTTAACGGCTGGCTCGCGATCACCATCACCGATGCGGTGGGTACTATGTGGTGCGCCTATGCTTTTACGGCGCTGGCGCTGATCAGCCTGCCCACGGCAATAGCGGGCGGAACCGGCCCGCTGGTCTCGTGGGTGGCGCAGACTTTCCTGCAACTGGTGCTGTTGTCGATTATTATGGTCGGCCAGAAAGTTTCGGCGGCCGCGTCGGACAAGCAGGCCTTCCAAACCTTTAAGGATGCCGAAGCCTTGCTTGAAATCAGCGACGATCTCCACCGGCTGATCACGTTGAATAACACAATGACCGAGGATATCCGGGCACTGGTCGGGAAAGAAGCCTAACCCCCAAACCGGATCAGGCGGCTGTCCTTCACCGCGGCGGTACGGTGCGCGATCACATCGGCCTGATAGCCCGGGTCCTTGACCATCGCGAAGAACGCGGTGCTATCGGGATAACCCATCACGAAGGCTTCGTCCCATTCATCCGCCGGGCCGGTGACAGCGCATTCCAGATCGCCCTGCCAGACCATTTTTGCGCCCAGCGCCTCGGCCACCGCGCGAAAGCCAGCGACATATTTGCGGTACGCCTCGCGCCCCGTGATGCCGTTGCCGCGATCGGGGTGGCCTTCCGGGTACTGCGCCAGATCGTGGAATTTGATCAGGTTGAGCATATGGATCGGCGTGTTGCGCGGCAGGTCTTTGAAGGCTTGCCAATTGTCCGGGCTGGGGTCGATGTAGGCGGTCAAGGCAGGCTCCCCTTCGATTGGTTGCAGCGATCAGATCAGGATGCGGCTTTCAAGGCAAGCGGGGGCTTCGGGAACGATGCGCCGGGCTGTCCGTTTTGACGAGCAACACAGGAGGAAAACCATGGCCGACGAACATATCACCACAACCACTTCGCCCGATGGCAATACCAGCCATACCACAGTTTCGAGCGGGGGTGGCGGCGCAAGCTGGCTGTTTGGCTTGATCGCGGTCGTCCTGCTGGGCTTCGGCATTTATTATTTCGCGATGCAGTCGGACAGTTCCTCGAAGAAAGACAACGCGGTTGCCGCGGCTGCCGCCGATATCGGCAATGCCGCCAAAGACGTAGGCAATGCAGCGCAAGATGCCGCCGACAGCGTCAAAAAGCAGTAGGTTATGAGGCGCGCGCCCGATCCACCGACGGGCGCGCGTTTCATTATGCCAATTTGTAATCCCGGAACTGCTCGCGCAGGTCTTTCTTGCTGACCTTGCCGGTTCCGCCGTGCGGGATTTCGCCAACGAATTCCACCGCATCGGGCAGCCACCATTTTGCGACCGACAAAGCCAGGTGTGCGGTAATTTCTTCGCCGCTCACCTCGATCCCGACCTTTTTCACCACCACCAGGATCGGCCGTTCATCCCAGCGCGGATGATAGATGCCAATCGCTGCCGCCTCGGCCACCGCCGGATGGCTCATCGCAGCGTTTTCGAGTTCGACCGAACTGATCCACTCGCCGCCCGATTTGATTACGTCCTTGGTCCGGTCGGTCAGTTGCAGTGTGCCGTCGGGGTGCAGGATCGCGACGTCACCGGTGTCAAACCACTGCTCGGCATTGGCGGCATCGGCCTCGGCCTTGAAATAGCGCTGGATCACCCACGGCCCGCGCACTTGCAGCGCGCCCGAAGTCTGGCCATCGCGCGGCAGAACTTTGTCGGGATCGCCCAGATCGACGCAGCGCAGTTCAACCCCGAACGGCACCCGCCCCTGCATCATCTTGACATCGACCTGCTCGTCAAAGCTCAGCTCATCCCAGTTCCAGCACTTGGCCCCGGTGGTGCCGATCGGGCTGGTTTCGGTCATCCCCCAGGCATGGGCAACGTTGACCCCGGCGCGCATCAGCCGCTCGATCATAAAGCGCGGCGCTGCCGATCCGCCGATGATGGCCTGACGCAAAGTGGGCAAGGTGACAGCCTGCGCATCCATGTGCTGGAACATTGACAGCCAGACCGTCGGAACCCCAGCCGAATGGGTGACCTGTTCGCGGTTCATCAGCTCGCACAGCACGGCCGGATCGTTGACCGCGCTGAACACGAATTTGATCCCGGCGGCGGCTCCGCCCCACGGCAGCCCCCAGCTCGCCGCATGGAACATCGGCACCACCGGCAGCATGATCGATCGCGCGTCCAGATCGAAGATCGCTGGCTGTATCGAGGTGATCGCATGGAGCATGGTCGAGCGGTGCTCGTACAGCACCCCCTTGGGATTGCCGGTAGTGCCGCTGGTGTAGCACAGCATGCAGGGATCGCGTTCGTCACCGCCGGCCCATTCGGTCGCGCCATCCTCGGCCCCGATCCAGCTTTCGAACTCGCCGTTATCATAGCAGATGTAGTGGCGGATGGTGGTCCACCTGCTGCGCATCCGCTCGATCAGCGGCTGGAACACTGCATCGTACAGCAGTACCTGATCTTCAGCGTGATTGGCGATGTATTCCAGCTGATCTTCGAACAGCCGCGGGTTGATCGTGTGCAGCACCCCGCCCACGCCGACCGCGCCGTACCAGCTGACCAGGTGGCGCGAATGGTTCATCGCCAGCGTCGCAATCCGCTCGCCCGGCTGGATCCCCAGCCGCCGCAGCGCCTGCGTCATCTTCAGCGCATCGCGGCGCACCCCGGCCCAGGTGGTGGTGCTCTCGCTGCCATCGGCCCAGCGCGTGACGATCTCGCGCCCGCCGTGTTCGCGCGCGGCGTGATCGATAAGGTGGGTCACCCGAAGGTCCCAATTCTGCATAGCTCCCAGCATTCTGCTCTCCAACGGTTTGGTGCTCACGCGACCAGCCGCAGGTTAGCCCCGCTGCGCCGCGCACTTAGCGACACATTGGCAACCCCAACGACATTTGCCAAGCGTTCCGCGATTTCGCTGTCGAGCTGGAAATCGCGCCCCAGCCGGATCAGCTGATCCTCGCCCGTTCCGGTGCGCAGCCGGGCGACCACTTCGCCGCGGCCGGTAGCCCCGCCGACCAGCATCAGCGCCAGATCGGCAAAGGCCTCGGCGCGCAGCACATCGAGCTTGAGCACCATGCTCGCCGCGCTCTTGACCTCGTCCAAGGGCCGCGCGCTGCGCACCGTGACGCGCGGGGGCTCGTCCGGGCTGGGGGCATCGAGCTCGACCGTGAGCAGCAGGCAGGTGCCGTCCCTGGCCCATTGCAGCATCGGCTCGACCAGCGATTCCTCGAAACAGGCGGCGCTGAATTGCCCCGAGCTGTCGGAAAAATCGGCGCGGATGAAATCGCCGCCGCGCCGGGTCTTGCCGCGGGTCACGCTCTCCACCATCGCCGCCATCATGGCCTGCGCGCGGCCGCCAGATCCATTGGCGCTGGGCACGCCGCTGTCCATCAGGCTGGCAAAGGTCCGCGCGCCGTTGGCCGAGGCGACCGCGCGCCATTGCTCGACCGGGTGCGCGGCGAAATAGAACCCGAAGTTCTCGCGCTCCTTGGCCATTTGCTCGGCTTTGCTCCACGGCTCGGCCTCAGCCAGCCGCAGCGCCGGCGCGGCGTGCTCCTCGCCCCCGAACAGCCCGCCCTGCCCGCTCGAACGGCTGCGCGCGGCTTCATCCGCCACCGCCAGCAGCATCTCGGTATTGGCCATGACCCGCGCACGGTTGGGGTCGAGCACATCGAACGCCCCCGCTCCGGCCAAGCCTTCCAGCTGGCGCCGGTTCATCGAGCCTTGCGGAGCGCGGCGGAACAGGTCTTCGAGGCTCTCAAACCAGCCGCTGGCCTCGCGCTCGGCATGGATCGCGTCCATCGCCTTTTCGCCGACATTGCGGATCCCGGCCAGCGCATAGCGCACCTGATAGCCATCGTCGGTGCGCTCGACGGTGAATTCGGCTTCGCTGCGGTTAATGTCGGGCCCGGCCAAAGCGATCCCGTTGCGGCGCATGTCATCGACATAGACCGCCAGCTTTTCCGACTGGTGCATGTCGAAGCACATCGATGCGGCATAGAATTCGTGCGGATAATGCGTCTTGAGCCAAGCGGTCTGATAAGCCAGCAGGGCATAGGCGGCGGCATGGCTTTTATTGAAGCCGTACCCGGCGAACTTGTCGATCAAATCGAACAGTTCGCCCGCCTTGACCTCGGCAATCGCTGAATTCTGGGCACACCCGGCGATAAACCGCGCGCGCTGGGCGTCCATTTCCTTTTGGTCTTTCTTGCCCATTGCCCTGCGCAGCAAATCGGCCTCGCCCAGCGAATAGCCCGCAAGGATCTGCGCGGCCTGCATCACCTGTTCCTGATAAACAAACACCCCGTAGGTTTCGGCCAGAATCTCCTCAAGCTTGGGGTGCGGATATTCGATCGCCTCCGCACCGTTCTTGCGCCGTCCAAACAGCGGAATGTTGTCCATCGGGCCGGGCCGGTACAGCGCCACCAGCGCGATGATGTCACCAAAACCAGTCGGCTTAACCGCAGCCAGCGTGCGCCGCATCCCTTCGGATTCGAGCTGGAATACCCCGACCGTGTCGCCCGATTGGAGCAAATCATAGACCTGCGCGTCATCCCAGGCGAGCAGCGACAAATCGATCTCGATCTCGCGTTTGCGCATCAGCTCGGTTGCTTTTTTAAGCACCGACAGCGTCTTGAGGCCAAGGAAATCGAACTTGATCAGCCCGGTATCTTCGACATATTTCATGTCGAACTGAGTCACCGGCATGTCCGAGCGCGGATCGCGGTACAACGGCACCAGCTGCGCCAGCGGCCGGTCGCCGATCACCACCCCGGCGGCGTGAGTCGAACTGTTGCGCGGCAAGCCTTCGAGTTGGACCGCCAGATCGATCAGCCGCTTGACCTCGTCGTCCTCGTCGTAAGCACGCTTGAGTTCGGCCACCCCGTTGAGCGCACGCGGCAGCGTCCACGGGTCGGTCGGGTGATTTGGGATCAGTTTGCACAACCGGTCAACCTGACCGTAGCTCATCTGCAGGATCCGCCCGGTATCGCGCAGCACCGCGCGCGCCTTCAGCTTGCCGAAAGTGATGATCTGCGCGACGTGATCCTGGCCATACTTGTTCTGAACATAGCGGATCACTTCGCCGCGGCGGGTTTCGCAAAAGTCGATATCGAAATCGGGCATCGAAACGCGCTCGGGGTTGAGGAAGCGTTCGAACAGCAGGCCCAGTTTCAGCGGATCGAGATCGGTGATGGTCAGCGCCCAGGCGACCACGCTGCCCGCGCCCGAGCCGCGCCCCGGCCCGACCGGAATGTCGCTATCCTTGGCCCACTTGATGAAGTCGGCAACGATCAGGAAATAGCCGGCAAAGCCCATCGTGTTGATCACGTTGGCTTCAAAATCGAGTCGGTCGAAATAGGTCTGGCGCGTCTCGTCGGCCATTTCGCCATAGGGTGCGAGCCGCGCTGCAAGACCGGAGCGGGCATCATCGATCAGCATCTGCGCCTCGCCCGTCCCGTCACCCGCCAGGCTTGGCAACAGCGCCGAGCGGCGCGGCGGGGCGCAAGCGCAGCGTTTGGCAATCACCAGCGTGTTGGCGAGCGCCTCGGGCAGGTCGGCAAACAGCTCCTGCATCATCGGCGCGCTTTTGACCCAAGCCTGCGCGCTCGAGCGGGGGCGCTCGGCAGCGTCCAGATGGGTCGCGTTGGCGATGCACAGCATGGCATCGTGCGCGGCGTGAAACTGCGGTTCGCCGTAAGCTGCGGGATTGGTCGCGACCAGCGGCAGATCGCGCGCATAGGCAAGCTCGATCAGCGCATTTTCGGCCGCGTCCTCGTCCGCTTCGCCGCGCCGCGCGATCTCGATGTACAGCCGCCCGGGAAACAGCGTCTCCAGCCCGGCGCAGTATTCGTTGGCGCTTTCTACCCGGCCCTCGGCCAGCAGCCGGACCAGCGCGCCCTCGCCCGCCGCGGTCAGTGCAATCAGGCCTTGGGAATGCCCGGCCAGATCGCCCAACGTCACATGCGGTTCCAGTTCGAGCGGGCGTTCAAGATGCGCAATCGAGACCAGATGGCACAGGTTGAGCCAGCCAGCTTCGTCCTGCGCATACAGTGCCAGCCAGTCGATCGGCCCATCAAGACTGCGCCGCACCCCCAGCGTAACCCCGATGATCGGCTGGATCCCGGCTTCGCGCGCCGCGCTGGCAAAAGCCATCGCGCTGTACAGCCCATTGCGGTCAGCCAGCGCGATGGCGGGAAAGCCGCGCTCCCGGGCCAGTTTAACCGCCGCTTTGGGATCGATCGCGCCTTCGAGCAGCGAATAGCTGGAAAGGACGCGCAAGGGGACGAAACCGGTGTGGGACATGCCCGTCGAATAGGCACTCGCGAACAGATTCGCAAAAGCCGAACTGCAATCTTTTCCACCGCCTCCTACGCCGCGGCGCTCGAGCTGGTCAAACGCAGCGATCTGTGGTTAATGATCGCAGAGATCCGGGTCGCATCCGAAATTTCCGCTCGTAAAAGGGTCGTGGATATGAACGATGGCACCCCGTCTGCCGCTGCAGGCCTAATCGAACGCGCCAAGGCAATCATTCTCAATCCCTCGGCAACCTGGCCGGTGATCGCCGCCGAGAAAACCACGCCCGGCGATCTGATCACCCACTACGCGCTGCCGCTGGCCGCCATCGGCCCGATCGCCACGTTCATAGGCGGGCAGATTTTCGGGATCAGCCTGTTTTTGGTGACGGTCCGTCCCGGCTTGATGAGCGGGCTGACCATGGCCCTGGCCAGTTTTGTGATGAGTCTGGTCGCAGTGGTCATCCTTGCACTGGCGGCCGATTTCTTTGCCCCCAAATTCGGTGGCGAGGCCAGCCGTACCAATGCCTTCAAGCTGGTCGTCTATGCGATGACTCCGGCCTGGGTTGCGGGGATCCTCGGGATCATCCCGGCGCTTGCCATGCTTGGGGTTATTGCCGGCCTGTATGGGATTGTCCTGCTGTATCAAGGCAGCACCCCGGTGATGAAAGTGCCGCAAGCCAAGGCCCCGGTGTTCACCGTTGCCGTTGTCGTCAGCGCAATTGTGCTGAGTTTTGTTGTCGCCAGAATAACGTCGTCGGTCACCGGCGCAATGGGCATGGGCGCGGCCACAATGGCTGCTGCCGGTTCTAACGATGCGGTCGAGCTCAACATCCCCGGTGTTGGCAAAATCGACACCAGCAAGCTGGAGCAAGCTGGCAAGCAGATGCAAGCCGCCGCCAACGGCCAGATCACGACCGCGCAGCCCGCGCAACTGCAAGCGCTGTTGCCCGCCACGCTGGCTGGCTATGCCCGAACTGCGCTCGAAACCAATGCGATGGGCCAGATGGGGGCCGAGGCTGAGGGCACCTACACCAACGGCGATAAGGCGATCCGCCTCAAGGTGATCGATTCGGCTGGGTTTGGCGCGCTCGCCGGGCTGGGCGCGGCGATGGGTGCGCAGCACAGCCGCGAGGATGCCAACGGGTACGAGCGCACCAACACGGTGAACGGCCAGATGCAGATCGAAAAGTGGAACCGCAAAAGCAGCCGCGGCGAATTCACCCAGCAGATCGGCGGGCGCTTCCTCATCACCGCCGAGGGCGAAGCGGGCAGCATCGACGAGCTCAAGGCCGCCGTCGCGGCAATCGATCAGGGCCAGCTGGCCGGACTGGCGAAATAACGCGTCACAGCAGCTTTGCGATATCCTTGGCCAGCGCCTCGGGCTTGTCGGTCGGGGCGTAGCGGCGCACGACTTTGCCGTCGCGGCCGACCAGGAACTTGGTGAAGTTCCATTTGATCCCCTTGGTCCCCATCAGGCCCGGCGCTTCGCCCTTGAGCCACGCATACAGCGGGGTTTCATTGGCGCCGTTGACGTCGATCTTGCCCATCACGGGAAAGCTCAGGCCGAAGTTGACCTTGCAGAACTCGGCAATTTCGTCGGCGCTGCCCGGTTCCTGCCCGCCAAACTGGTTGCACGGGAAGGCCATGATCTCAAAGCCCTGATCCTGGAACTTTTTGTACAGCGCTTCCAGCCCATCGTACTGCGGGGTAAAGCCGCACTTGCTGGCGGTATTGACCACCAGCACCACTTTGCCCAGCTTGTCCGCCAGGCTCTGTTCCTGTCCGCCCGGCTTGGTGGCGGAAAAATCGGCAATGGTCGTCATCCCAGCACTCCTTCGTGCAAGCGCACCACGCGGTCCATCCGCGCGGCGAGGCGTTCGTTATGCGTGGCGACCAGCGTGGCACTGCCCTGCCCGCGCACCAGTTCGAGGAACTGCGCGAGCACTTTGTCGGCGGTCGCCTCGTCAAGGTTGCCGGTCGGCTCGTCGGCCAAGACCAGCGCGGGCTTGTTGGCAAGCGCGCGGGCCACCGCGACGCGTTGCTGTTCGCCGCCCGAAAGCTGGCTGGGGCGGTGATCGAGCCGTTCGGCAAGGCCCAGCGCGCTCAGCAGTTCGCGCGCGCGCGCCTCCGCTCCGCCCTGTTCGGTCCCGGCGATGAGCTGCGGCAGCACCACGTTTTCCAGCGCATTGAAATCGGGCAGCAGGTGGTGGAACTGATAGACGAACCCGATCCGGTCACGCCGCAGCGCGGTCCGCGCGTCGCTCGACAAGCTGGTGGCGTCGGCTCCGCCAATCTCGATCTTGCCGCCAAACCCGCCTTCGAGCAGGCCGACCGCTTGCAGCAGGGTCGATTTGCCCGAACCCGACGGCCCGAGCAGCGCAACAAGCTCGCCCGGCGCGACGCTCAGGTTGATCCCGCGCAGCACGTCGATCCGCACCCCGCCCTGCTCGAAGCTGCGGGTCAGATCGGTCAGGCGGACCACAAACTCACTCATAACGCAGCACCTGCACCGGATCGGTGCTCGCGGCCTTGTACGCCGGGTACAGCGTGGCAAGGAAGCTGAAGAACAGCGCCATCAGGCTGATCACGGTGATCTCCGCCGGATCGCTGCGGCTGGGCAATTCAGTCAAGAACCGGATCGAGGGATCCCACAGGTTCTGTCCCGTCACAATTTCGATAAACCGCACCACGCTCTGCCGGAAAAACAGGAACATGAACCCGAGCGCAAGGCCGGTCAGCGTGCCGAGCGAGCCGATCACAAAGCCGATTACCACGAATACCTTCAGCAGGCTTCGGCGGGTTGCGCCCATCGTCCGCAGGATCGCGATATCGCGGGTTTTGGCACGGACTAGCATGATCAGCGAGGACAGGATGTTGAACACCGCGACCAGCACGATGATCGACAGCACCACGAACATTGCCACGCGTTCCACCGCCAGCGCCTCAAACAGGCTGGAGTTGATCGTCTTCCAATCGGTCACCACGGCTTGCCCGGCGTATTTCTTGCGCACCGGCTCCAGTATCTGCGAAGCGCGGTCAGGGTCATCAACCTGCACCTCGATCATGCCCACTGCATCGCCGGTCAGCAGCAAGGTTTGCGCATCCTGCATCGGCATGACGACAAAACGCTGATCGTAGTCATAGACCCCGATCTCGAATATCGCGGCGATCCGGTACGAAATCTCGCGCGGGACGGTGCCGAACGGGGTCGAGCGGCCCTGCGGGTTGATCACCGTGATGTTGTCCCCCACTTGCGCGCCCAGGTTCTGCGCCAGCTGCGAGCCGATGGCGACTTGCCCGGCGTCGGGTTGGAGTGGCCTCAGCGTGCCCTGCACCACCTTGTTATCGATCTTGGTGATATCCTCCGGCGTGTTGCCGCGCACAAAGATCGCCTCAACCCGGCCGTTGAAGCTGGCCAGTAGCGGCTGCTCGATCAGCGGCGAGGCATGGATCACCCCGGGGGTTGCCTTCACGTCCTCCAGCACCGCGCGCCAGTTTTCCAGTCGGCCGCCGTAAGACTGGACGATCGCGTGGCCATTGAGCCCGACGATCTTGTCGAACAGTTCGGCGCGGAAGCCGTTCATCACGCTCATCACGATGACCAGCGCCGCAACGCCAAGCGCGACCGCGATCAGGCTGATGCCCGCGACCAGCGCAATAAACGCCTCGCCGCGCCCCGGCAGCATATAGCGTTTGGCAATGGTCCATTCGAAGGGGGAGAGGATCAAGCAACTGTCCAGTCAGGAATGCCGGGTTGTTGGGCGCGTTTAGGGGGATAGCTGCACAAGGGCAATGCCCCGCGCTTGCCTTCGCGGGCAATCGCGGCCAAAGGCGCGGCTACAGGGCAAAGCTCAAACGCAGGGGCCAGGCGATTCCCATGAACCTTACCCACCCGTTTCTCGATGCCGATGGTGACAAATTGCGCGAAGAGTGTGGCATCTTCGGCGTGATCGGCGCGCCCGGAGCGGCGCAAATGACCGCGTTAGGGCTCCACGCGCTGCAGCACCGCGGCCAAGAAGCGGTCGGCATTGTCAGCTATGACGGCAAAGACTTTTTTGCGCGGCGCGGCCTTGGTCACGTTGCACAGGTGTTTTCCGATGCGACCATCCTGAGCGAGCTGCCCGGATCAATGGCTTCGGGCCATGTGCGCTATTCGACCACCGGCGGCCAAGGCTTGCGCAACGTCCAACCGCTCCACGCCGATCTGGCGCGTGGGCCGTTCTCGATCGCGCACAATGGCAACATTTCCAACGCGATGCACCTGAAGCAAGAGCTGGTGAACAAGGGCGCGATCTTCCAGTCGAGCTCGGACACCGAAGTGATTATCCACCTGATTGCGACCAGCCGCTACCCCACTTTGCTTGACCGGTTCGTCGATGCGCTGCGGATGGTCGAAGGCGCCTATTCGCTGATCTGCATGACACCCAAACGGATCATCGCCTGCCGCGATCCGCTCGGCATCCGCCCGCTGGTGATGGGCAAAATCGGTGATGCCACGGTGTTTGCCAGCGAAACCGTGGCGCTCGATGTGGTCGGCGCAACCTTCGTGCGCGAGATCGAGCCGGGCGAACTGGTCGAGGTGCGGCAGGATGGCCGCTTATCCAGCCATCGTCCATTCGGCAATGTCAGCCCGCGCCCGTGCATCTTCGAACACGTCTATTTCAGCCGCCCGGATTCGGTGATGGGCGGGCAATCGGTGTACGAAGTGCGCAAGCGGATCGGGATGGAACTGGCGAAGGAAGCCCCGGCAGGCGCGGATATCGTGATCCCGGTGCCCGACAGCGGGGTGCCTGCGGCAATCGGCTATGCCCAGCAATCAGGCATTCCGTTCGAACTCGGGATCATCCGCTCGCACTATGTCGGGCGCACCTTCATCCAGCCGTCCGACGGTGCGCGGCACGCCGAGGTCAAGCGCAAGCACAATGCCAACCGCGCGTTGGTCGAAGGCAAGCGGATCGTGCTGATCGACGATTCGATCGTGCGCGGCACCACCTCGATGAAGATCGTGCAGATGATGCGCGATGCCGGCGCAGCCGAAATTCACATGCGCGTCGCCAGTCCGCCGACCGAGCATTCGTGCTTTTACGGGGTCGATACGCCCGAGCGCAGCAAGCTGCTCGCCGCGCGGATGGATCTGGACGCAATGACCAAATTTATCGCAGCCGACAGCCTGGCCTTTGTGTCGATCAACGGGCTGTACCGCGCGGTGGGTGAAAAGCAGCGTAATGCTGCCTGCCCGCAGCACTGCGATGCCTGCTTCACCGGTGACTATCCGACCACGCTGACCGATCAGGCCGATCGCCAGACCGATGAAGGCCAGTTCGCGTTCCCGGTCGTCACCGCGATATGATCGATGCGCCGTGACTGACTTTGCTGGGCAAGTCGCGCTGGTTACCGGCGCGAGTAAAGGCATTGGCGCCGCCGTGGCGATAGCGCTAGCCAAGGCTGGCGCACACGTGGTGCTGACCGCGCGCGATGCCAAGCGGCTCGAAGCGGTCGAGGAAGCGATTTTTGCGGCTGGCGGCTCGGCGACGATCGCCCCGGTCGATCTGGGCGAAGCCGATGGGCTGGCGCGGCTGGCCAATGCCTTGGCCGAACGCTGGAGCGTGCTTGACGTGCTGGTTCACGCCGCTGCGGTACTGCCCGAACTCTCCTCGGTGCGCGATATCGACCAGACCCAGTTTTCCAAGACGCTGACCGTCAATGTCCTGGCCACCCAGGCCCTGATCGCACGGTTCGATCCCCTGCTGCGGGCCAGCGCCGATCCGCGCTTCATCTACCTCACCACCAGCGTCGCGACCGCCCCGCGCGCCTATTGGGGGGCCTATGCGGCGAGCAAGGCAGCGGCCGAAAACCTGGTCGCCAGCTACGCCGAAGAAGCGCGCAATACCTCGAAAGTGCGGGTCGGAATCGTTGATCCGGGGGCGACCCGCACGGCCATGCGGGCCAAGGCCTATCCCGGCGAAGACCCGGCCTCGGTCAAGCCGCCCGAAGCGGTTGCAACGCGCATCATCGCGCTTCTTGGTGAACAGTTTGCCAGTCCACACCGCGAACAGGTTAACCTTTCCTCATAATCTGCCGGAAACCGCGCTGAGCGATACTTGGCCAAGCCTGCCGGGAAAGATCCCGTAAAGGCTGGCGCAATTTTCAGGCCAAGGGCAGTAATCATGAGCGAAATTCTGTTGGTGACCAAGGACCCCTATTTTGCCGCCGCGCAAGAGGATCGCAGTGCGCCGCGCACCCGCGTCGCCATTCCCGCCACTTTGCGCATTTCGGGCGGCCGTGGGTTCCAGACGGTTATTCATGACCTGTCGCTCAGTGGGTTCTGCGGCGCGGCGGTCAATCGCTTGCAACTGGGCACGATCTGCTGGCTGACCCTGCCGGGGATCGAGGCGTTGCAATCCGAAGTGATCTGGTGGGACAACAGCCTGACCGGATGCGCGTTTGACAAGCTGCTCAGCCCGATCGTGCACGACAACATCCTGTCCCGCTGGCTGGCTAACGCTTCGTTCCGCCCGGTCTGCTGACCGGGCCGCTGGTTTCTCCCCGGATCCGGGCCAGGTCCCCGTGTCCTAACCCCCCATTGGCACGGTCTTGACCGGGTCCGGGTGGGATCCAGTCAACCGCAAGCGCGCAGCGTAACTTGCGCCACAGTAATCCCGCCGCCGCGAAAACCGCCCTCGCAATACATCAGATAAAACCGCCATAGCCGCTGAAAGCGCGCATCGAACTGCGCTGGCAAGCGGCCCTCGGCCACGGCGCGATCGAAGCTTTCGCGCCAGATCCGCAACGTTTCGGCATAATCGAGCGCAAATTCGGCCTGATCGGTCCAGGCCAATCCGCGCTCCGCCGCCAGCCGCCGGAATTCGGCTTCGCTGACCAGCATCCCGCCGGGAAAGATGTAGGCCTGGATGAAATCGGCGCTCGCGGCATAGGCTGGAAACAGCGTCTCACGGATCGCGATGTACTGAATCGCCGCGCGCCCGCCCGGCGCCAGGTTGCGCGCGATGCAATCGAAGAAGTCCGGCCAGTACTCACGCCCCACCGCCTCGACCATCTCGACGCTGGCGATGCCCTCGAACTGCCCGCTCACATCGCGGTAGTCCTGCTTGCGAAAGTCGATCCCGGGGAATCTGGTATGCGCAAACGCCAGTTGCTCATCCGACAGACTGATTGCGGTGACCTGCGCTCCGCCAGCTTTGAGCTGCGCGGCCAAGGCACCCCACCCGCAGCCAATCTCCATCACCGTCTTGGCGCCTTCAATTCGATCGGCAATGCTGGCAAGTTTGCCTTGCTGGGCCGCCAAAAGGTCGGTCACCCCGGCATCAAACCGAGCGCTTGAATAGACCATGCTCTGGTCCAGCCAGGCGGCGTAGAAATCGTTGCCCAAATCATAGTGCGCATGAATGTTGCGGCGCGCCCCGGCCCGGGTGTTGCGGCGCAGCCAGTGCACGGCGCGTGCGGCCCAGCGCCACGGTCCGCGCGCCCGGTTGGTTTTGCCCATGGCATCGGCATTGGCGACAAACAGCGTGAACAGCTGGACCGGGTCCTCACTGCTCCACTCGCCTGCTGCCCAGCCCTGATACAGCCCGATCGAGCCGCCGGTGGCGACCCGCACCAGCCCGCGCCAGTTGTGCAAGGTCGCCTCGGCCATCACGCCTGGCGCCCGCCCGCCCAGCACCCGGCTGCTGCCATCGGGGAAGGTTGCGCGTAGCGTCCCTGCGGCCAGCCCGGCATCGAGCCGCCCGGCGAGTTTGCGCGCCAGGGTGGCCCACAGCCGCGCCAATGGCCCGTCCGCACGGTGCGCGAGCCTGGTGGCGGTGCTATGGGGTGAGCGATCCTCGCTGCGCAGTGCAGTCATGCGCGCGCGTATGGACTGGCACCGGGCTTACTTCAACCGGCTTTTCAAGCTGCTGAGGCGGTAATTGCAGCCAAGACGACTTCGCTGATCGGATGTTCGAACTCGCAGCCGAATTCGAACGCTTCGACCCAGGCAACACGTGCCGCAACCGGGGCAATAATCGGTAGCTTCAGAAAAAACAGATCAGTCTCGCGGACCAGAAACACGCCCGAAATGCGAGCCCCCAACGCGGATATATCGCGAACCTGCACGGTCGCCCGCCGCGATCCACTGCGAAATTGCACTTCCGCTGCAAAGGGCATGCGGTCAGTGCGGCGTTCGCTGGTATTCTGGAACTGCGGCTCGATCGACATCATGCGCACCACGGTTGGTTGCTAGCTGCTGCTCTGCGTTGTCACGCGTAGAATAATGGTTAATTCAGCGTCAATCATACTTCAGCGGCGCGCCTGATGCCGCCCCTGCACCGATCCTAAAATCGCACCTCCACCTGAACGTTGAACGAGCGCCCGCGCGGATCGGCCACACGCGGCTCCCAGCTGCTGCCCGCGCCGGTATTGCCATCGTACGTGATCGCAAACGGCGGATCGGTGTTGAGCAGGTTTTTGATCCCGACGGTCATTTTGTAAGCCGGCCCGAGTTCGAGCAGGCTGACCGACAAGTTGTAGATCACATAGGCCTTGACCCTCGGATTGTAGTCCGGCCGGATCACCGTGCCGGCCGCAATCCCGGGCAGCGCCTGGTTCTTGTAACCCGAACGGAAAATCTGGGTCAGCGTAGCGACATAGTTCGCATTGCCGAAGCTTACCCAGGCGTTGTGCTTCCAGCGCAGCCCCAGATCGCCGGCAAAGGTAAACACGCCGATCTGGCTGCCGCTGTAGGCGGCGGTCGGGGTCAGCTTTTCGCGCTTCTTAAGCAGCAGCGACCCATCCATACCGAGCGAGAGGTTGTTGCCTCCGCCCAGCCCGAACCCACCGCGCAGACCGAATTCGATGCCTTGCGTGCGGCGCGAACCGGCATTGATCCACGTATTGTCGAGCACCGTAACGGTGCCGCCAACCCGGGTGAATCGATCGGGAAACAGCGCCGCGTTGTCGATCAGCTGGCGCAGGCTCAACAGCTGGATCGTGTTGTCCACGTTGATCATATACCAGTCAGCCGACAGGCTCCAGAGTGGACGCGGCTTGAACACTACACCTAAGCTGGCCATTTTGGCGGTTTCAGGCCCGAGGTTGGGATTACCACCGGTGGCAATGTCCGGCCGGATTTGTGCGCAGGGCTGGCCCGAACCAAATGCGCTGGTCGGAATGCCGCCGGGGCAGGCCACTGGATCGGCCAGGTCGCTGCCCGAATAGGGGCTCAGAGTGATGCCGTTGAAAATCTGGTTGAAGCTCGGTACGCGAAACCCGGTTGAATAGGAGCCACGGAACATCAGCCACTCGGTCGGCGTGAACTTGGCGGCAACTTTCGGATTGGTGGTGGTTCCGAAGCCCGAATAGTCGTCCACTCGCACTGCGCCGGTGATGTCGAACCAATCGAACAGCGGCAGGGCAATCTCGGCATAAGCGGCCTTGACGTCGCGCGACTTGGGGGTCAGCGCATTGACGTTGTCGAACGCCGCCAAGAAAATCACCGGGGCCGTTGCGGCCGCGGCGGGCGAGCCGTTGAAGCTGTAAGTCTCTCGCCGAAAATCGACCCCCAGCGCCAGCTGAGCCTTGCCGCCAGCCATGTCGAACAACGGCCCGGCAATCGAGCCATCGTATTCCTTGACCGTATAGCGCCCGCCATAGAGCGTGGTGCCTTGAGCCGAGATGGCCGCCAGGCCAGCCAGCGCCGCCGGGCTTTGTTCCAGGCTAAACGGATTGATCAGCCCACTGTTGAGGAGCCCGACCAGACCCGGCGAGCTGGCGCCCGGTGCGGTCGGGGCCAGCCGATCGGGCGCGCCATTGGCAAGCGTCCCGCGGTAATAGTACCCAGTCCCGAGCAGCGATGAGCCTTCGCTTTCGGCATGGCTGGCCGCGACCCGGTAGTCCCACCCCGCGAACGGCAGCGGACCCTCCAGCCCGACGGTGGCGCGCAGCGTGCGGGTGTGCGTGGTGTATTCGCGCGGCCCACAGGCCACGCAGCGCCAGCGATAGCCGATCGGACGTCCATAATTGGCGTTGAGCGCCGCTGTCGCGCTGGGGAAGGCCGCGACCAGCGCGTTGAAGATCGTGTTATACTGGGTCTGGGTGGCGGAAGTAAGCGGATAGGCAATCGGCAGGCTGCCGGTGTTGCCCGAAAGCTGCGCATTGGAAAAACTTTTGGCCGAATTGGCGTCCGAACCAGTCAGCTCGCCAAACACCTGATGACCGCCGCCCAGGTTCACCGCCGCCTTGCCGTAATACGTGAGCGTCTCGATCGGCTGCTGGATCACCGCCGCGCGACCGGTATCCCAGGCGCAGGCATAAAACGCTGCGGGGTTGGCCCACAGCTGCTCGTCATAGGCCATGCCGCCGTCCATCGTCTGGCAACCGGCGCCGCCCGGCAGATCGAGCGGGTTGATCCCGCCGCCCACCGTATTGGCTCCGTTCGGCGCGATCAGTGTCAGTCCGTTGGTCAGCGTCGCAGTGTGCGTGCCGGTAGTGGGGTTGATCGGATTGAACGCGCTGGCGCCGGTGTTGAAAATGGTGGCGAGCGGAGTGCCGCGGGTGTCGATCGACAGCCCGCGATTGGGCTGGTTGCCATTGACGAAATCGCGCTGCGATCCGCGCAGCAGGCCGTTCCAGCTATAGGATACCGCGCCCATCACGTTGATGCCGTCAGCCTCGAGATCGCCGTAGCCAGCCACCCCCGACAGCCGGTAGATGTTGCCGCCGCCTTGCTCGGTGAAGTCAGACAAGCCCGACAAGCTGACACCGCGGAAATTCTTCTTGGTGATGTAGTTGATCACCCCGCCGATCGCATCGGTACCGTAGATCGCCGAAGCGCCGTCCTTGAGCACCTCGACCCGGTCGATCGCCGCGAACGGGATCTGGTTGACGTCGACCGCGCCACCCGACAGTCCGTGCGCTGCCACCCGGCGACCATTGAGCAGGATCAGCGTTGAGGCGCTGCCCTGCCCGCGCAGATTGGCCGAAGACACCCCATTGGTGCCGCGCTGCGCGCCGCTGGTCACATCGGCGTTCGAAGCCAGATTGTCCGCCCCCGAGCCATTGGCGGTCAGGAACATGGTCAATTGTTCGGGATTGGCGATGCCGTTGCGCTCGATCATCTCGGTGGTGATGATCTCCAGCGGGACGGCGCTCTTGGTCGGATCCTGCTTGAGCCGCGATCCGGTGACGACAATCGCGGTATCGGGCTCGTCGGCTGGAGCCGCTGCAGGGGCAGTCTGCGCCAACAACGGTGCCGCCGAAAACGCGACCAACGAAACCGAGCTGCCAAGAATAGCGCGCGCCAAAGTGCGAAGTTTCATAAATTTCCCCCCGTCCGAACCGACAACACCGAGTCGATTGGAAGAGATTAGCAAGCGGCTTGAGCAAAGCCAGTCCTGCCTTGCTTTGCGTTCCTCCCGGGCGCCGAAGATTGCCGGCCAGTCCGATTGTGTGACAGGAGTGCAACAACCTGCCGCACGGTCAGTTGCTCGCAGCGATCAGCAGCAGCACCTCTTCCATGATCGGCAAGGCGCTCTGCCCATTGGGGATATCATTGGCAAAAAAGCCAAAGGTCAGCTTGCGCCCGCTGGCGGCGCGCAACGTGCCCGATATGGCACTGGTGGCGTTGAGCGAGCCGGTCTTGGCGGTAAGATTGCCCGCGAGCGGCGTGCCGACAAACCGGCGCTGCAGTGTGCCGTCGACCCCGGCGATCGGCAGCGAGGCATACCACGCTTGCCCCCACGGCTGCGCGGCGACCCAACGCAGCAGCGTCACCGCCGCGCGCGGGCTCACCCGGTTGTAAGTCGACATTCCTGATCCGTCGGAGAAATCATACCCTGCGCGCGGCACCCCGGCGGCGGCAAACACCATCTGTTCCGCCGCCAGTCCGTCAGCCAGCGAACCGGTGCCGCGCTGGCTGGCGATACGGCGCAGCAGCAGTTCGGCATGATGGTTCTGGCTGACCTTGTTGATAATTGTCACATCCTCCGCCAGCGGCGGCGGGGTCAGCCGGGCGAGCGGGACGGCGCGGACCGGCTGGGAATTGGGAGTCACCACGCCGCCCCGCGCGATTGGATCGTCGGCGCTTTTGGTCGGTCGGTGCTGCACGCGTACCGTCCCGGTTACCCTGACCCCGCGCGCCTTGAGCATCGCAGCCAACGTCCACGCGGCATAGTGCGCCGGGTCATCCACGCCGGTCCATTCGGACCATTCCCCGGCGTCGGCGGGAAGCTCGCCATAGAGCCGGAACGCGCGCGAATTGAGTCGATGCTCGAACACGAGCGTGGTTTTGGTGCCAACTGGCCCGGTAACTGCATCGTTTCGCACCGTAATGTAGGACGGCACCGTCAGCGCCGGTCGCTGCCCGGTCGCGCCTGGCACTGCGCGCACGATCAGCTGGTTGCTATCCAGCGACAGCGCCGAGGCAGCGGTCGCATCGTTCGATCCCAGATTGTTCCAGCTCATCCCCGGGCTCCAGCGCTGATCGGGGAATAGCGTGTCGTCGCCGACCACGTCGCCCACCGTTCTGGTCTTGGCCGCCACGGCATCGGCCAGCGCGGCCAGGCAATCGATCTGACAATCGGGCGCGCTCGACATCCGCGCATCGCCCTGCCCCACCAATACAACCGTCGGCGGACTGTTACGCTTGCCGGTAACCAGCCACACCTGATTGCCGCCAGCCACGTCGGGTTGGTCCATCCCCGGCAGCAGCGCATAGGCTGCCGCGGTGGTGAACAGCTTGGTGTTCGAGGCCGGGATGAACCGCTGGTTGGGATTGACCGAGACAACCTCGCGCCCCTGCTCATCCACCACCAGCAGCCCGAACCGCGCGCCTGGCGGCGCGGTGCCGAGCGCGCTCTCGACCTGTTGCTGGACGCTGGGCACGGGGGTACGGGCAACCGGCGCTTGCGCCAGCGCCGGCGCGGTCAGGCACAGCAGGATCAGCGCGAGCAGGCGGCGGTACATTGGCGCAGTTTGCCGCGTGGATGCGCGCAAGTCCACTCTCTCAGCCGCAGTTTTTGCCATTGCGGCAGTGTTACGGCGATAGGGCCTTGGATACTACGAAAAGGGGCCGGTGCAACCGCACCGGCCCCCTTCGTTCAAGCCTGGCGCGAAGCAATCAGAACTTGGTACGCAATGTTACGCCGTACATGCGCGGTTCGGCCAGGAACTGCGAGAACAGCTGGCGTCCACCCGGATAGTTCGGAAAGACGAAGGGTGCAGACGTTGTGCCGGCTTGGAACGGGGTGTTGAACGCAACCTGCGCATAGTCCTGGTTGAACACGTTCTGTCCCCAGAATTCCAGCGACCAGACATCGTCCGGACCGCGCAGACCTATGCGGGCGTTGATCAGCGGGAAGCCGTCCTGGGCTTTCTGTGGGAACAGATCCGACCCAGTATTGTAATCGCTCGAGACGCGCGAATCGACATAGAACAACGCGCTCATGCCGCCGGTGCCGATGCTCGGGGTCCAGGCCACCGAATTGGTGATGACCCATTCCGGCGCGTTTGACACCCGCCTGCCTGGCAAGCGCCGCAGCGCCGACGCCAGCGGTCTTCCCGAAGCGGTACCGACCAGATTCTCGCGGTAGTGGGTGTCGGTGTAAGTCAGGCCAGCGGTAACGCGGAAATTGCGCGCCGGATTGAACCCGGACTCAATTTCGAAGCCGGTGGCACGCACGCCCCAGCCAACCCGGCCAGCGGGGCAAACCCCGGAAGTCTCGCTGGCATCGGTGTCAGCACCGTTCAGGCTGTCTTCGCAGCCATTGATATTCTGGACCAGGAAGACCGTGCCGTTGAAGGTGTTCAGCTGGAAGTTGCTGAAGTCCGAGCGGAACGCGGTCATGTTCAGGTTGAACTTGCCCTGCTGCCACTTGAAGCCCAGTTCATAGCTGTTGACCAGTTCGGGATCAAACTTCAGTCCGCCCGTCAGAGCCTGAGCGCCGCCCACGATCGACGAGAACGGGAAGGTCGGGCCCTTCAGCGCCGACCGATCAAGGTTGAACCCGCCCGCTTTGTAGCCGCGCGAATAGCTCATGTAGAACATGAAGTCTTCGGTCGGCCGGTATGACATGTTCGCGGTGCCGGTGAAGCGGTTTTCGCTGCGGGTGTCCTTGACCGAAACCCCGTTGAGTTCGGCGGTCGAGTTGCCCTGACAGGACAGCCCGATCAGCGCGCCGGCCAGCCCGCGCGCGGTGGCATTGGGGCTGCTCAGGTCATCCAGCACCAAGGCCTGAATCGCCGGGCAGGTGGTGTTGTTGTTGCCGAAGGTGGCGTTGAAGTCCTTCTTGTCAGTCGTCCAGCGCACCCCGAAGGTGAAATCAAGCTTGTCGCTCAAGTGCACGATGTTGTGCGTGAACACCGCAAAGTTCTTGTCGTGCTGGTAGTAATTATCGACCGTCGAGCCGACGTTACCCATCGCGTCAAGCCGAGTAAAAGCGGCCAGAATATCCGGGCCAGAAGCGCCGGAGGCACCGGCGATGGTGGCCGGACCAACGCCCGGAGCCACACACAACGGACTGGTCGGCGAATAGAACCCGGCCAGACCGCCGCCCGAGATGATCCGGCACGCGGCAAAGCGGCCGTACTGGCTGCCGAACTTCAGGTTATCGCGAACAGTCAGCCGTTCGTCGGCAAAGAAGCCGCCGACCAGCCAGTCCAACTTACCGTCGAACGCCTGGCCATTGAACCGAAGTTCCTGCGTGAAGGTGTGGAACTGGCGGTAAATGTTGGCATCCGGGGTGCGATAGAGAAGATCCACCGCATTGTAATCGGTGTCCGAACCCTGGCCAGCCCGGTACGAGCGGTACGCGGTGATCGAGGTCATCTTGACCGTGCCGAGATCGTAGTTGATCTCGCCCGAGAAGCCATAGTCCTTGGTCTTACCTTGGAAGCTGCGTCCGGGCGAGACATAGATCGTGCGGTCGTAATGCGGGTTGAACCCGGCCAGCGGCTGGCCCAGATCGCGCAGCACGTTGATGATGTTGTTGCCGTTGGTCTGCAGCGGTGCAAGCGGAGTCGATGGGTTGTTGAGATCGCCAATGAACGGATTAACCGAGCGATCGACATAGATCGCGGCGCAGCAGCGCTCATCGCGGTTGGTATAATCGGCAATCAGCCGAACCGAGAAGGCATCGGTCGGCTCATACAGCAACTGACCGCGCACGAAGTAACGATCGCGGTTGTTGACGTCGACGTTGTTGGTCGTGTCTTTGTAGAAACCGTCGCGCTTGACATATACGCCGTCGATCCGTGCCGCCAGCGATTGCGTCAACGGGCCGGTAACCGAACCGCCAAAGCGCATGAAGTCATAATTGCCGTAACTCGCTTCGGCCGTTCCGCCGAACTTGAACGACGGCTTCTTCGAGTAAATGCTGATCAGGCCGGCGGTGCTGTTGCGCCCGCCGAGCGTGCCCTGCGGGCCGCGCTGCACTTCGATCCGGTCAATTTCGCCCAATTCGTTCAGGCCGATGCCCGAGCGCGAGCGATAGACCCCATCGATGAACACCGGCACCGAGCTTTCGAGCCCGGGGTTGTCGCCCACCGTGCCGATGCCGCGGATACGCGCCGAGCCGTTGGCTTCCGAACCGGTCGAAGAGACCAGCAGCGAGGGCGCGAGCTGGTTAAGCTGGCGAATGTCATTCGCGCCGCTGTTTTTCAGGGATTCGGCATTGACCGCCGAAATTGCGACCGGCACATCGGCCAGCTCCTGAGCGCGGCCCTGCGCGGTAACGATGATTTCGTTCGGATCGGTAACTTCCGCATTGGCGTCATCTGCGGCCGCTTGGGCGAGCGCTGCGGTCGGTGCGAAAGCCAGGGCAGCGAGCGACACGCCTGCGACCCATACCAGTGATTTCCTCATGCTATGCTCCCATCATGGCCAGAACAATCTTCGTCATTCCGGCTTGTTAGTGTGTGCGCTTTTGATTCGGCACGCTTACATACGTATTGGAGAATCCGCGCGCCCGCGTCAAACCCTGTCTTTCAGCCTCTGACTTTCAGCCAGTGCCGATCACCGTTTTACCCTGCGTTGCGCTGCGCTGCGCGGTCTGGCCTGGCAAGCGGCGGTTGCGTAGTTGCATGTCGTTTGTCCGCGCGGCACAAGCACGGCAATTATCCGGACCAATAAGGGGATCTCTCGTGCGTCACTACCTGCTGGCCCTTACTGCCCTTAGCCTTTCTGCCAGCGCGCTCGGCGCGCAGGAGCCGGCGGCTCCTCCCGCCGCGCCAAAACCCGCCGCGCTGATGGCCGACGGCGTCCCGGAGGTGCCGCAGTCGCTGGTCGATACCACCCGCCCCTATATGGAATTTCGCACGGCCAGCTTCTTAGGCTGGAACCCGGTGTCCAAGGCGATGCTGGTTTCGACCCGCTTCGGCAATGTTGCCCAGCTCCATACCGTCTCAGGCCCGGGCATGGCGCGACGCCAGATCAGCTTCGAAGCCGAGCCGCTGGGCGGGCGCTTCCTCCCTGGCGACGGGACCTTGGTGGTCAGCAAGGATCAAGGCGGCAACGAATTCTTCCAGCTCTATACGCTGAAAAATGGCCGCCTGACCCTGCTCACTGACGGCAAGAGCCGCAATGGCGCGAACGCAATAAGCCGCGACGGCAAGTGGATCGGCTACAGCTCGACCCGCCGCAACGGCGCCGACACCGATCTTTACATGATGGACCCGCGCGATCCCTCGTCGGACCGAATGGTCAAGCAGGTTCAGGGTGGCGGCTGGGCGCTGACCGCTTTTGCCCCCGGCAATGCGCAAGCCGTGGTCACCAACCGCATCTCGATTGCCAAGACCGATCTCTTTTGGCTTGATCTGAACAGCGGAGCCATGAAGCCAATCGGCGATCACAAGAAGGCGATCTCCTATGGCGGAAGCCAATTCGCCGCCGATAGCAAGCTGTGGGTGACCAGTGATGAGGGCAGCGATTTCCAGCGGCTGGGTACGCTTGATCCCCATACCGGCAAGTTCACCGCGAAGAGTTCCGAGACCAAGTGGGATGTCGAAAGCTTCGACATTGCCGAGGACGGAAGCTTTATTGCCTACACCGTGAACCAGGCCGGCACGTCTCGGCTGCGGCTGATGGACCCCAAGTCCGGCGCGGTGCGCGAGGTGACCGGATTGCCCAAAGGCACAATCGGTTCGATGCAGATTGCCCCGTGGGGAACGATCGGGCTGACTTTGTCTTCGGCCAAGGTGCCGGCCGATGCCTTTTCAGTGGATCCTGTTACGCTGGCGGTATCGCGCTGGACCGAGAGCGAGACTGGCGGGCTCGACCCTTCGGACAATGTCGAACCCGAATTTGTCGAGATCAAAAGCTTCGACGGTGAACCGGTTAGCGGCTTTCTTTACCGGCCTGATCCGGCAAAATTCCCTGGCAAACGCCCTTTGTTGTTCAACATCCACGGCGGGCCCGAAGGCCAGTCGACCCCGGGCTTCCGTGGGCGCGCCAACTACCTGCTTAACGAACTGGGCGTGGCCGTGTTCTATCCCAACGTTCGGGGCTCGACCGGGTTCGGCAAGCGCTTTGTCAGTCTTGATAACGGTCCGTTCCTGCGCGAAAACTCGGTCAAGGACATCGGCGCTTTCCTGGATAAGCTGCTGGCCGATCCGGCGCTTGACGCCAGCCGCACTGCGGTGACTGGCGGCTCTTACGGCGGCTATATGTGCTATGCTGTGGCGATCCGTTACGGCGAGCGCCTGCGCGCGGCGGACTGCATCGTTGCGATCAGCAACTTCGTGACCTTCCTTGAAAACACCCAGGCCTATCGCCGCGATTTGCGCCGGGTTGAATATGGCGACGATCGTGATCCCAAGCAGCGCGCCAAGCTGATCGAGATCTCGCCGTTGACCAGCATCGGAAAGCTTTCAATCCCGCTGATGGTCGTAACTGGTGCCAACGACCCACGCGTGCCCAAGAGCGAGGCCGACCAGGCCGTTGCCGCAGTCCGCGCCAAGGGCCGCAGCGCCTGGCATCTGGTCGGCAAGAACGAAGGCCACGGCTTCAGCAAGAAAGAGAACCAGGATTATCAGTTCTGGGTCGAACTGATGTTCTGGCAGGCGAACCTGCTGGGCAACAAGTAGGTCAGAGCGCGCGTTGCGTGGCTCGCCAATTTGGCGTAAGAGCGCAGATAATGCCCCGGCCGCGCAATTCGATGAGAATTGGCAGCAGCCGGGGCTTACCGTTTCAAAATTGCCCGTAACCGTTCAAGGAACTCCGCATGTCCCGTCGCCGCCAGATTTACGAAGGCAAGGCCAAGATCCTGTATGAGGGGCCCGAGCCGGGCACGATCATCCAGTATTTCAAGGACGATGCGACCGCGTTCAACGCCCAGAAAAAGGGCACGATCAACGGCAAGGGCGTGATCAACAACCGCATCAGCGAATATGTCTTCACCCGGCTAAGCCACATCGGCATCCCGACCCACTTCATCAAGCGGCTCAACATGCGCGAGCAACTGGTGCGCCAGGTCGAGATCGTTCCGATCGAAGTGGTGGTGCGCAATGTCGCGGCCGGGTCAATCAGCACGCGGCTTGGCATTCCGGAGGGCGAGCCGCTGCCGCACACCTTGATTGAATACTATTTCAAGGACGATGCGCTGAACGACCCATTGATCGCCGAGGAACACATCGCCTGTTTCGGCTGGGCCAGCAACGAAGAGATGCAGGACATCTCGGCAATGGCAATCCGGATCAACGATTTCCTGTGCGGCATGTTTGCCGCGATCAACATCCGGTTGGTCGATTTCAAACTGGAGTTTGGGCGGTTGTGGGACGGCGATTACAGCCGGATTATCCTGGCTGACGAGATCAGCCCCGATGGCTGCCGGCTGTGGGACATGACCACCGGCGAAAAGCTCGACAAGGACCGCTTTCGCCGCGATCTCGGCGGCGAGGAAGAAGCGTATCAAGAGGTCGCCCGGCGGCTCGGCCTGCTCGAGAATGACAACGGGCCAAGCGAAGTGTTCGATCTGACCGCGCACCGCAAACTGCGGGGCAAGTAAGCCGCTTGCTCTGGCGGTGACATTGCGCCACCAAGCGCCGATGCTCTCAACCAAGGTTCTGCTCGCCCTCACTATTTCCACACTGGCCGTAGCCGCCTGCGCCCCGCGCGCAGACCATATCGCCAGCGCATCGACTGCCAAACCCACCTGGGCGTTCGAGCAGAGCGACGTCCCGGTCGATCCCGGCTACCGCTTTGGCGTGCTACCCAATGGCATGCGCTTTGTGATCCGGCGCAATGCCAATCCCAAGGGCACCGCGCTGGTGCGGATGCAGGTCGATGCCGGCTCGCTCGACGAGCAGGACGACGAACGCGGCTTTGCCCACTATGTCGAGCACATGGCCTTCAACGGCAGCACGCGTGTGCCCGAAGGCGAAATGGTCAAATTGCTTGAGCGTGATGGGCTCGCGTTCGGCGCCGATACCAATGCCTCGACCGATTATCAGCGCACCACTTACAAACTCGATTTGCCGCGCGCCGATCCGGCACTGCTTGATGTGGCGCTGATGCTAATGCGCGAAACCGCCAGCGAGCTGTCGTTCACCCCCGCAGCGGTTGAACGCGAGCGCGGCGTGGTAATGTCCGAGATGCGCGACCGGGCTGGGTATCAGCTGAAGGCTTACGAAGACCAGATCGGTTTCCTGCTACCCGGCTCGCAGCTGGCGGCGCGGTTGCCGATTGGCACCCATCAATCGCTTGAGAAGGCCAGTGCGGCCGGCCTCAAAGGCTTTTGGGCGCGCGAATATGTGCCGGGTCACGTGACGCTGTTCGTGGTCGGCGAGTTCGATCCCGAACAGGTAGAAACCCGGATCCGCACCAAGTTCGGCGATTGGCAGGCCGCCCCGGTCGAGCCTCTGGCCAAGGCCGGGCCGATGACTCCCAAAGCCAAGGGGTTGACCGATGTTTACGTCGATCCGGCGCTGTCCGAACGTATTTCGGTCAGCCGCAAGGGCGCATGGCTGGTTGAACCTGACAGTCTGGCACAGCGCCGCGAAAACCTGCTTCGCCAGGTCGGCTATGCGATCATCAACCGCCGGATGCTGCGCCGCAGCCGCGAGCCTAATGCACCGTTCCGCGGGGCGAGCTACGGAACCAGCGACCTGTTCCGCGAAGGCCGCGCCACCGAACTGACGATCGATACGGTCGACAGCAAATGGCGCCGCGGCGTGGTTGAAGCCGGGACGGAGTACCACCGCGCGCTGAGCTATGGCTTTACTTCCCAGGAAGTGGCCGAACAAGTTGCGATCATCCGCACGTCGCACCGCAACGCCGCCGATGCCGAAACCACCCGCAACAATTCGCAGCTGCTCGGCGCGGTGCTGGCGCTGGTCAATGACAAGGTGGTGCCCGACACCCCGCGCAATTCGTATGACCGGCTGGAAGTTTTCATCCCTCAGATCACGCCCGGCAGCGTGCTGGCAGCGGTCAAGCGCGAGGCTATACCACTCGATCAGCCGCTGATCCGCTTTCAGGGTCGGGTTCCGCCAGCCGAAGGCACCGACGGGCTGCGCAGCGCTTGGAGCGAAGCAATGCGCGCGCCAATCGCCCCGCCCGAACGCATGGCTGCGGTCAGTTTCGGCTACACCGATTTCGGCCCGGCCGGCCAAGTGGTCAGCGACACCCGCGAGCCCGCGCTGGGCATTCGCCAGATCCGCTTCGCCAATGGTGTGCGGCTTAACCTCAAGCGCACCGATCTCGAAAAAGATCGCGTACTGGTGCAAGTCTCGGTCGATGGCGGCAACCTGCTGGCCACCCGCGACAATCCGCTCGCGACCCGGATGGTCGCGGTGCTCAATCTGGGCGGACTGGGCAAACACAGCAAGGACGAGCTCGACAGTCTGTTGGCCGGGCGGACCGTTTCGGCCAACTACAACGCGAGTGACGAGGCCTTTGTGGCCGTGGCCTCCACCACCCTGAGCGACCTTGAGCTTGAACTGCAATACCTGACCGCACAACTGACCGACCCGGGCTACCGCAAGGAAGGCGAGACGCTGTTCCGCCAGTCGATCAACAACCTGTTCGCTGCGCTGCGCGCCACGCCGGGCGCGGCGCTATCGGCTGATTACGGCGCTATCCTGGCAGACAATGACCCGCGCTTCAGCCTCGGCCAGGTCGAGGACTACCGCAAGCTCAGCTTTGAGAAGCTGCGCGCCGACGTGACCGACCGGTTTGCGAACGGCGCGATCGAGATTGGCGTGGTTGGTGATATCGACGAGGAGGCAGTGATTGCACTGGTCAGCCGTTCTTTTGGGGCCCTGCCGCAGCGCGAAACCGCATTTCAGCCCTATGCCGATCGCCGCGCCAAGCCGTTCACCGCCAGCCGCACCGCGCATGTGCTGCACCACACCGGAGTCAAGGATCAGGCGCTGGTCACACTGACCTGGCCAACCCGCGACGGCGAGAATCACCAAGCCGACCTCCAGCTGACCTTGCTCCAGCGGGTGACGCAGCTGGCCCTAACCGATGATCTGCGTGAAAAGTTCGGCAAGGCCTACTCGCCCGGCGCAGGCAGCAACACCTCGCGCACCTATCGCGGGTACGGCACGTTCTCGCTCAACGCCTCGGTTGATGTCGGCGAAGTGACCGCCACCCGCACTGCGATGAAGGGAACAGTGGCCGAACTGCGCGCCGCGCCAGTCAGCGACGATATTTTGCTGCGCGCCAAAGCGCCCTTGCTCGAAACCTTCGAGAACGCGCTCAAGAGCAACACCGGCTGGCTGGTGCTCGTCGACCGCGCGCAGACCGAACCCGATCGGATCGAACGGTTCGTGCACGGCAAAGAGCGGCTTCAGGCAATCACCGCCAAGGACCTGCAAGCGGCTGCCAGCGCCTATCTTACCCCCGCCGGCGCAGTTGAAGTGACGGTCTTGCCCGAAGGCGTGGATGCAGGGGCCATGCCCAAGCCCTGATGCAAACCGCACAAACAAACGGGCGGGAAGCCGCAGCTTCCCGCCCGTTTCAGGGAGGATTGGTTGAACCGTCTTAAAACTTTACGGTCGCTTCCACCCCGAACGTGCGCGGGGCGTTGAAGTTCGCGTAGTCGCCCACGACAGTGCGGAAGTTACCGTCGATCGGGACCCGGTTGGCATTCGAACGGCGGTAGATGTGTGCTTCGTTGAAAAGATTGCGCGCCCATGCGGCAATCGTCAGTGTCTGTCCGCCAGCCGCGACCGCGATGTCGGCAATCGATAGGCGCGCGTTCACAAGGAAGCTGGAGTCGACTAACACGGGCTCATTGTCGAACGAATAGTGGCGGGCTGAATAGTTCGCATCGACATGGAACTTAAGCGCCATCGCGCTCTCGCTGCTCAGGGGAAGTGCATAGTCGATTGAACCGGATGCCGCGTGCGGCGGAGTATAGACCAAGAACAGCGGCTGAAGGGGGTTGCCCGCCACCAGCGGGTTCGGCGTCGGCGGCACCTTCCAGTACGTGTAGGCATAGGACAGGTTCATCGAGAGGCCATCGGCGGGGCGGATCGTCAGATCGGCCTCGATCCCGCGAATTTTGGTTACCCCACGGGCATTTACCGTGTCGAGGGTATGGCGAACAGTGCCGTTCGATTGAACCAGATAGAAATCGAAGTCGAACTGGCTATCGTAGCGGTTCATTATGTATCCCGCGACGTTGAAGCGGACCCGGCGATCGAGGAATTCGGTCTTTAGACCGGCCTCATAAGACTTTACGCTTTCCGGACCGAACGTGCGGTAGATGGCTGAGCGCGAGCTTGCCCCGCCCGCACGATAGCCGGTTGAGTACTTGGCGTAGAGGTTGATGCCTTCGGTTGCATCCCAGGCAACGATGGCCAGCGGATCGAACCGATTGTACTTGAAGCTGAACGGAAACGTGCTGGCGACATTGTTGACCCTGTAGAGATCGCCCCGCTTCTGGTCGTGGGTGAAACGCCCACCGAGCGTGACGTGCAGCGAGTCAAAGCCCGGCGGTGTCCAGGTTGCCTGACCGAAGGCGGCGTAGCTCTTTGAAAAGGCAAAGCTGGCCCGCGCGAGCGGCAGATTCGCTCGCTGCCATAGCATCGCATCGCGAATGGAAAAGGTAATGGCGCCGGTGGTCGTATTGGTCGCCCACTGGTTTGTATTCGGGTTGCCGGCGACTTCCTCGGCGCGCTCGTTGAAATAGTACAGGCCCAGAACGTAGTCGAGGTTAGGCAAACTGCCCACGGCCTGAAATTCCTGGCTGAACTGGCGCGCATCAAGAAATGAGATGCTGTAGCGGCTGAAAGTGGCGTTGCTGCCGTTGGGCAGGAACGACGGGCTGCGGTGCGCACCGCCCGAGTTATCCCACTGTTCGGAATCGACTGTGCGCCACGCGGTGATCGAGCGCAGTTGAAGGTTGCCCGCCACATCCCAGCGGAGATTGGAGGTGAAGCCCTTGGTCTTGCCGAGGCTGGTCTGCTGTGGGACGCCAATGTCGGCTACGCTCAGCCGCGCTCCGGTCACGACGACTTGCGGCGGCAAGGGTGCGATTTTGCCGGCGGGCAATGCGTTGCCGTTGGCAATGATCTCGGCGACCGTCGCTACCGGAAGGCCGTTCGGGTTGAAATTGATGAGCTGGCTGTAAAACGGCGTGTTCTCATCGCGGCTGATGTCAAAAGCCAAATCGGCGGTGAAATTGCCTGATGGTTTCCACCGTGTCGCAATACGGCCGCCGTAGCGGTGGTACTGATTCCAGCCGGTCTGCCCTTCCAGGGGATTGCGGACGGTCGGGTTTTGATGGCTGATGACGCCATCGATTTTGAACGAAAACCCGGCGACTTCGGGCAAGTCGAGGTGAATCTGGCCATTATAGCTGCCGAAGTTGCCAGCCCCCAAGGTCAGCCGCCCGGCGAACTCTCCGGTCGGTGCCCTGCTGATGATGTTGACCGCGCCGCCCTCGGTATTGCGCCCGAACAGGGTCCCCTGCGGACCCTTAAGCACTTCGATGCGCTCGATCTCGAACAGCGCGGCATTTAGTCCATGCTGGCGGGCGAGATAGATCCCGTCGATGTAAACACCCACGCCCGGTTCACGCGCGGGCTGGTTGGCGTCGCCCGGCACAATGCCGCGAATCCCAACTGTAAGCGCCGTCTGGCGCGATTCGTACGTCGCAACGCGGAGCGAGGGAATTGAGCCATCGCCAAGATCGAGCAGGCTCTGGACATGGCGCTTCTTGATATCTTCATTGCCCATCACCGAAATGGAAATCGGGGTCCGTTGCAGGTTGGTTTCGCGCTTGGTGGCAGTGACGATGATTTCGGTCAGCCCGGTATCTCTGCTCTGGCCGACATCTTCGGGTGTCGCAGCCCCAGAATTGTCCTGCGCTTCATCGGCTGCGGGATCAGCGGCACCATCTACGGTCACGGCGTCATCGCTGACGGTCATGGCAGCCTGCGCCGCGCCGGCGTGGCCCAGACCGAGCACGGTCGCCATGGCGAGAAAGGAAGCGGTCGAACGGGTGGAAAGGCGAATCATCGGGTCAGTTCCCCTGGAACGGTTAAAGCGCGTATCGCGACGCCGTCCGGGAGTTGATTTCGGTTCATCCGAATCGCTCCCCAGCGGCCTCTATGCCGCCTCTAGGTGGGCGATGTGTCGCTTCCGCGTAGGCACGGCGACAGCGCGATGACCGAATTATGTCAGGAGCTTTGCGTAGTTCCGCGGGCCTATTCGAGGCGGGCTGAACGCATCATCGCAAGCCATTGGTGGCGCGACGATTCGCTAAGATCGTCCTTGACCAGCACCGCCAGCAGGAACAGCGAGCGCTGGCCTGCGACAGCGCGATAAAGTGCGATAGGAGGATAGCCAGCCGGGCATCCGGCCGAGCGTCGCTCGTAGGTGATCGACATTTCATCGCGTGCAAGCTCGGTGAAGGTGCTGCTGCATTTCGCTTTGGCCTCACGCTGCAACTGCGCGGTCCAATCGGCCGCGCTGCGGACCTTGCGGTCGGGCGTGCGGGCGATGATCACCAAGGCTTCGGTCCAGTTTTGCGCCGATTTTCCCCGCACTGCGATCACATCGACGACATTGCGCGGGTCGGCGGCATTGTAATCGATCATGCCGGGATCGCCGCTATCGAGCACGGCCTTGAGCGCTGGGGACAAGCGGTGATCGAACACCAGTTTTTCGGCCAGCGCCGGCGCGGCCAGCAGCACCAGGCCCAAGAACGCCGCGATCCGCGGCTTCAGTCTGACAATCCGTTCCATGTCGGACAGCATACGCGCACCTGCGTCCAGATTCACGGTATTTCATATGACTGAAATATGACGCTCCGCGCTCAGCTCAGGTCAACTGCATGACCCGTTCCGGGCCAATTCCTGACCGTAATATGATTGTCATAATTCCATCATCAAACCGTCATCTGCAGCGGGCATTAGCAGCAGGTATCCTGGATTTTGACCGCCGCTCATGTCTCGACACACAACTCTGCTGATCACGTCTCCGGCGGCCGGGCTGCTGGCCGATATCGCGCGGCAGCGCCCTCATTGGAGGCTGATTCCGTTGGGCGGTCAGCCCCCGCCGCAGGTCCCCGCCGGCAAGGTGTGGGGCTTTGTCGATTGGCTGTGCCCGACCATGTCCGGGCTCGAGCTGTGCCGCCGCCTGCGCGAAGCCGAAGCGACCCGGTATGCCCACCTGACCATGGTGCTCGAAGAACCGAATCAGGAAGCAAAACGCCGCGCGCTGATGGCCGGGGCTGACGATTATCTGGTCGGACCGCTCGATGCGTTGCGGCTGCTTGAGCGGATCGATAGTTTGGGGGCCAAGGACACGCCGTCGCGCGCGCAACTGGTCCACGGTTCGATCACGATCGACTCCGCCGCGCACCAGATCCGCGTGAGCGGCCAGCCGGTGCCGATGCGCCCGAACGAGTTTCGTCTGCTGGTGCATTTCATGGAACATCCCGACCAGGTGTTCAGCCGCACTGCGCTGATCGACCGGCTCGGCAAGGACGGTGAGGCGCTCGATGAGCGGACCGTCGATGTCTGGGTTGGCCGCTTGCGCCGCTCGCTCGCCGCACACGGCGCGCCCGACCCGCTGCGCACCGTGCGCGCGCTGGGCTATGTGATGGATTCGGTGGAGAGCTGAGCCGCGCGGATGCTTGCGTGCTTGAAACGCCCGGCAACCATCGCCATAGGCGCGGGCACGTGCTCTCAGCGAAAGGCCCGTCCGATGAAGGTCCGCGTGTATGTCAGCCTCAAAAACGGGGTGCTCGATCCGCAAGGCCGGGCGATCCACCATGCCATCGAAGGACTTGGCATCCACGGCGTGCATGACGTTCGCGCCGGCAAGATGATCGAGCTCAAGGTCGATGACAGCGTATCGGACGACGATCTTGACACTATGTGCACGCAGTTGCTCGCCAACATGGTGATCGAGAATTACCGGGTTGAGAGGGTTTCCGCGAAGGAGCCGGTGTGATGGCCACCTTCCGCTCTGCCGTCATCACCTTCCCCGGTTCGAACTGCGACCGCGACATGGCGGTCGCGCTCGAGCAGGTCTGCGGCGGTGAAGTGCTGCGGGTCTGGCACGGCGATTCCGCCTTGCCCGATGGGCTCGATTTCATCGCGCTGCCCGGCGGATTTTCTTACGGCGACTATTTGCGCTCGGGCGCAATGGCGGCGCGTAGCCCGGTGATGCAGGCGGTGGTGGCTGCCGCGAACCGGGGCGTCCCGGTGCTGGGGGTGTGCAATGGCTTCCAGGTCCTGACCGAGGCCGGACTGCTCCCCGGCGCGCTGCTGCGCAATGCCGGAATGAATTTCGTGTGCCGCAAAGTGGCGCTGACGGTAGAGAACAGCCAGAGCCTGTTCACCGCCAGCTACAGCCAGGGTCAGCAGATCACCATTCCGGTGGCGCATCACGACGGCAATTTCTTTGCCGATACCGCCACGCTCGACCGTCTCGAAGGCGAAGGCCGCGTGGCGTTCCGCTATGCCGAGCAGGTCAACGGCTCGGCCCGCCAGATCGCCGGCTTGCTCAACGCCTCAGGCAATGTGCTGGGGATGATGCCGCACCCCGAACGGATGATCGAGGCCGCACAAGGCGGGAGCGACGGTAAAGCATTGTTCGAAAGCGTGATCAAGGGGCTGGTCGCCGCCTGACCCGCCTGCTCAATAGGCGTTCACGCGGCGCAAGTTGGCTTCGCTGAACAGCGCGCGCGCCTCGATAGCTGGCATCGGCCGGCCGAAATAATAGCCCTGGATCTTGCGGCAGCCAAGCGCGCGGATCGTTTCCAGTTCGCGTTCGGTTTCGACCCCTTCGGCGGTGGTCGACATCTCCAGGCTTTCGGCCATGGCAACCACGGCGCGGATGATCGCGAGGCTTTCGGGACTGCCGGTGGCGGCGCCCTGCACGAAGCTGCGATCGACCTTGATCGTCGAAAACCGCAGGTTGCGGATGTAGGCCAGCGAGGAATAGCCGGTGCCGAAATCGTCGAGCGCGACGCCGCAGCCAAGTGACATGATCTGCTCGAGCGCTGCCCGCGCGGTGGTGGCATCGCGCACGAAGATCGATTCGGTGACTTCAAGCTCAAGCCGCTGGGCGGGCAAGCCACTGGCGCTCAGCGCCTGCACCACGCTGGCGATGAACCCGGGATCGAGCAGCTGTTCGCCCGATACATTAACCGCCACCTTGATCCTGCTGGGCCAGCGCACCGCTTCGAGGCAGGCCTCGCGCAGCACCCATTCGCCAATCGGGACGATCAGGCGGGTGTCTTCGGCGAGCGGGATGAACTTGGCCGGGCTGACCAGCCCATGCTCTTCGCTGTGCCAGCGGATCAGCGCCTCGAAGCTGACGATCGTTTCATCGACAGCATCGACCACCGGCTGATAGTTGAGCTTGAACTCGTTCAATTCCAGCGCGCGGCGCAGCGAAAATTCCAGTTTTCGGCGCTCTTCGGCGTGCGCGTGCAGCGCCGGCTCATAACCGAATTGCTGCCCGCCGCCTTCTTCCTTCGAGCGATAGAGCGCAAGGTCGGCGTTGCGCATCATCGTTTCCACCGTAGTCCCATCGCGCGGGCCGATCGCCGAACCCACGCTGGCGCCAATGTACAGCGTGTGGTGATCGACTTCGTAGGGCCGCGACAGCATCTCGATCACTGCCTCAGCTACGCGCTCGACGCGGTTGTGGTCCGAGGCATCGCGGATGACCACGGCAAATTCATCGCCGCCCAGCCGGCCGCACAGCTCGTTATCAGTGACAAGCGCTTTCAGCCGTTCAGACACCCGCGCAAGCAACTGGTCACCGACCAGGTGCCCCAGCGTGTCGTTGACCGCCTTGAACCGGTCGAGGTCGATCATCAGGAACGCGCATTTGGTCCGCCACTGGTCGGCATAACGCATCGCCTCGCCCAGTGCCTCGGTTACCATCATGCGGTTGGGCAGCCCTGTCAGCGTGTCGAACCGTGCCATGTGCGCGATTTTTTCCGAGCTTTCGCGCTGCTCGGTTACGTCCGAACCCACCCCGCGGAAGCCGTCGAAGCTGCCGGTGTCGTTAAATTTGGGTGTGCCAGACAACTCCCACCAGCGCTGCTGGCCGCTGATCGTAACCCGCACCAGCAGGCTGGAGAAGCTTTCGCGCCGCTTGAGCCGCTCGGCCAGGTCGTGCAGGCTAGATGGAAACTGACCGGTGTCCCAGGCCGGCCCGGCAATCAGTTGAATAATCGATTTGCCGTCGATTTCGTCGTTCGTCAGACCCAGGGCAAAGGCAAATCGCGGACTGACCGAGCGCACCCGGCGCGAGGTATCGATCTGCCACAGCCAGTCAGCTTCGCCTTCCTCGAACTCGCGCAGCAGCATCGATACGACTTCGCTCTTCTCGGCCATGGCGCTCTCAGCGATCCGGGCGCTCAGGAATGACCGCGCATTGCCAATTGCGCCGAGTGTCACAACTGCTGCGAACAAGATCGCCAGCACGGACATTTCGTAGCTCTGCGAAAAAGCAAATCCGACCAGCGAGGCCAGGCAGACAACCCCGGCAAAAACCAGATTGGCGAGCGGTACGGCGGGCAGCAGTACCGCCGAAGCGGTCATCAGCATGGCGGTTACCGCCCACAGTTCGAGCCGCTGCGCAGGGTCGCCAAACGGCGCAAAGCCGGCCATCGGCACGACCCAAACCAGCGCATTGCCCAAGGCGCTCATGGTCTGCTTGTTGACCTCGTCGCGGCCGATCCGGCGCTGATCGACGTCGCATAGCGCTTTGTCGATCAATGCTCCGTAAGCGAGACTGCCGCACAGCACCGCGAACCAGCCGATCAGTGCGGCAACATGCACCACGCCGTAGTAAACCTTCACCGCCGCCAGCGCAGCAATGATGTGGGCCACGATCCGTACTTGGGTAACGCGGGCCAAACTTGAATATTGCAGCCCGCGCAGCCGGCCCCAATCGCCAACGGAGGGATCGACCAGCCCCAGCACCGCCATCACGGGCAGGCTTTTGGGCAACGCGGTCGAAGCAGAGACTTTCTTGCTGGTCACAACCGAGCGTTTACCGTGCAATCGTTAGCGGCACGTAAAGGCTAACACCGGCTTGGGTGCATTATTCGCGCGGTGCGCAACTACTCGACCGTTACCGATTTGGCCAGATTGCGTGGCTGATCAACATCCGTGCCTTTGACGCAGGCGACGTGATAAGCCAGCAATTGCACCGGAATGGCATAGACCAGCGGCGCGATCAGCGGGTGGACTTTAGGCATCTCGATCGTCGCGAGGCAGCCCTCGCCCGCCTCGTCGATCCCGGCGCGGTCGGAGATCAGCACAACCTTGCCACCGCGCGCGCGCACCTCTTGCATGTTCGAGACGGTCTTTTCAAACAGCGGCCCCGAAGGCGCCAGCACGATCACCGGCACGGCTTCGTCGATCAACGCAATCGGTCCATGCTTCATTTCACCTGATGCATAACCTTCAGCGTGTATATAACTGATCTCTTTAAGTTTAAGTGCACCCTCCAAGGCCAGTGGATAGTCCTGCCCGCGGCCCAGATACAGCACGTCACGGGCCGGAGCGATCAGCGGCGCTATGGCTGCAATCTCGTCATCATGGGACAGCGCAGCATTGAGGCTGGCGGGCGCTTCAAGCAGGTGTTTGACCACTTCGGCCTCTTCGGCGCGGTCCATCCGTCCGCGCTTGACTGCCATGTGTGCGGCGAGCGCGGCGAGCACTGCGAGTTGGCAGGTGAAGGCCTTGGTCGAAGCCACGCCAATTTCCGGGCCGGCGTGCGTGGGTAGCAGCAGATCGGCTTCGCGCGCCATCGAGCTGGTCGGCACGTTGACCACCACCGCAATGGTTTGCCCCTGCGCCTTGCAATGGCGCAAGGCGGCTAGCGTATCGGCGGTTTCCCCGCTTTGTGAGATGAACAGCGCCAGCCCGCCCGGCTCCATCACCGGTTCGCGGTAACGAAACTCGCTGGCGAAATCGATATCGGCCGGGAGCCGCGCGAACTGCTCGAACCAGTATTTGGCGACCATCCCGGCGTAGTAGCTGGTTCCGCAGGCGACGATGGTGACGCGGTTGATGCTCGACAGGTCGAAATCGAATTGCGGCAAGGCCACCGTCTGATCGAGCTGACGGATGTACGAACGCAGCGTCTGCGCCACCACGGTGGGCTGCTCGAAGATTTCCTTCTGCATGAAGTGCCGGTAATTGCCCTTTTCGATCTCAGCCGCCGAAGCGCCCGACAGGGTAATATCGCGGGTGACTGGCTGGTTGCCCTTGTCGAAGATCTGCGCCCCGTCGCGGGTGATCACCACCCAGTCGCCCTCATCGAGATAGGCAATGCGCTGGGTCAGCGGCGCCAGCGCCAGCGCGTCCGAGCCAAGGTAAGTCTCGCCCTCGCCGTAGCCCACCACCAGCGGCGAGCCGAGCCGGGCGCCGATCAGCATGTCCGGGTGCTGGCGAAACGCGATCGCCAGCGCAAACGCGCCGCGCAATTGCGGCAACGCCGCCTGGACCGCAGCTTGCGGCGACTGCCCGGCCTCGACCAGTTCAGAGATCAGATGCGCTACCACTTCGCTATCGGTTTCGCTTTCGAACACACGTCCGCGCGCGCTCAGCGCATCGCGCAACTGGCGAAAGTTTTCGATGATCCCGTTATGCACCAGTGCCAGCTCGGCGGTGGCGTGTGGGTGAGCATTGGCTGCAGTCGGCGCGCCATGCGTGGCCCAGCGGGTGTGGGCGATCCCGGTGGTGCCCGGTGCCGGATGCTGCGCCAGTTCGCGCACCAGCCCAATCAGTTTGCCCGGCGCGCGGCGGCGGATCAGTTGGCCATCATGGATCGTGCAGACCCCGGCACTGTCATACCCGCGATACTCCATCCGGCGCAGGCCATCGACCAGCCGATCTGCCACCTGATCCTTGCCGACGATACCGATAATGCCGCACATGCTGGTTGCTTTCGTTAAAGCGAGTAAGGGACGCGGATGCCGGGCATCGCTGCCGGAAAATCCTTGGTATTTCGTGTAACCAGCACTCGGCCGCGCGTTTGCGCAGTCGCAAGGATGATCGCATCCGGAGATTTCAGACGCGGTCTTTCACGACGCAATGCTGCGGCGCGGCGCGAGATTTCATCGTCGATTTCATCGAGGCCGAAGTTGGCGAGGAATGCCAATGCATCCTGAACCATGCCTTCGCTGCCCTTCGAGAGGACTTCGATCCATGCCATGCGGCTGATCCAGGGGCGTAAATTCAATCCGACCGCGCGTTCGATTTCAGTTCGAGCCGGAGGATAGCCCGCCAGCGCATCAATCACGATGTTGGCGTCGAATGCGAAGCCGCTCACGTTTCTTCGGGCCGCTTGGGTTTGGGATATTTGCCCGCCAGCATATCGAGATAGATCTGCCGCTGGCGATCGTCTTCTTCGTCGAACATGTCAGGCGATTCGGCTCGGACTTCTTCGTAGTCGTCGTCCCAATACCGCGTCCATTCAGCCCGACGTTTGCGATCGTATTCGTGCGGATCGTATGCAACGCCGTGCCGCGCCCACAGGCCAAAACCCTTGTCGAGCCAGCTGAGATCGTCGCTGGCGGATTGTGCGGTATAGGCCGAAACCGCTTCGCGCAACACGGCCGCACGACTCATGCCCTGCTCCTGCGCAATGCAGTCAAGGCGCTTGATGTCATCATCAGGCAGATCGGCGAGGATGCGGGTCATCGATATACTGATATCATATCATGATATCATGTCAATCACCTCTGCGGTCGGCCTTTTGCTTCTTTTTCATCGCGTCGTGGAACCGGTCGGCCCAGCCGGGCTTGACCAGTTGTTCCCCGCGCACCAGCCGCAATTCCCCCGCCGCAACGTCGCGGGTCACCGCGCTGCCGGCTGCGACGATCGCGTCGGCGCCGATCTTGACCGGAGCGACCAGCGCCGAGTTCGAACCGATGAAGGCGCGCTCGCCGATCACGGTCTTGTATTTGAAATAGCCATCATAATTGCAGGTAATCGTGCCTGCGCCAAGGTTGGCGCCCGCGCCCACTTCGGCATCACCAATGTAGCTCAGGTGGCTGGCCTTGGCGCCCTCTCCCATGACCGATTTCTTGACCTCGACGAAGTTGCCGATCTTCGCTTTCGCCTTCAGTACCGTGCCGGGGCGCAGGCGGGCGAACGGGCCGACTTCGCAGCCGCTGGCAATCTGCGCGCCCTCAATGTGGCAATTGGCGCGGATTTTGACCGTGTCCGCCACCGAAACTCCGGGTCCGAACAGTACGTTAGGCTCGATCAGGACATCGCGACCGAGCACGGTGTCCCACGCGAACCAGACCGTTTCGGGCGCGATCAGCGACGCGCCTTCGTCCATGGCTTGAGCCCGGCGCCGATGCTGCCAGCGCGCTTCGGCCTGGGCGAGTTCGGCGCGGCTGTTGATTCCCTCGACCTCGTGCGGATCGGGCGTGATCACCACCGCGCAGGTCCGGCCATCGGCATTGGCGACATTGACCACGTCGATCAGGTAATATTCGCCCGCTGCATTATCGTTCCCGACCCGTGCCAGCAGGGCGAACAGATCGGCGCTGCGCAGCGCCATCAGGCCCGAATTGCACAGCCGGCAGCCGCGTTCGGCCTGGCTGGCGTCTTTGTGCTCGACCATTTTGACGATCCGGTCGCCATCTGCGAAGATCCGGCCGTATTGCAAAGTTTCCGCCGGTTCGAACCCCAGCACCACCACCGCAGGCTGGTCCGCCGCCTGCAACCGCGCGATCATCGCGCGCATTGTCGCCGCGGTAACAAACGGCACATCGCCGTACAACACCAGCACAACGCCGTCGAAGCCGGATAGCGCCGCTTCAGCCTGCTGCACCGCATGGCCGGTGCCGAGCTGCGGTTCCTGCACCGCGATCACCGCGCGGGCTCCCAGCTGAGCCTCGAGCTGGTCGCGACCATGCCCGGCCACCACCACCTGGCGTTCGGGGTCAAGCTTGGCCGCGCTGGCGAGCAGGTGCTCGATCATCGGCCGCCCGGCAATCGGGTGCAGCACCTTGTGCAGATCGCTATTCATGCGGGTGCCCTTGCCCGCGGCGAGGATGATGACGGCAAGGGGCTGTTCAGCGCTCATGGATAAGCGCCATGCCACCAATTGCTTGCCGTTTCCACAACCGCGCTAGCGGTCCGCGCTAGAAATCGAACTGCAGACGGGTTTGCAAAAGGTTCACGCCGTAATCACGTTGATTTACCGGGGCCATAGAGGCCGGATCGACTTGCGAGGCAATCGGGCCGCCCGTCACATTGACCCGGCCATAGTTGATCATGGCCCTGACATAATCGACCGGGTACCAGTTCAGCCCCAGCAAATAACTGGTCTGCTTGCCTCCCCGTCCCAACCGAGTGCTGAGCGGAGCCAAATTTAAGGCTCCGGTGGAAAAATTGTTGGTCGGACCGTTAACCAGCGAATCGTCGTTCAGATCGAGATATTCAAACCGTGCAGACAGCTGCAACGCCCCAATGCCCCCCTTGCCCAGCGGATGCATTACCTTCGTTCGCGCCCAGATGCCATCGCCGCGCCGGTAACCGCGGGTTTCACCGGTCAGGAAATAGCCTACCTCGCCGTAGGCACCAAAGAAAGCTGGCTGGCCAGCAGGGACAACCGCAAGGTTGCCGCCGGAAAATGCATCCTGCCCGGTAGCAAGCTCACCCGCCTGATAGGCCTTGGCCCTCAGCCACTGCGCCTCACCCGAGAAATGCAGGCTTTTGAAGACACCGGCAACCTCAAGGCCAAGGATTTGATCGCTATGCGCGGCAAAGCTTCCGGTATCTACGAACCGCACATCCGTCAGTTGGCTGTTCGGGCGAGCACGGTAACGGGCGAGCTGGTTCGTGGCAGGCATGCCAACCCCGGTAGAGCTAACGCCACCGGCATTGGATGCGAAGTCCCGGTACTGATAGTTGATGCCAAAATGCAGCTGGCCGCCTGGAAACTTCGGTGCAAAGACGAGCCGTCCGGCACCAATCCAGCCGTCGTTGTCCAGCGAGCTATCGATACTGTGCGCTGCAAACAAGCCTGCTTCCGCGCGCCAATCGCTGTCTTTGCTATGCCATGACAATGCGCCACCAAGCCGCCTGGCATTCACAAAGGCGTCGTTAAATGCAGCGCGTTCGATAAATGTGTTGAAATTCGAACTGGATATCTGCTCCAGACTGTTCAGCGTCTCAAAGTTACCGACGCGCAGCTGAACGGGCAGCTTGGCTGGCGTATAAGTAATAACGACGTCGCCAAATGCTACTGCCCCATTGGCCAGATCTGCTTCTGCTTTGTAGCCGAAACCGCCCGGCACCGTACCTTCGAACCCGAGGCGCAAGCGCCGCATGCGGATCCTGGTGCCAAGGTTTGGCGACTCGAACGAACCGGGCGAACTGATTGTACCGACATCGAAGTGCAGGCGTCCGCGTGGCTTGAAGCTGAAACCGTCCTTGGTGGTGAGCCGCGGCGCGCCGTCCCAGGCGATCTCGGTGGCGGGCTTGGCGGCGACGCTCGGCGCGGGTGCAGCAGCAAGCGCCGTCTTGGCGGCATCGGCGGTGGTAATCGCAGCGGCGGCCTGCTGCTCGGCCACGGCAGCGCGGGCGTTCGCGGTATCGAGCTGGCCTTCCAGCGTATCGACCCGCTGGCTCAGCCGTTCGAGCTGCGCCTGCATAGCGGCGAGCTGCGCCGCGACATCGGCGTTCTGCGCTGCGGCAGCCTGAGCCGGAAGCACCCAGCCGACCGAGATGGCCAGTGCGAGGCTGGAGGTGCGGATCATTCGGTTCACGGTTAAGCTCCCATGACGGTTTTGTTGCGATTCGATGGCAGCGCTAAGGCTGTTTGGTGACAGTAATGTGACACAGCCCGTGCGCTTGCCCTTACGGCAAGGCGGCCAGACTTTTCTGCGGTTGAAAGCTGCCCCGCGACATGGCATCGAGCGCGCGCTTTCCCATGCAAAACACCAGATCAGACGGAGCCTGACCAATGACTATTTCTTTCAAGGATCGCGTCGCGATCGTCACCGGTGCCGGCGGCGGCCTTGGCCGCTCCTACGCGCTCGAGCTGGCCAAGCGCGGCGCCAAGGTGGTGGTCAACGATCTGGGCGGATCGCGCGATGGCACCGGACATTCGGACGCTGCTTTGAAGGTGGTCGAGGAAATCAAGGCCGCTGGCGGCGAGGCGATGTCGAACGGCGGTTCGGTCACCGAATTTGCGCAGATGGAAGAACTGGTCGCCAAGACCAGGGAGGCCTGGGGCGGCGTTCACGTGCTGATCAACAACGCCGGGATCCTGCGCGACAAGAGCTTCGCCAAGATGACGATGGATGACTGGAAGCTGGTTATCGACGTCCACCTCAACGGCAGCGCCAATTGCACCAAGGCGGTGTGGGACCTGATGCGCGAGCAAAGCTATGGCCGCATCCTGATGACCGCGAGCTCGACCGGGCTGTACGGCAACTTCGGCCAGGCCAATTACGGCGCGGCCAAGCTGGGGCTGGCGGGCTTCACCAAGACGCTCCACCTCGAAGGCGCGAAGTACAACATCCGGGTCAACACGCTCGCCCCGGTGGCGGGGACGCGGATGACCGAGGACCTCGGCATGCCCGACGCGCTGTTCAACGCACTCAGCCCTGAGAATGTCGCGCCGATGGCCTTGTACCTCGTCAGCGAGGACGCCCCGACCAACATGATCTGCGGCGCGGGCGCGGGGGCCTATCACGCGGCCTACGTCACCCTCACCCCGGGCATCGCGCTCCCGGCGGACGAACGCACCCCCGAAGGCATCGCCGCCAACTGGGACGCGATCATCGACCGCACCGGCGAGACCGTGCCGCAATCGGGCAGCGAGCAATCGGGCGCCGTGATGGCCGCGCTCGCCAAGATCGGCGGGCTTGGCTGAGACCATCGCCGCGCTGTATTGACACACTAACACAGCTAGGGCATTCTCCCCCGATAGAAAATAGGGGAGGATGCCCATGTATTCCGAAGCAGATCTGCAAGCGGCCGTCGGTGCCGGTGCCTTGAGCCGCGAGGCGGCGGAGGCGCTGCGCGCCCATGCCGCGGGAATGCGCGCCGCGCCCGTCGCCGATGAAGAGCATTTCCGGCTGATCACCGGGTTCAACGATATTTTCGTGACCATCGCGGCGGTGCTGCTGCTGGTCGCCTGCGCCGGGATCGGCCACGCGATTGCGCCCGGCGTCGCCGGGGTGCTGGTCGCGGGCGCGGCTTGGGGCCTCGCCGAATTCTTCACCCGCCAGCGCCGCATGGCACTGCCCTCGATCGTGCTGCTGCTCGCCTTTGTCGGCGGGGTTGCGGCGGTGCCGATCAACTACCTCGCCGAGACCGAGCCGTGGTTGAGCAATTCCGCGAGCGCGCTGATCGGTGCGGGGATCGGGCTGCTCGCGGCCGGCGCAGCGTGGGTCCACTGGCGCCGCTTCATGGTGCCGATCACCGTCGCTGCGGGCGCGGCGGGGATCGCCGCAACGGTGATTGCGCTGGTCCTGTCGGTGGCGATGCAAGGCCGGGTCGATCACAATCCCGAGCCGATCCTGCTG
>JANOTT010000071.1:0-5511 GCA_031416535.1 Novosphingobium sp. | reverse complement strand
CATCGGCCTGATCGGGGTCGAGGCGCAGCTGTTCCCCTCGATGTACAACCGCCTCAAGCACACCGACCTGCCGTGCGGCGGCGATACGCTGGCCGAAGGCATCGCGGTAAAAGAACCCGGAGCGTTCACCTCCAAAGTGCTCGAAGGCCTGATCGACGATATCGTGCTGGTCAGCGAGGCCCAGCTGGAAACCGCGGTGTCGCTGCTGCTGCAGATCGAAAAGACCGTGGCCGAAGGCGCGGGCGCGGCCGGCCTTGCTGCGGTGCTGGCCTATCCTGACCGGTTCAAGGGCCGCAAGATAGGTATTCCCATCTGTGGCGGTAATATCGACACCCGGCTGCTCGCCAACGTGCTGCTGCGCGATCTGGCGCGCTCCGGGCGTCTCGCCCGCCTGCGGTTGACCTTGCAGGACCGCCCCGGCGCGCTGTTCAAGGTGATGCGCGAGTTCGACAGCCACAACGTCAACATCATCGAAATCTACCACCAGCGGATTTTCACGCACTTGCCCGCGAAGGGGCTCACGGCGGACATCGAATGCGAAGCGCGCGACAAGGAGCAGCTTGACGCGCTGGTCGCGAGCTTGCGGGCGGCGGGGTATGAGGTCGATCAGGTGGAGCTGGGTTAGGCCGCGGGCCGTCGTAGGTGGGCTGACGGACTGTGCACAATAACACCTCGTTTACCCTGTTTCATGGTTAAAAGACTTTCAAGACGCCCCGCGCATCTGCATAGTGCCGGCTCTATTCGCTATTAGGGATATTGGCGCGTTGTGACGGCTCCTGTGCGGTTCCCCCGGTTTTTCGTCACGAGCCTTGCGCCGTGCCCCTATTTGCCGGGGCGCAGCGAACGCAAGGTATTCACGGAACTCAAGGGCCCGCACGCGGGTGAGCTGAACGATGCGCTGGGACGGATCGGGTTCCGGCGCAGCCAGACCGTGGCCTACCGCCCCTCGTGTCTCGAATGTACAGCCTGTATTTCGGTGCGGGTGGTGGCCGGCCAATTTCGGCCATCGTCCACGCAAAAACGTGACCTCAGGCGCAACAGCGATCTGGTCACCACGCTGTGCCGGCCGTGGTCGACCGCCGAGCAGTTCGACCTGCTCCAGCGTTACCTCGGCGATCGCCACCCCGGCGGCGGCATGGCGACGATGGACGAGACCGACTTTGCCGACATGGTCGAGCATACGCCGGTCGATAGCTGGATGGTCGAATACCGCGAGCCGGCGGTGGACGGCGTGCCCGGAAAACTGGTCGGTGCCTGCCTGTCCGATCGCCAGGGTGACGGCTTGTCGATGGTTTACAGTTTTTACGAACCCGAAGCACCGGGCCGCTCGGGGCTGGGCAATTACATCATCCTTGAACACATCCGCCGCGCCGCGGCCGAGGGACTGCCCTACGTTTACCTGGGGTACTGGGTCGAGGGTTCGGTGCGAATGCAGTACAAGATCCGCTACCGTCCGCTTGAGCGGCTGACCCGCGATGGCTGGGCGCAGTACAGCGAAGACCAGCAAGACCGATTGATCGCCGCCGCCGCCGCGCTGCGCCGCGATGCCGCGCTGCCGCTCGATGGCAGCACCAAGGATGGCGCCCACGGGGTGCAGGTGCAGTATCGGGTAACCGAAGCCTAGGCACGCCGCTGGCTGGTATGAACGATGCGCGGCCCCAGCCGCCGGCCCGCGTCAAGTCTGCAGCCACCAGCGCCCATAAATGTCCTCTGGGTAGCAGGGGCGCAGCTGCGCTAATTTGCGTTCATCGCCGGCAATCGGGCGGTCAGCGGAATTTGTTGCGTGTCATCCAATTGACCGACAGTATCGGCGATCTGCGTGGGCCGGGCCGTTGAAAACCAGAAGCGAAAGCGCGCTTGGTTTGGCCCCTGACAAGGGGAGTCGCGTGATGGCCGAATTGGGGGCTTGCCAGGACGAGCCGGGTGCTTGGCCACAGCAGATCGGCGCGGGCCGGACCGAACCAAACGACAGCCCGGCGCCGGTGGGCGCGATTGGACTGGCTGCTGCGGGATCGCTGGCGCTGGCAGCATGCGGCGATGGCGGAAGCGCTGCGCCCCCACCGGTCCCGCCACCCGTCCCGGTTACCGTGAAGGTAACCGCGGTGCAGGCTTCACGGTTTCTCTCCCAAGCCGCGATCGGCCATTCAAAGGCGGACCTGCTCAATTTGGCGGATAGCGGGTACGAGGCTTGGCTGACGGCGCAATTTGCCGTCGCACGGCCGCAGAAATTCTGGGACTATCTGGTTGCCAACGGGTTCGACGTCGCCACCAACGTCAATACCACCAACGGCTTCGACCCGATGGTGTGGGCGCAGCTGATGGGGAGCGGCGATGTTTTGCGGCAGCGGGTTGGCCTCGCGCTGCTCGATCAATGGGTGGTCAGTGTTGACGGCTTCGGCGGAAGCTGGCGGGCATTCGCGCTGGCCGCTTATCTCGATGTGCTGTGGGACAACGCCTTCGGCAATTACCGCGATCTGATGGAAGGCGTCTCGACCAATGCGGCAATGGGGCTTTACCTGACATTCCTGGGCAATGCGAAGGCCAACCCGGCAACCGGGTCCATCCCTGACGAAAACTACGCGCGCGAACTGATGCAGCTGTTCACCATCGGGCTGACCATGCTCAACATGGACGGCACGCAGGTGCTGTCGGGCGGCAATCCCGTCCCCTCGTACAGCCAGGCCGATGTGTCGCAGGCGGCCCGCGTCTGGACCGGTTACACCCATGCCAATGCGGACAACACCACGCCCGCGCGGTTGCGCTTGCCGATGACGATTACCGCTTCCAGGAGCGAGACCGGCGGGGCGAGCTTTCTGGGCATCGCCATTCCGGCCGGGAGCGACGGGGCAACTGCCCGCAGGCTCGCGCTCGACGGGCTGTTCAATCACCAGAATGTTCCGCCGTTCGTCAGCAAGCAGTTGATCCAGCACCTCGTCACCAGCAACCCCAGCGCCGGTTACATCGGGCGGGTCGCAGCGGTCTTCGCCAACAACGGGAGCGGCGTGCGCGGTGATATGAAGGCGATTATCCGCGCCGTGTTGACCGATAGCGAGGCGCGCGATGATACGCTGGTCGGCAGTAGCATCTTCGGCAAATTGCGCGAACCGGTGGTGCGGTTGGTGCAGTGGGCCAAAGCATTCGGCGTTGCGTCGGCCAGCCAGCTGTGGCCATTCGGAAACACTTCGTCGAGCGCCACGCGGCTCGGCGAAAGCCCGGGCCGTGCGCCCAGCGTCTTCAACTGGTTTCGCCCCGGCTATACCCCTCCCGGAAGTACGATCGCCACCAGCGGCATGGTCGCCCCCGAATTCCAGATCACCAACGAGCCGACGGTCATCGCCTACGTCAACTACATGCAGACGGTCATCGTTAATGGTGCCGGCGATGCCAAGCCGAACTATTCCGCGCTGACCACGATCGCAGCGGACAGCCAGGCCTTGCTGAACGAGCTCAATCTGGTGCTCGCGGCGGGCCAGATCAGCGCGGCGACGATCAGCCAGATGAAGACCGCGCTCGACACGATTCCGACGACGACCACCGCAGGAACTCTGAACCGAATTTACGCCGCCATCGTGCTGGTGATGGCGTCCCCCGAATATCTCGTGTTGCGTTAGGACGATGACGATGGATATTTCCCGCCGCGCGTTCATTTCTCGCGCCTCAGCCTTGTCGATCGCGGGGGCAGCGACGCCGTTCGTGATGAACCTGGCCGCGATGGGTGAAGCCGCCGCCGCCACCGCGTCCGACTACAAGGCGCTGGTCTGCGTGTTCATGTATGGCGGCAACGATTACGCCAACACGCTGGTTCCTTACGATACCGCGCAATATGCCAGCTACGCGGCGCAGCGCAGTGCCCTGGCTTATTCGCAAGCGTCACTGGCTGGCACCGTATTGCAACCGACCACGGCGCTGCCCGGCGGCGCGCAATATGCGCTGGCCCCCGAACTGGCCAAGCTGCTGCCCGTGTTCGACGCCGGCAAAATGGCCGTGATGCTTAACCTTGGCACGCTGGTCCAGCCGACCACCAAAGCGCAATATCAGGCGAACAGCGTGCGGCTTCCGCCCAAGCTGCTGTCGCATAACGACCAGCAAAGCTATTGGCAGGCATCGACGCCCGAAGGTGCCGCGTCGGGCTGGGGTGGCCGGATCGGCGATCTGCTGCAATCGGGCAACGGCACCGCCAGCCTGACCTGCATCAACCCCAGCGGCAACGCGGTGTTTCTGACCGGCAAGGCGGCCATTCAATATTCGGTCACGCCATCGGGCCCGATCGCGCTCAATGCGCGCAACAGCCTCCAAGGATCGTCCGCTGCGGCCACCTTGTTGCAGTCGCTGATCGGCGGCGGCGGCGCGCATGCGTTTCAAGCGCTCCATGGGACAATCGGCAAGCGCGCGCTCGATCTTTATGCGCAGGTCTCGGCCGCGCTTGCCCAGGCCCCTGCCACCGGTACTGCCTTTCCGGCCGCGGCCGATCCGCAAAGCAGCCTTGGCGCGCAGTTGCAGATGGTCGCCAAGCTGATGTCGGTCAGCAGCGCGCTCGGCGCAAAGCGGCAGGTATTTTTTGTATCGACCGGCCGTTATGACACCCATGACGCATTGGGGACGCTCCACCCGACGCTTTTGACCAACCTGGCCGACGCCCTGCGCGCGTTTTACGATACCACGGTCGAGCTGGGAATCGCGTCGCAGGTGACGACCTTCACCGGGTCCGATTTTGGCCGCGCGCTGACCGCAAATACCAATGGCAGCGATCACGGCTGGGGCAGCATGCATTTCGTGCTGGGCGGCGCAGTCAGCGGAAAGCGCTTTTACGGGATCAATCCGGTGCTGGCGAATGGCGGCCCGGACGACATCGGTCAGGGACGGCTGATTCCGACCATGGCGGTCGATCAATACGCCGCGACCCTCGCCAACTGGTTCGGGGTCACGCCAACCGACCTGCCAACCGTGGTGCCCAACATCGCCAACTTCGGCGGCAGCGCGCTCGGTACAAATATCGGCTTCGTCTAGATCGAAGCGGCAACCCGGCGCCCTCCGCGATGCGCAAAAAGAAACCCCCTCCCCGCGCGGTGCGGGAAGGGGGCTCGATTTACTTCTGGCGGATGATCAGGCCGGCAGGCCCGAGATCGCCTTGATCTCCATGAAGTCCTTCAGGCCGAACAGCCCGCCTTCGCGGCCGTTGCCCGATTGCTTGTAGCCGCCGAACGGGGCGCCCGGCGAGGGGCCCCAGCCGTTGATTACCACCATCCCGGCTTCGAGCAGCGGGGCGATCTTGGCCGCTTCGGCGGGGTCGCCCGAGATCACTGCCGACAAGCCGTAGTTGCTGTCGTTGGCAATCGCGATGCCCTGCTCAAGGCTGTCATAGGGCATGATCGTCGCCACCGGTCCGAAGGTTTCTTCCTTGGCGATGGTCATGTCGGGGGTGACGTCGGCAAACACCGTCGGCTTGATGTAGTAGCCGCGGTTGAGGTCGGCCGGGCGGTCGGTCCCGCCGGTCACCAGCGTGGCGCCTTC
>JANOTT010000070.1:0-22263 GCA_031416535.1 Novosphingobium sp. | reverse complement strand
CCTTCCGGCGCGCGCTCGAAGCCATCCAGGATCGTTTCCTGATATTTGACGCGGCCGTCCTTCAGCCACCCCGTCATATCGCCGACGAAGGCCTCTTGCAGGTGCGGGAAATCGGTGGCCACGAACCCTTCCATGCGGATGCGGCCGTAGATCAGGTTGAAAAGGTTTTGCACTCCGTCGCCGCCGCCGTTGTAAGTCGAGATCATGCCGCAAACCGGAATCCGCCCCCGCAGATTCATGCGCGGCAAAGCAGCGTCCGGGTGAGCGCCCCCGACGTTCTCGAAATAGACATCAACACCGTTGGGAGTGGCCGCCTTGAGCGCCGCGGCGAGCGGCTGAGACTTGTAATTGATAACGGCGTTAATCCCGACCACATCCCGCAACCACGCTGCCTTTTCGTCGGAGCCTGTCGATCCCACAACGTAACAACCTTTGATCCTGGCTATCTGAGCGACGACTGAGCCGACCGCGCCGCCTGCCGTAGAAACAAACACCTGCTCGCCGTCCTTCAGCGCACCAGTTTCCAGCAGACCGCCATAAGCCGTAATCCCTGTGCCTCCCAGCGCGTGCATATAGACAGTCAGGGACAGGGCAGGATCGGGATTCAACTTTTGCATGCCTTTGCCGTCGCCCGTGAAGAGTTCCTGCATCCCGGCACCGTGACGAACCAGGTCGCCTTCCCTGAAATCCGGATTGCGCGATTGAACCACGCGGCCAATGCCGCCACCGATCATCGCCACATTCAGCGCCTGGTCAGCCGTGAGCCGGGGCCGCATGTAGGGATCAACTGACATCAGCATGTTCTGCACTTGAACCTGACCATCGGAAGCATCAGGCGTTTCGACTTCGATCACTGCAAAATCGGAAGCAACGGGTACTCCGTCCGGGCGGCGTACAAGGTGGATCTGGCGGCTGGTGGTCATCTGGCGGTCTCCGAGTACGAGTGTTTATCTCCCGTCCTTGGGGCGTGCCGTAGTAGCTTTTTAGAACGACGGCGAGGCTGAAGGGTGGGCGGGCTACTAAGGCGGCGCCAAGGCCCATTCAGCCGATCCAACTTTCGCCGCGGTTTCTCGCACCCGGAGGCAAGCGAAGCGACAAATCAGAAGAAGGACGCCTCGGTCGGCGCGCGGGGTTGCGGTCAGATAGAGGAAATTGCCGGTGAGTACGCCGGTGACACAGCCCGCCGGGGCTGCCGGATGAATCGTCCCGGTGAACGGATCAAAGCGATTGGTTCCGTCGAACTGGACATACCCGGCGGTCACGTTGCCAAAGCCGCGATCGCCGAGCTTGACGCCGTTGTTCAGCGCGGTCTTGAAGGTGCAGCCATCACCCTTCTTGTGAATCCCGCCGGAGATCTGGAACGAGCCGCCCTCGCTCGCATCCTTGAGCGCAAGACTGATAACACCCGCGATCGCATCGCAGGGTTATTGCGCTGCACCTGCTGGCTCAAGTCGGTCTGTCTCGTGGACCGAAGCTCTTCGCAAATGAGCACATCGACTGGAATGGGCCGGTCAACGTGTGTGGGGGGCTTACCGCGCAAGCCGACGACGGTGATCGACGCCTCGGATTCAGCGTTAGTCGCAGTGTTGGAGCCGGCGAGTTCCGGCGGCGTGGTCTCCGCGCTCTGGGCGTGGGCTGTGACTGGCATAAGTGCCGCGACTGCGACGGTCACAAGCAGCTCGGTCTGGCTTTTGTTGGCATTTCCTCCCGCTTTTTGTTGTATGCAGTGCTTCAAATTCGCAGGCTGAAGGAGGGCCGATTCAGGCGTTTATTCGTTCCGGATCGGCCGGTGTGTCGAAGGGGTCGGGCACCGCTCCAGCCAACGCGCGCGCCAGCTGGTCCTGGTCAAGCGCCTTCTCCCATCGCGCGATGACAATTGTCGCCACCGCGTTGCCGATGAAGTTGGTGAGCGCGCGGCATTCGCTCATGAACCGGTCGATGCCCAGCACCAGCGCCATCCCGGCGACCGGGATCGAGGGGACAATCGCCAGCGTCGTTGCCAGCGTGACGAAGCCCGCACCGGTGACGCCCGCCGCGCCCTTGGAACTGATCATCGCCACCGACAGCAGCAGGAGCTGGTCGCCCAGTGACAGTTCGATCCCGGTCGCCTGGGCGATAAACAACGCCGCCAGCGTCATGTAGATATTGGTGCCATCGAGGTTGAACGAATAGCCGGTGGGGATAACCAGCCCGACTACGTCCTTGCGGCAGCCGGCGCGCTCCAACTTGTCGAGCACTGCGGGCAGCGCGGATTCCGACGAAGAGGTGCCGAGGATCAGCAGCAGCTCGTCCTTCAGATAAACCACCAGTCGCCACAAGCTGAACCCCGCCAGCCGTGCGATGGTCCCCAGCACGATCGCGACGAACAGGAACGCGGTAAGATAGAAGGTGGCAACCAGCGCCAGCATTCCGACAAGCGTCCGCACGCCGAATTCGCCGATCGTGTAGGCCATCGCCCCGAACACGCCGAGCGGCGCGAACTTCATCACGATCGTAACGACTTTGAACACCACCCGGTTGGCGGATTCGAGGATCGCGCGGAACGGCGCGGCGGGCGGTCCGGTCATGACCATCGCGATGCCGAACAGGATCGCGATCAACAGCACCTGCAGGATATTGCCATCGGCCAGCGCACCAACCGGGGTTTTGGGGATGATGTGCGTCAGGAATCCGATCACCGACTGGTCGGCAATCTTGTCGGTATATTGGACGATCTTGCCGGCATCCAGCCTGGCCGGATCAATCTGCAACGTTGCCCCGGGGCGCACGACGTTGCCGACGATCAACCCAATGACCAACGCCAAGGTTGATACCGCGATGAAATAGACCATCGCCTTGCCGAACACCTTGCCGACTTTGGCGACGTCGCTGATCCCGGCGATGCCGGTAACCACGGTCAGGAAGATCACCGGGGTGATCACCATCTTGATCAGACTGACGAAAGCCTCGCCGAGCGGCTTGAGCGCGCTGCCGAAAGCGGGAAAGAATAGGCCTACCGTAACGCCGGCGGCGATCGCGGTAAGAATTTGCGCATAGAGATGCAGGTACCAAGGCCCTGGTGTGCGTGGCGGCTCGTCGTTTTCGATCTGTGTCGCGATCATTGCCGCTCCCTCTCCCTTGAAGTGAATTTAGCGCCGGTGCGTTGGCACGACCAAGTGTGCAATCGAATTGCTCAAGATGGTAAAAAATTTTGACAAATATCCCCCCGTACCGCTCGATATGGGCGGAAATCCGTACGTTGTATTTACGATCTGTGTGAAATTCCACACAAGGTATGCCGATTGCAGAAACCAGACATGCGGCGCTCCAGCCTGATCATCATTTCGGCTGTCCTCCTCGGCTTCCTGGCTGCAATTGTTGTCGTCACCGACACGCTCGCGGAGCGCGAAGCGGTGCGGCGCGAGACGGCGCGAGCGCAGAGCAGCGTGGGCTTGTTTGCTTCGGAAGTCCGGCGCGACCTTGAAAGGTTTCGCCTGGCCGGAATCCTCCTGGCGCAGGATCCCGATGTGGTAGGAGCGCCGCCATCGAAATAAACAGCGCCGCCAAGCATCATGAAGCTGTTTCCGCCGCCGAAATAGCCACCATAAATCGACAACACGACCTGCGCCGGGATGAACACTGGGCCTTCAAGCAGTGGAGCGCGGACCTGCACAGCGCTCCCGAAGCTGTTCCAGGCGTAAATTGCGGTGGCGATCAGCACCAGCCACGGCACCAGCGTGGTAAAAGCCGCAGCGGTGGTCGCGACCAGCAACGCAGCGCCAATCGCGCCGCCGCAGTCATGGTCCCGGCGATGAAACCCGTGGCGAGCAACAGCATGAAGCCGACCGAACTATCCAAGGCGCGCTTTTGGCGCAGGCGCTATTCCTGCTCGATGCGGTCGCCATAACGTCGATGACCTACTACGTGTGACGATCAAGCTCGGCATTGAGCCGCAGGCTGCAGCGCCAGAAGAAGTACGCGGGGACAATCCCGAGGAACGCCGCGCCATAAAGCACCACGCGCACCGAATCCTCGCCCACCAAGGGGCGGATGCCGTCCGACAGCATCCCGAAGAACAGCGGCCCAAAACCGAGGCCGATCAGGTTCTGGCCGAACAGCAGCGTCGCTGTCGCCACCGCGCGCGCGGCGGGCGGGACGAGGCCCTGCACGCTCGAATAGAGTGGGCCGTAATAGAGCGAATTGAGCAGCGTGGGGATCATCAGCAAGGCGAGCGCGATCCGCCAGTCGGTCGCGAAATAGGCCGCGAAGGCAAGCGGCGCGGCCACGACCATCCCGATTGCCGGGGCAGTCAGCACATGGCGGCGGTTTTCGCGGCCGTAGCGGTCGGCGAGCCAACCGCCCAGCAAGGTCCCCGCGATCCCCGCGATGCCGCCCCACATTCCGAACCATAAGCCGACCTCACCCGGCGAAAGCCCGTGAGTGCGCTGGAAGAAGATCGTGGTCCAGGTCCCCTTGCCGTAGCTCAGGAACGACGCCGCCGAACCCGCAATGAGCAGCAGCACGAACGCGCGCGAGGTCATGATCGCGACCAGCGCTTCGCGGTTGGAGAGCGCCTGCGGCACCGGCTGCGTCGCCTTCGCTGCGATCATGATCGCACCGCGGCGCGGGTCGCGCAGAATGAGCATCAGCACCACGGCGAGCAAAACCCCCGGAAGCCCGACAATCATGAACGCCTCGCGCCAGCCCACGCGGTCGGCGAGCTGGCCGCCGATCAGCAGGCCGAGCAGCGAACCGATCGGAATCCCAAGCGAGTAGAACGCCAGCGCCGAAGCCCGCTTCTCCTTGGGCACGACGTCGGCGATCAGTGAATGCGCCGCCGGGGTGCAGCCCGCCTCGCCGACCCCCACCCCGACCCGCGCCAGCAGCAGCTGGACGAAGTTTTGTGCCAATCCGCACAGCGCAGTCATCACCGACCAGATTGTCAACGAGACCGAGATCAGCGCGATCCGGTTGGTCGAGGGGCGGTCAGAATAGCGTGCGATCGGCAGCCCGAGCAGCGTGTAGAGCAGCGCGAACGCGATCCCGGTCATCAGCCCGATCTGGGTGTCACTGAGCTGCAGCTCGCGCGCGATTGGCTCGGCCAGGATGTTGACGATCTGCCGGTCGATGAAGTTGAAGATGTAAACGATCAGGAGCAGCCACAGGACCAGTCGTGGCGCATTTTCTGCACGCGGAGTCGCGATACTCAAGGCCATGCCGCTCTATTTCCTTGTTCCGGCAATTCCCGAATGGGCTGCCGATTTATCCTGATTTCACCGAGCGTATGGCCGATTGCGTGCACTGGCAAGCCAGTTTGCGTAGTGTTGCACCAGTCCAAGCATCTGAAATTATTTGGCGCAGATCGCCTGAGCGGGCTAATAGCCAAAGCGATGAAAACCTCCTCGCTCCCCACCCGCCGCCTGTGGGACATCAGCCAGGTGCTGCGCCCGGGTCTGCCGGTGTGGCCAGGCGATACGCGGTTCGCCGCAGTGCAGACCTGGACGATGGCTGCGGGCAGCGCGGTCAATGTTTCGGCACTGACCCTGTCGAGCCACAGCGGGGCCCATGCCGATGCGCCGCTGCACTATGATGCCGACGGAGCGAGCATCGACGCGGTCGCGCTCGGACCCTATCTCGGGCCGTGCCTGGTGGTCGATGCGCGCGCCGCCGGAGCGCTGCTCGCGCCGCACCACCTGCCGCCGCTGGGCGGCGCAAAGCGGGTGCTGTTTCGCACCTATCGCGCGTTCCCGCACGATAGCTGGAGTGCCGTGTGGACCGCGGTGGCAGCCGAGACCATTGCCGTACTGGCGGCGGCTGGGGTCGAGCTGATTGGAATCGACGGCCCATCGCTCGATCCGCAGGATTCGCAAACGATGGATGCGCACCACGCGGTCGCTGCTGCGGATATGCGGATTCTTGAGGGGCTGGTGCTCGATGCCGTTCCGCCGGGATGGTATGAGCTGATCGCCCTGCCGCTAAGCATCGCGGGCGCGGATGCCGCGCCGTTGCGCGCGGTGCTGCGTGAGCTGTCATGAGCTTTGCCGATGAGGCGCGCGCGCTCGACGCCACCGATCCGCTGGCGGCGGCGCGTGATCTGTTCGTGCTGCCCGACGGGGTGATTTACCTCGATGGCAATTCGCTCGGCGCGCTGCCCCGCGCGACTGCGCCGCGAGTCGGCAGGGTGATCGAGCGTGAATGGGGCGAGCGGCTGATCCGTAGCTGGAACGGCAGCGCCCCGGATGGCATATCGGGCTGGATCGATCTGCCGCAGCGCGTCGGCGCGAAGATTGCGCCGCTGATTGGCGCAGCTGGCCACGAAGTGATCGCCTGCGATTCGACCTCGGTGAACCTGTTCAAGCTACTCGGCGCGGCGCTGGAATTGCGCTCGGGGCGGCGGGTGATCGTGTCCGAGCCGGGTAGCTTTCCGACCGATCTCTACATGATTCAGGGCTTGCAGCAGTTGGGCCTGGCGGAGCAGCGGCTGGCCGAGCCCGAAGCACTGGTGGGCGCGCTTGATCGGGACGTCGCGGCGGTATTGCTGAGCCACGTCCACTACAAGACCGGGCGGGTCCACGACATGGCCGCGATCACTGCGGCGGCGCAGGCCGCAGGCGCGCTGGCAATCTGGGATCTGTCGCACAGCGCCGGCGCGATCGAAATTGATCTGTCGGGCAGCAACGCCGATCTCGCCGTGGGCTGCGGTTACAAGTACCTTAATGGCGGACCCGGTGCGCCCGCGTTCCTCTATGTCGCCGAGCGGTTGCATGCGGACATTGCCAACCCGCTGTCCGGCTGGATGGGACACACCGCGCCGTTCGCGTTTGCAGACGCTTATGCCCCCGCTGCCGGGATCACCCGGATGCTCGCCGGAACCCCGCAGATCCTGGGCCTTGCAGCACTCGATTGCGGGGTCGAGACGATCGCTTCGCTGGGGATGCCCGCGCTGGTGGCCAAGTCCGCCGCGTTGACAGATTTCTTCGTTCGCGCGGTGGCGGCGATTTGCCCAGGCCTTAGATTGGTCAGCCCGGCGCCGCCCGCGCCGCGCGGAAGTCATGTTTCGTTGCGCCATCCCGAGGCTTACGCGATCTGCCAGGCGCTGAGCGCGCGCGGGGTGATCGGTGACTTTCGCGACCCCGATATCCTGCGCTTCGGCTTTACCCCCGCCTATCTCGGCTTCGCCGAGGTTTGGCGCGCGGTCGAGCAGATCGCCGCAGTGCTCGACGCGCGCGAATGGGACCATCCGCAGCACCGCTTGCGGCTTGCGGTGACCTAGCGAACGGACGCAGGGAACTCGTGCGGGCTGCGCCCTGCATACTCTTGCCCCAATTCAGGTATCAGGCTATCGGCAAGTCGGTACGATCAAACTGGCAGTGTCGCTTGTACGCTGTCCGCGTGCAAGAATGCGGGGGGCCGCAAAAACGTTGAAATTCAATTTTTTGGCAAAGTACGGAAAGCCAGCTTGACCCCCGTGATCAGATGCATCTCAGCCAAGCGCAATTACGGGTTGTTGGTACGGCTGTTGCTGCTGGCCAGCGCATCCGGCTTGACGTTGCCCGCGCAGGCCCAGTTACCGGGAACAGCGGGAGCCCCGACGCAACCGGCCGCCGATCCGTTGCAAGCAGGCTCACTGCCGGTACCCCAGGCACCGACGGGTACTTTGCCGGCGATCGAAACGATTATCCCCGATCAGGAATTCAACGCGGCAATCCCGGCGCTGAGCGCTGATGACGATCCCGAACTCAGCCGGCCACTGGAATCGATCGACGAATTCGAACGCCGGCTAGGGCCCGTGGCTGCTGTCCCGGCGACCGTCCCGGGAATGCAGGCTGCCGCAAGTCCGGCTACCGTGGCGACCGGCGATGCCGAACTGCTTCGCCCGCTGCCGCCGCTGGCCGAATTCAAAGTTGCGCCGGTCGAGTTTGCGCAAGGATCCGAAGACACGGAAGTGGTTGAGGTTGCTTATCGGGTGAGGGTGGACGGGCTGGATGCAACCGGCGCGCAAAGCCCCGTAGATCTGACAAAGTCGTTTCGCCGATTGTCTGCGCTAGAGCGGGGCAATGGCCGTGCCGCCAATTTGTCGCAAGTGAACGGAAGGATGAGCGAAGACACGCTGCTGCTCAAGAAACTGCTGGCGGCGCAAGGCTGGTTCGATCCGCAGGTGCGCAGCCGTATTGACCGATCGAGCGCGGTCAGCGGTCAACCGCTGGCGGTGGTGTTCGAGGTGGTTCCGGGCAAACAATTCGCGTTGTCTGAAATCACCTTAACCGCCGATCCCACAGTCCCGCCCGATCTGATCCGCCGCAACCTTGCGCTCACCGTCGGCGAGCCGGTGATTGCCGAACGCTTGATCGGCGCCGAAGCCAATGTTGCGCTGGCGCTGCCGCAGAACGGCTATCCGTTTGCCGAGGTCGGGCAGCGTGACATACTGCTCGATCCCGACACTGGCGAAGCAGCTTATACCCTGCCGGTAACGACCGGGCCGCGCGGCCGCTTCGGCGACATTGTGACCGAAGGCAAGCCGGCCTTCGGGACCGATCATATCTCGGTGCTGACCAGGTTCCGCCGCGGCGAGCTGTATGACAGCCGAAAAGTTGATGATCTGCGCCAAGCGCTGATCGCGACTGGGCTGTTCAGTGCTGTTGCCGTCGAGCCGCGCCGCAGCGGTGCCGCAGCGGGCGCAGATGGCACCGAAGACGTGACTTTGGTGGTCAGGCAGCAGGCCGGTCCGCCGCGCGTGCTCGCAGCCACCGCCGGCTATAACACCGGCGAAGGGTTTCGCGCCGAAGCGAGTTGGACGCACCGCAACCTGTTCCCGCCCGAAGGCGCCTTGATCGCCAGCGGTGTGCTTGGGACGCAGGAGCAGGGGGCCAGCGTGTTGTTTCGCCGCGCCAATGCCGGTCGCCGCGACCGGGCGGTCGAACTGGTGGCCGAACTGAAGCACAGCCAGTACGACGCCTTCTCGGCCTATACCGGCCGACTGGCCGGACGGATCAGCTACGATTCCACCCCGCTGTGGCAAAAACGGCTGACGTATGCCTATGGCGCGCAGATCATTGGCACCAATGAGAGCGTGTTCGACCCCGGACCGACTATTCGTGTTCGCAAAACCTATGCAATTGCAGGGCTGACCGGCCAGGTCGGGCTCGACACTACCGACAGCCTGCTCGACCCGGCCAAGGGGTTCCGGTTGAGTCTGCTGGCCGAACCCGAAGTGTCATTGCAAGGCGCAGTTTCGCCTTACGCCCGGCTGCGACTTGACGGCTCCACCTACCGGCGGGTGGGTAACCACTTGATCCTGGCGGCGCGCGCGCGGGTTGCCACCATTCAGGGCGTGGCGCTTGATCGGCTGGCGCCCTCGCGGCGGCTTTATGCTGGCGGCGGCGGATCGGTGCGCGGGTTCGGCTATCAAGACCTTGGCCCGCGCGACGTGAACGGCGATCCGATCGGCGGTCGCAGCTTGAACGAAGCCGCGGTGGAGGCGCGCTACCGGTTTGGCGATTATGGCGTGGCGGCGTTCGTCGATGTCGGCCAATCCTATACAGCCTCGATGCCTAAATTCAGCGATCTGCGCGCCGGGGTCGGGTTGGGGCTGCGCGTTTATACCAATTTCGGGCCGATGCGGATCGATCTTGCCACCCCGCTAGGCCGGCGCCCGGGTGAAAGCCGGATCAACGTTTACGTCTCAATCGGGCAGGCGTTCTGATGCTGCCAGTCGATCCGAACCAGACTGAACCAGCCAGCCCGGGTACGGCGATCCGCGCCGCGCCGCGCCGGTACCTGCCCTGGCTAGGCGCGCTGGCACTGTTGCTGGCGGCGGCGCTGGCCGTGGTGACGATCGGATTGAACAGCCAGTGGGGCCGCGATCTCGTCGCACGGCAAATATCACAGACCACTTTTGCCAACGGGCTGCGGTTCAGCTTCGGCCGGATCGAAGGGTCGCTGTTGGGCCGTGCCCGACTGCACGATGTGCGGGCTTACGATACCAAAGGCGAATTCCTGCGCATACCGTTGGTCGAACTAGACTGGCGGCCCTTGGCTTATGCGCGGGGCCATGTCGACGTGCGCCTCGCGCACGCGCCGCTAGCGCTGCTGGAACGCGTGCCCCTATTTAAGATCAGCACCAGCAGCGGGCCGTTGTTGCCCGACATCGATATCGATATTGCGCGGCTGCAGATCGATCGGTTGGTGACTGGACCAGCAGTATCGGGCGAGCGCCGCGTTCTGCGGCTCGATGGATCGGGCCACATTGCCAAAGGCCGGGCGCAGATCGCACTCAAGGGCGGCACGGTGGCGGGTGCGGGCAGTCTGGGCGGGGATACGATCAATCTGAAGCTCGATGCAGTGCCGCAAGTGAACAAGCTGGCGCTCAACCTGCAACTCGATGCCCCGGCTGGCGGCGTGCTGGCGGCGCTGGGCGGCTGGCAGGGCGGCCTGTCTGCACGGATTAAAGGCGCGGGTGATTGGCAGCGCTGGGACGGCACGCTGAACGCCGATCTGGCCGGGGCGCCGCTGGCGCGGCTCGCTCTGGGTGCGCGCAGCGGAACGGTGTCCTTCAAGGGTACTGCGGGTCTGGGTCACTTGCTGTCGGGCTTGCCTGCCACGCTGGCCGGACCGGTCACGCAAGTCGATCTGACGGCCCAGCTGGCGGGCCGCAGGGCGGCTGTTGGCGGCAGCCTGACCAGCGATGCGGTGCGCGTGGGTTATACCGGTACCGTCGACTTTGGTACCAACCGGTTCGGCAATCTGCTGCTCGATTGGTCGTCGCTGCGCCCCAGCGCAATCGCGCCCAATGTAGCAGCGCATGCGCTTCACGGTCGGCTGGCGCTCGACGGTGCGTTCGCCGCACCCGATGCGCGTTACGAGTTATCGGCAGCTGCGCTGGCGTTCAATTCGGTGGTGATCGAGGGGCTGCATGCCAGCGGTGCAATGCGGGTCGATCCCGATCACCTCCTGATCCCGGTCAAGGCAGTGGCAACGCGGATCACCGGACTGAATCAAGCAGCGGGCGGCACACTGGCGAATATCCGGCTGGACGGTGATCTGGCGATCAGCGGCGCGCGCATCCTGTCGGACAATATGCGCATCCGGTCCGACCGGATCGATGCCAAGGCGGTCCTGCTCGCCGACGTCTCGCGCGGGTTCTATGCCGGCGCATTCAACGGCCGGATCGCCAATTACCGCATCGACAGCGTGGGCACGTTTGCCGTGGATACCCGCGCAGATCTGAAGCAAGCGGGCTCGGGTTATGTGCTAACCGGCACCGTCCGCGCCCGTTCACAGCGGCTCGACAATCCCAGCGTGCGCGATTTTCTGGGGGGCAATGCCACCGGATCTAGCAGCGTGGCTTACGGCTCTGACGGAATCATCCGGTTTTCCAACTTGCGCGTGATGGCACCCCTGGTGCGGATCACCGACGGGCGCGGCACTTATGCCCCAGGCGGACGGCTGGCGATCACGCTGACCGGGCAATCGACCAAATACGGTGCGCTCGCGGTCGAGCTGACCGGTACTGTCGCCAGTCCCAAAGCCGTTGTGATCGCGCGCAACCCCGGGTTTGGCATCGGCTTGGCCAACCTGCGCGCGCAAATCCTCAGCACTGGCGGCAACTACCGCTTCGCCGCCACCGGTATGACCGATTATGGCCCGCTCTCGGCCCAGGTGACCATGCTTCAAAGGAACGGCCCGCTGACCTTGCAGATCGACCGCGGCGATCTGGCCGGGATCGGCTTTTCCGGAAGATTGCAACGCAGCGCTTCTGGACCCTATCTGGGCGAGCTCAACGCCGATGGCCGCGGATTGGTGGGACTGGTGCGGCTGGACGCAGTGGGCCGCCATCAGCAAGCGCTGATTAACATACGCGCTAATAACACCGTGCTGGCCGGGCCTGCGCAGCTGGCGATTGGCAGTGCAATCGTTGACGCAAAAGTGGTGCTGTATGATACGCCTTACGTGGTCGCTGATGTGCAACTGGCGCAGATCCGCGTGCGCGGGTTCGACCTGGCGGTGGTCCGCGCGCTGATCGATTATCGCGGCGGGCGCGGGCAGGCCAAGCTGCTAGCCGAAGGCGTCAGCTCGGTTCCGTTCCGCATCGCTGCCAACGCCGCGCTTGAACCGCAGTTGTGGCGGGTGGCGCTGGATGGGCGGGTGCGCGGAATCGCGCTCAAGACCGCCAGCCCGGCCCGGATCGTGCCATCGGCGCGCGGCTACGAATTGCTACCGTCGCGGCTCGACTTTGGGCGGGGCACCATGCGGTTGTCGGGCAGCTATGGCGCAGGGTTGGCGCTGCAAAGCCGGCTTGATGGGATGGATCTGTCGCTAATCAACGCGATCTTCCCAGGCTATGGTCTGGGCGGTCAGGCCACCGGCAGTCTGGATTTCGCACAGGCCACCCCGACCGCATTCCCGCAGCTGGGCACCAGTCTGGCGATCAACAGCTTCACCCGCACCACGGCAGTCTCGGTCAGCCAACCAATCGACCTCAATCTGATCGGCACGCTGGGGGGAAGCGGCGGCGATGTGCGCGTAGTTATGCGGCGGCGCGGCGCGGTGATCGGACGGACCAATGCCATGCTGGGCCCACCGGGCAGCGGCGGCACCTGGACCCAGCGGCTCAACGCCTCGACGCTGGGCGGGGGCATCCGCTACAATGGCCCCGCTGATACCTTGTGGTCATTTGGCGGGCTGACTGATCAGTCGCTGTCCGGACAACTGGCGGTGGGCGCAGACTTCAGCGGACGGGTGGAGAACCCGCAACTAACCGGGATCGTGCGCGGTGAAGGGCTGACCTACCAGAACCAGACCTTCGGTACCCGGCTGACCGAGATGGTGCTGTCAGGACGCTTCGTGGGCAACCGGCTGCAAGTGGAACAGCTGGCGGCAACCGCGGGTGCCGGCAAGCTGACCGCGCAGGGCTCGATCAGTTTGGCGGCGGCGCAGGGCTTTCCGATGGACTTGTCGTTCGACCTCGACAACGCGCGGATCGCGCGCAGTGATGCCATCGCCTCGGCGGCCACGGGAAACCTGCGGTTGACCAAAGTGGCGGGTGCCACCGCACTGCTTTCGGGCACGCTGGCGCTGACTGACACCCGGTACGAGCTGATCCGGCAAGGTGCCGCGCAGGTGCCCGACCTAACGGGCGTGCGGTTCAAGCCCCCGCGCGGACGGCTGCGGTTCACCGGCAACGAATCCGTTGCACCGCGTCCCGGCGTGTTCGATGATCTGCGGCTCGACGTGGCACTGACTGCGCCCAGCCAGGTGACAGTTACCGGGATGGGATTGGACAGCGAATGGAGCGCGGATTTGCGCGTCGCGGGCACCAACACCGCGCCGCGGTTGACCGGTGACGTCAATCTGGTGCGCGGCAATCTCAGCTTTGCCGGGCGGCGCTTCGATCTGACCGATGGCCGAGTGATCTTCACCGGCGAGGCAGCCGCCAATCCGCTGGTCAGGCTTAATGCCAGTGAGGACATCGACGGGGTTACCGTGGTGGTCAACGTCACCGGCCGATCGCTGGCCCCGCAGATCACCTTTACCTCGAACCCGGCGCTGCCCGCTGACGAGGTGCTGTCACGGATCCTGTTCGGCAATTCGGTTGGCCAGCTATCGCCGCTGCAAGGTGTGCAGCTGGCCGCATCGCTCAATTCGCTGCGCGCTACGGGCGGCGGGCTTAATCCTTTGAGCAAATTGCGCGCTGCCACCGGGCTGTCGCGGCTCAGCATTCTGTCGCCCGATGCCGCGACCGGACGAGGCACCGCGATCAGCGCCGGGCGCTACATCAGCAACAACGTCTACCTCGAACTGATCACCGATGCCCGGGGATTCACTGCAACCCAGATTGAGGTCAGCCTCACCCGCGCGCTGTCGATTCTGGGCGCCGCTGGCGGATCAGGATTGACCAATTTCAACGTACGCTACCGAAAGCGCTATTGATGCGCCGGGCGATCACCGGCTGGGTGGTGCTGATGCTTGCGCTCGTCCTGTCTGGCTGCGGCCGGAACCAGCCGGATTTCGGCGAACGCTATGAAACAGCCCGCCAACAACTGGAAGCTTCAGCCACGGCGATCGATCACGATATTGCGGCATCTGCCAGTGCGAGCGACGCGGCCGCGGCAACCACCGACCAGACGCACAAATCTGGGGGTTAGCGCTGTCAGTGCGATCGCAGCTTGCGCGTTTTTGGCCAGCACGGCGATCCGGCGCGGATCAAATCAACTGGGGGGCGTGGCATTACACCGCGCCGGGCAAGCACCGGCATAGCTTGTCATCGCCTCAACCATCAGCCAAACACTTCCCCGAAACCACCTCTGAAGGGTAACAATCAGAGGTCCACGTTATTTGTGCTCGGCGAAAATTATACTGTGTTACAAGCATTTGGTTGGGGGCGGCCGGGGATGGAGCTGACGGAGCGACAGGAAACCCGGCAACCAGCGCGCACTGTTGCCTATGCCTCGCTGTTCGGCGATTTTCGACTGACGGCGGCTGACGGAACTGAAATCTTGATTTCCAACCGGCGGGCAAGGGCGTTGCTCGCGATGCTGTGCCTGGTCCGTGACGAATCTATCGACCGCGAACATCTGAGCAAAATGTTATGGCCCGGTCGGTTTGAGGCCCACGCGAAAGCCAGTTTGCGACAGTGTTTGCTTGATCTGGGGAAATTGTTGACCTCTTTTCAATGCAATTTTTTGGATGTGACGCGTAGCCGAGTAGGACTCAAAGCCGCTCTTATTCAAACAGACCTCGGTGACCTGGAAGCCGCGCTGATCCGGCAACACTATGCTGACGTGGTGGAGCAGCTCAGGTCAATCGTCGGGAACCCGCTCCTTAACCAGATGGATTTGGGCGATGGTTTCAATGGCTGGCTCGCCAAGCATCGCTTGGAGGTCGAGCTCAGATTGCAGGCTGCCGTGACGGATGGGCTGACGGCGTTAAGGCAAGATGGCGATATCGCGGGGCATACAAAGCTGCTGGAGGCTTGGGCTGCGCGCGATCCGTCGGCCGGACGCAGGATCGTGTCAGGCAGCGCGAGCGGCGAGGCGCGGATTGCGGTCCTGCCATTTCTGGCCTTGGGCAGTCATGAAGCTACGGACTATTTTGCTGATGGCATGGTGGATGAACTGATCACCGCGCTGGGTCAGGTGCCGCAGTTGCTGGTTGCCGGTCGCACATCGTCGTTCCATTTCAGGGATAGCGATTTGCCGCCGACAGGCATTGCCGATGCGTTGCGGGTATCGCACCTGATCGAAGGGTCGGTCCAGCGGCAGGGCGAACGCGTGCGCATCCATGTTCATCTGATCGCGGGTGAAACGGGTTTTGAACTTTGGGGTCATCGTTTTGATGGCACGCTCGACGATGTCTTTGCGTTGCAAGAAGCCGTTGCACAGGCAGTCACGGCAGCTATCGGCAGCGCACTGGGCATTGCGATGCAGCCACCGCAAGTGCGTGAGATGACTCACAGCAAGGCGGCTTATGACCTCTATTTGCAAGGCCGCTCGCTCTGCGCGCGGTTGTTCGGCGATGGCATATTGGACAAGGCGATTGTCTTGCTCGAACAAGCGTTAGTGCTGGATCCTGAATTTGCGGAATGCTGGGTCATGCTTGCCGAAGCCCATCAGCTTGTAGCGGTCTACACGCAGTGCCTTGACCGTAACGCTGCGTCCTTGCGCATGGCAGACTGCGCCCACCGGGCCATCGACCTGTCACCGGCCCTTGGTTATCCTTATGCGCTTTTGGGTGTGCACCAATGGACCCAGAATAATATTGTCGGTGCACTCGACTATGCGTTCGAAGCCTATCGCCGCGAACCCAGCAATCCCGCGGTGGCAATGCGCCTCGGGTCGTTTCTGATTTATTCTGGCCGGACCAGAGATGCGGCCCCATATGTCAACGCCGCCATTGATCAGGATCCGGTGGATCCGCGCAAATATGCGCTGCTCTGGGCGTTACGAATGGGCCAGGGTGACCTGGCTGCCGCGTGTGACGTTGGTCATCGGATCGTCGATCTCGGGTTTCCCTCGATGTATCTGGCCGTCGCATCCGCAGCCTTGGGAAAGCATGATCTGGCGATCGAGCAGTATCAACTGACGAAGCGGCTGGTGAACACGATCATCCTGCCCCCGGTCGGTAGCGGTACAATGACGCCCGAAGCAATGGATGCATATTGGCTTGTCGCAGCCAAAGGGGTGTGCAGCGGGCAGGAGGCCGATCGCCAGATCTATTTCCAGGTGCTGGAAATGATGGCTGCCACGCTCCACGACAAAGCCGATCTGGCGATTACTGGCCCGGCAATTTTTACCGGTAACGCCGAACTGGTCTTCAAAACGCTGGGGCATCATATCAGCCCTGCCAACACCCTCGCCTTCGTGGCGCTCTGGGTGGACATCGATCCGATCCGGCAGATCTGGCAACATCCCGAATTCATCCCCTTTGCGCAAGCCATCGGCATGGCGGCAGCGTGGGACAAATATGGCTGGCCCGATCTGTTGCCGCCGCCCAGCAATCGGGCCGCGAGCAATGATCTACCGCTTGGCGGAAGCGTATTGACGCTCGATTGACGCTTTATTGACGGTAAGGCGGATTGACGGCTGACGTAGCGTCACCGCATCATTCCACCCAAGGGGTCGCAGACATTTTTACACTTTTTGGGCGAGCCGGGAAATCCCGGTTCTGCAAGCAGGAAAGCTATGTCAGCGATCGGAGTCGGGCATTGGACGCGGGACTGAAGGCGCACGAAGGCGGTGGTGCAGCTGCCATGAGCAAGGCGATGTGGCGCATCCTGCCGTTGATCCTGGTGGCGTACCTTTTTGCCTATATGGACCGCGTCAACGTCAGCTTCGCGGCGGCGTCGATGAACAGCGACCTGAAGTTCAGCGCGACCATTTATGGGTTGGGCGGCGGACTGTTTTTCCTTGGTTATGCGCTGTTCGAAATCCCCTCGAACCTGATGCTGGTGCGGGTTGGTGCGCGAAAATGGATCGCGCGGATCATGATCACTTGGGGGTTGCTGTCCGCAGGCATGATGCTGGTGGAAACGCCAATGCAGTTTTACGTGCTGCGCTTCCTGCTGGGCGTGGCCGAGGCGGGATTTTACCCCGGCGTCATCTTCTATTTCGCGGGCTGGTTTCCGCCGTGCCATCGCAGCCGCGCGGTTAGCAGGTTCTTCGTGGCTGCGCCGCTGGCATCGGTGGTGATGGGGGCAATATCGGGTTGGCTGCTTGGCCTTGACGGACAAGGCGGGTTGCACGGCTGGCAGTGGCTATTCCTTGTGCAGGGCCTGCCGACTGTCTTCGTGGGGCTCGCAGTACTGCGGTTTCTGCCTGACAGCCCGGCATCGGTAACATGGCTAAGCCAGCCAGAAAAGGACTGGATCCATCAAGAGCTGGCGCGCGAGCAACTGCGGATCGGCGTTCCGGCCCGTCACAATGTGCTGGCCGCATTCCGCAATCCCCGGGTGCAGTTGTTCGGGGCGATCGGTTTTCTGCTGATCGGTACGCAGATCACTTTCATCCTCTCGGCGCCGATCATACTGAAGGCGGCAACTGGCCTGGACGCCACGGGCGTGGGCTATCTGATCAGCTTGGGCGGTGTCCTTGGCGCAGCGGCCATCTTGTTGGTCGGCAATTATGCCGATCGACATGGCGATCGTCTGCTCAACGCCGTTTGGTGCGCTGTAATAATGGCAGCCGCTCTACTGACGATCTTCCTCGCGCCGTCGCCAATGGTTGTCGGCATCGCCTATCTGGCCTTCGCGGCCACCTGTTTCACCATCGCGATGCTCACGTCCTCGGGATGGGCCGAGGCGCTGCATATCCGCGAACTGGCGGTGGGTGCAGCGGCGATCAACACCATTTCGCAAATCGGTGCCTTCGTGTCGCCGTTTGGCTGGGGCGTCGCCCGCGACGCAACCGGTAGCTTTCAGGCTGGCCTGTTCGCGCTGGTTGTCATGACGCTGGCGGTGGCGGGGCTGATCCTGCTGCTGCGCCGACAAGTGCGCGGCATGACCGTCCGGTCTGCTGCGGCCGCCGTCTGACGGCGGAGAGGTTTTTTAGAGGCACCCTCATCCCGAGGGGCAAATAGGTGGAGAAAGACGATGAAGATGATGAAATCAATGTTCGCTGCTGCAGCCATTATGTCGGCGGCGGCAATGGTCACCCCAACGGCGGCGCTGGCACAGGCGTCCAGCTACAAGCCTGGCACCGTGTGGGTGGCTAGCCGGATCGACGTGCTGCCCGGCCAGTTCGAAAACTACATGGATTATCTGGCCAAGACCTGGAAGAAAAACCAGGAACTCGCCAAGGCCGAGGGTATCGTCCTCGAATATCATATCCTTGCGACCAATAACGCGCGCCATGGCGAACCCGATCTGGTGCTGATCGTCGAATATAAGGATTATCAGTCGACGGCTCAGCAAGAGGCATTTTCCAAGAAGGTCAACGCCATGATGGCGCAGGATGACCGCAAAGCCGACACCGCCAGCGGCGAGCGCACCAAGATGCGCGAGCAGATGGGTTCGACCGAGTATCAGGAATTGATTCTGAAATAAGCGACCCATTTCAGGATCATGGCAGGCGGCAGCTTGATCGTTGCCGCCTGCCTTCTTTCGACCCCCGCATCCCGGGAGGCAGCCATGTCGACGATTAACGATGTTGCGCACGATTTTACCGCCATGCTGCGGTCAGGGCAGTTTGCTGCGGCGGGGGAGCGATATTGGGCTGATGATGTGACCAGTACCGAGCCGATCGATTTGCCCGGTGGCATTCCGGCTGTGGTGTCGGGCATCGCGGCGACGCGGATTAAGTGCGGCGCCCGCTTCAACGCCGCGCAGATCGACGAGCTCAGCATCGATGGCCCGTTTGTTACGGGCAACCAGTTCGCCCTGTTCATCGACATGATGATCGCAAGCCACTCCGACGGACAGGCCAGACCCTTCACCGAAATCGCGCTCTACACCGTCCGCAACGGGCGCATCAGCGAAGAGAGATATTTCTATGACTGATGCTGCAATCGCGGTTCAAGCGCCGCGATCTCTCGCGCTCAGCGAACATCGCACGCTGCGCTTTGTGACACTGTTCCTGCTCTATTTCGCGCAAGGATTGCCTTTTGGCCTGATCGACTTCGCATTGCCCGCCTGGCTCGCGCAAAACGGCGCGTCGGCGGCGGCGATTGGCGGCGTGCTGGCATTGGTGGCGCTGCCGTGGACGTTCAAGTTGGCTTACGGGTTTATGATGGATCGCTATGCTTTTCTGGCGATGGGGCGCAGGCGGCCATGGATTATTGTTGGCCAGTTCGGTCTTGTCGCTGGCTTTCTGGCGATGGCGGTCGTTAACCCCGGCGTGCATCAGATCAGCCTGCTCGCTGCCTTCGCCTTTGCCGTTGGTTTGGCGTCGGCGGTGCAGGATGTGGCGGTTGACGGGCTGGCCGTCGATATTTTGCCAGCCGACGAAATCGAGCGGGTCAATGGCTATATGTTCGGCGGGCAGGCCATCGGCATAGCTGTCAGCACCGCCGTCAGCGGCACGCTGATCGCTTATCACGGTCTGCCGGCAGCAGTGTTGGCGCTTGCGGCGATGACCTTTGCCATCCTCATTCTGGTGCTCATCGTGCGCGAACGAACTGGCGAGCGTTTGCTGCCATGGACGCAAGGCGCTGCCTCACAGCGGAACCTCGATCTCCATCTGGGCGCCTTCGGCCCGATCATCCGCAATCTTCGTACAGCGATGTTCACCAGGCAAACGCTGATACTCGTTCCCGCGCTGATCGCAGTCGTGGCAGCCTGGGGTATATTTCTTGGCTTGGCTCCGCTTTTCGCTGCGCAAATTCTCGGCTGGGAAAAGAATATCTACAGCGCATGGGGTAGCCAGGCCATGCTCGTTGCCGGGCTTGCGAGCGGCCTCCTGTTCGGCCTTGCCGCTGGGCGCTGGGGGGCCAGGCGCATGTTTATCCTATCCGCAGTGATGGCTGCTGCGTCCGCGCTCGCGATGCTCGGCGTGCGGGACCATTGGGCCAACCCCGTCTTCTTCATCGGTGCAATCTTCATATTCACGGCACTTGCACTTCTGCGCGGAGTGTCGGTCGGTGCAGTTGCCATGCGGCTGTGCACCCCGGCGGTTGCCGCCACGCAGTTCGCGGTCTTCATGGCGATCCTGAACTTGGGGCGGACGCTGGCCTCCGCCTCGCTGGGCTGGATCGATAGCCTGGGCGGGATCCCCGCGATGTTCATCGCGATGGCCGTGTGCAGCCTCACCGCCGCCGCGTTCGCCTTTGCCGCCAAGGTGGGGCGGTAAAATACAGCCGGATCAAGGCACCGATCATCGGGAGATAAATGAATGTTAGTTGCGATCCTCAGTCTTCTGACATTGGGCGCGCTGGCCAATGCCTTCATCTTGCTTTGGCACGCGATCAATCAGCGCGTCTGGCCCCGCGCCGAGGCGACCGTGCTGGGCGCGGTGACGAACTTCTTCGATACTTTGGGCATCGGCTCCTTTGCCCCGACCATGGCGTGGTTCAAGTTTCGGCGGCTCGTTCCCGATCACCTCATCCCCCAGACCATGATCGTCGGGCATACTCTGCCAGCCATGGCTCAGGGTCTGATTTTCCTGACGCTACTCGGCGTAAAGGTCGATCCGGTGCTGTTGGTCGGCAGCATGGCAGCGTTATTGATGGGCGGACTGGCCGGGGTTCGTCTCGTTTATCGCACCAAGGTCTGGGTGGTTCAGGCTCTGGTTGGATTTGCCCTGATCCTGGCCGCGTTCTTTTATTCGCTGTCCAATCTCAATCTGATGCCGATAGGCGGTGACGCAACCAGCCTGCCGATGGGATTGACCATCGTGGCGATCGCCGCAAGCTTCGTGTTTGGCGTGCTGCTCAACTTCGGGGTCGGCAATTACGCGCCCACCCTGGCCCTGCTTAGCCTGATGGGCCTGGATCCGCGCTATTGCTTCCCGATCATGGCAGGCGGAGCCGCGCTGGCCGGAGCGGTCGTCAGCAGCCGTCACGTTCTGGTCGGGAAAATCAATCTGGCGATTGCACTGGGTATGGTAATCGGCGGTATTCCCGCGGTCCTGGTAGCGGCTTTCCTGGTGAAGTCGATGCCGATTGAAACGCTGCGCTGGCTCGTTGCCGTGGTGGTGCTCCATACCGCTGTCGTGATGCTGCGATCTTCTCAACTTGAGTATCGCAAGGCGGCATAATGTGAGCACATCCGAAGCAGCTTCAGTCCTTCGCCCACCGGGGGTTCGAACGGCCGAAAATGCCGAAAACTTCCGATAAACTCGGAAATTTGCGCGCAGGCTAACCCTAGCCGTTGCCCAGTCGGGCGTTTTGGACCAGCATGTGGTCTCATCGCTGCCGGAGCCGAAATGCAGAACTATTCTTCTCACGATGCGATTGGCTTGGCCCAACTGGTGCAGTCTGGCGACATTTCGGCCCCCGAGCTCGTCGAAGCGGCGATCGCGCAAGTCGAGCGGCTCGATGGCGCGATCAACGCGGTCGTATATCGTGATTTCGACCGGGCTCGCGCGGTCGCGGCCGGGGCATTACCCGACGGCCCGTTCAAGGGCGTGCCGTTCCTGGTTAAAGACTTCGGAATCGGCGTCTCCGACTGGCCATGCACCAGCGGCAGCAGGTTCTGCACCGGTGTTGTGGACCGGGAGGACACCGGTTTAACTCGCCGTTATCGCGAGTCCGGGGTCGTGCTGATCGGCCGCGGCGCTTCGTCCGAGTATGGCATCGTCGGCAATGTCGAGACTGCGCAGTTTGGCCCGACGCGCAATCCGTGGAACCCGGCGCATATCGCCGGTGGTTCGTCGGGCGGTTCGGCTGCCGCAGTGGCGGCGGGCATAGTACCGATGGCGCACGCATCAGACGGGCTGGGCTCGATCCGGATTCCGGCGGCGTGCTGCGGTCTGGTGGGGATGAAGCCCACCCGCGACCGGGTGCCGAACCTGCCCGACGGCTTTGATTATGCCATGGGGTTCTGCGGGGACCATGTGGTGACGCGCAGCGTTCGTGACAGCGCCGCCATGCTCGACGCGACGGGAATTCCTGAGCCGGGTTCGCCCTATGCGGTTCCGGCCAAAGCAGGACCCTATTGCGATGAGGTCGGCCGCAGCGTGGGCCAGCTGCGCATCGGCTGGTCGCCTGAGACACCGTCCGGCCAGCCAATCGATCCCGAGGTCGCTGCAGTGCTCGAACGCACTGGAGCGACGCTGGCGGCGCGGGGGCATGCTGTGCGCGGGGACGGAGGTGGAGTTGGTCAGCGCGGGCGGGGGGGCGCGCGCGCGCCGGAGT
>JANOTT010000069.1:0-34451 GCA_031416535.1 Novosphingobium sp. | reverse complement strand
TTGACCGAGCGGAAGTCGCCCGCCGCCGTCCGCTCCAGCGCCGTATAGAGCGCTGGATCGAGCCGGAGCGGAAACGACTTCTTGCCCGGGGGAGCCATGGTCTGGACTACTGGTACAGCGATCCGGCGTTGACCACCGGCTGGGTGTCACGTTCGCCGCACAAGACCACCATCAGGTTGGAGACCATCGCCGCCTTGCGCTCGTCGTCGAGGTGGACGACGTTTTTCTCGCTAAGCATGCCCAGCGCCATTTCGACCATCCCGACCGCGCCTTCGACCAGCGTCTTGCGCGCCGCGACCACCGCTTCGGCCTGCTGGCGCCGCAGCATTGCGCCGGCGATTTCCTGCGCATAGGCGAGATGGGTGAAGCCGCATTCGTCGACCGAGATTCCCGCCTGCCGGAGCCGCGCGATCAGTTCCTTGCGCAGTTCGATCCCGACCTCGTCGTGGCTGCCGCGCAGGGTTACTTCGGCATGGGTAAAATCGTCGTAGGGATAGCGCGCGCCGATCGTGCGCACCGCGGCCTCGATCTGGACCATCACGAATGCCTTATAATCATCGACATCGTAGAGCGCCTGCGCGGTATCGACCACCCGCCAGACCACTTGCGCGGCCATCTCGATCGGGTTTCCGCGCAGATCGTTGACTTTGATCCGGTCCGAAATGAGGTTGTTGGCACGCACCGAAATCTTGGTCTTGCCCATCCACGGCCAGACCCAGCGGAGGCCGGTGTTGCGGTCAGACCCGCGGTAGGAACCAAACAGCGTGATCGCTGCAGCCTGGTTGGGCTGGATCATATAGAAGCCCGAGGCGAGCACCACTAAGGCTACCGCGCTGAGCCCGGTTGGAACGACAAACCCGAACACTGCGCTCTCGTTGGGCTGGCTCGCGGCAAAGATGATGATCCGCCACACGGTCAGCGCGAACAGCGCCAGCAAAACCACCAAGATCAAATAGCCGCTGGTGCACCAGGCCGGGCGTTCCTGGCTGGAGGTCATAGCATGATGCGCATCGGACATTTCAGTTCCCCTTAATCTGATATCATATTAATATCAAATTCAGAGAGACTGTCAAGCGGCTTGAAATTTGTCCGCAACTGCTCCAAGCGGGTGGTGCGGGACCGGGCCCCTCTGGCGCGGCGTATTGGCCAAATCGATCAAGGTCAGCGCTGCGTGATGTCGGACCGCATCGGATGATGCCGATGCTTTGGGTCCGGATTCCAGTCTTTGTGGGTTGGACCTGAACTCGGCGCATCCGATCGTATGACTACCAACGTCACGATCGGGAGCGTTTTCCTATGCCAGACCAAATCTACCGCTTGCTCGATCGCCATCAGCAGTCCGGCGCGCTACTGCGCTGGCCGTGTTTGGCCAGGCTGCCCAAAGCTGCTGGTTGAACAGGTTTGGCAGCAGGCCAATGAGGAGGGCGGGCGGCAGTTGCCCAGCGTCCTCGTAATCCCCGACCCCCATGAAAGTAACCATGCCATGAAAACCAATTTGTTTGCCATAGCGGTGCTCGCCGGCACCGCGGTTTTGGCGGCTCAGCCAGCCATGGCTAAGCCGCATTCGCCGCGGATGACGTGCGCCAAACTAACACCCGCGCAGATGGACAGTAAATTTGCCGAGGTTAACGCCGCTTGGGCGACCAAAAACCCTGACCGGGTGACGGCACTGTTCGATGATGACGCGGTGCTGCTGGCCACGCTTGCGGGGACGCCGCGAACCAACGCGGATGGAATTCGCGATTATTTTGTCGAATTTCTGCAGAAAAGTCCCGTTGCCACGATTGATTCCAGCACCATCAAGTCGGGCTGTAACTGGGCGCTACGGGCAGGTTCCTGGACCGTCCAACTGACCGACAAGGCCACCGGCGCGAAGAGCGCCGTCAAGGCGCGCTACACGTTCCTGTACCAGTATGAACAGGGAACCTGGAAGATCGAGCATCTCCATTCATCGGTGATGCCCGCAAGTCCCTGATCAGAACTGCCGGATCACGTTGAGGAAGGCGTCGCCAAACGCCTCGAGTTTGCGGGCGCCGACCCCGCCGATCGCGCTTAACCCGGCGCGGTCGGCGGGCCGGGCCTCGGCCATTTCGCGCAACGTGGCGTCGTGGAAGATGACATAGGGCGGGAGCCCGGCATCTGCGGCAATGCTGCGGCGCAGTTCGCGCAATGCATCGAACAGCGGATTGCCCACCGGGTTGCTGCCAGCTGCGCGTTCGCGGCGCTTCCGGCTGTGCTCGGGCTTGGCCGCGAGCGCGATCAGCACCGGTTTTTCACCGGTCAGAATCTGGCGCGCGTCACCGCCCAGCGCGAGTCCGCCGTGTTCGGTCGGCACCAGCGAACCGCGCGCTTGCAGCGCCCGGGCGAGCGGGCGCAGCAAATGGGCCTCGTCGCCCGGCACAATTCCGAACACGCTGAGCCGATCGTGCCCGCGCTGGCTGATCCGCTCGTCGGCCTGCCCGGTCAGCACTTTTTCCAGATGCGCAAAGCCGAACGCCTGCCCGGTGCGGTACGCCGCCGACAATAGCTTTTGCGCCAGCTGCGTCGCATCGACCACGCCCGGCGCTTCGAGACAGTTGTCGCAGTTGCCGCACTTTTCGGGCGGGTCCTCGCCAAAGTGGCGCAGCAGCAGCGCGCGGCGACAGCCGGCGGTCTCGACCAGCATGGCCAGCGCATCGAGCCGGGTGCGTTCACTCGCGCGGCGGTGTTCCTCAACCTCGGCGAGCCGCTGGCGGGCGCGAGCAAAGTCGTCTGCTGCCCACAGCATCAAAGCCAGGCTGGCATCGCCGTCGCGTCCGGCGCGGCCAGTTTCCTGATAATAGGCCTCGATCGATTTGGGTACGCCGGCATGCGCAACGAAGCGCACGTCGGGCTTGTCGATCCCCATTCCGAACGCCACCGTGGCGACCATCACGATATCTTCGGAGGCGACGAATTCGGCCTGATTGGCGGCGCGGACCTGCGGATCGAGCCCGGCGTGATACGGTAGCACGCGGCGGCCAGTGGCCCCGCCCAGCTTGTCGGCGATTTCTTCCACCTTGCGGCGGGTCTGGGCATAAACGATCCCCGGGCCGGGCTGCTCGGCCATCAGTGCCACCAGCTGCCGCACCGGGTTGTCACGGTGGCGCACCACATAGCGAATGTTGGGCCGGTCGAACCCGGCGATGATCAGGCCGTCGTCGGGAATGCCGAGCTGCGCCAGAATATCGGCGCGGGTGTGGGCATCGGCGGTCGCGGTCAGCGCCAGCCGGGGAATGTCGGCAAAGGTATCGAGCAGTGGCCGCAGCAGTCGGTAATCGGGGCGGAAATCGTGGCCCCATTCGGACACGCAATGCGCCTCGTCGATCGCGAACAGGCTGACCGGGGAGGTGTTCAGCAACTCGCGGAAATGCGGCTGGCTGGCGCGTTCGGGGGCGACATAGAGCAGATCGAGCGCGCCGCCCCGGAAGCGCTCGATTGTTGCCTCGCGGTCAAGGTCGGCGCTGGTTAGGCTGGCCGCGCGGATGCCATTGGCCGCCGCACTGCGCAGCTGATCGTGCATCAACGCGATTAAGGGTGAGATCACCACGCAGGTCCCCGCCTGCATCACCGCCGGAAGCTGGTACGTCAGCGACTTGCCCGCGCCCGTGGGCATTACCGCGAGCGTCGATTGCCCCGCCAGCACACGCGTGACCACCTGCTCCTGCACCCCGCGAAAGGCGGTGAAGCCGAAGGTGGTGTGGAGCGCTTCGAGGATTGGGACAGGAGGCGTTTTGAGCACAGGCTCTCTATGGCAGAGCGGACGTCCAACAGGGAAGGGAGCGTGGGCGTAAAACCCCCGGCAATGCTACCGCTTGGCCTGTTTGCGCGCCGCGTATTTTGCGTCGCGGGCGAGCTTGCGCTGTTCGTCGGTGAGTTCGGGTTTGACCGAAGCTGCCTGCAATTGCGCGGCGGCGATCTGTGCGGCGGCCTTTTCAGCCTTGGCGGCCGCCAGTTCGGCGTGGCGGGCCTCGCGGCGGGCGACCACGGCGGCGTCGCGCTGGGCCTGTGCGGCCAGACGCTCGGCAATCGTAGCGGCGTCAACTTGCGGCTTGGCCTTGAAATTGGCGAGCGCTTTTTGCCGTGCTTCGCGCATCAGTGCAGCGCGGTCCTGAAAGCTCGGTTCCTTGTAGGATGCCATGTGTGTGCGTTGTCCCGGTTGGAAAGATCCGGTGCGGAGCAGCGCTTGGCCGCCCCGCACCGGGAAAAATCAGGCTGCCTGAAGGTTCACAGCCGAGGTCTTGCCGCGCTGGTCGGTTTCGAGCTCGTAGCTTACGCGCTGCTCCTTATCGAGCGTGCGCATTCCGGCGCGTTCCACCGCCGAGATGTGAACGAAGGCATCGGCGCCGCCGCCATCGGGGGCGATAAAGCCAAAACCCTTGTCGGCATTGAAGAATTTTACGGTTCCAGTAGTCATAGGGAAGTCCTTTATCCCAGGTTTAACGGACCTGTGCCAACGGCGGCGCAATCCGGCTTCGGTTAAACTAGAACGGGACAAAGGGAGGGCACAAAGGCTGCCGCGATATCCGTCGCGAAAGACGTCAGCTCAGATCATATAGTTGCATTTGCGCGCAATTGCAACTGTCATGGTTGGAGCAGGTTAACGGTGATTGCCTGCGTCGGGGCGTTCTGGCGCGGGGCCGCCGCCCCGGTGGCCCGCTCCACTGCCGATTCTTCCGCCGCCGTAAATGCGCTCCGCCCCTTGGGCGCCGCGTCGGGCACGGCGCTGGTGAAGAACGCCAGGCCCCTGCCGGTCACCGGATCGATCCACAGCCCGGACCTTAGCCCATAGGCGTCGCCGGCATGCCCCACCCGCGTTCGCCCGTCGCCGAACAGATCATCGTGGCAGCCCGGCCCGCCGGCGCCAATCGACTGCACCGCCAGCCCGTAACCGCAGAAGAACCCGCTGGCGGTGCTGTCTTCGCCCACGCCGTTGCGGCCATCGAAGCGCCACTGCGGCGCGCTCAATTCAGCAAATGATTTGCGGCTGAGGAAGCCCTGGCCGCGGCGCGCCAGCAGCCGGCCGATCTTCGCCAGATCGCGCATCGAGATCCGAAGGCCGCCGTGCGGGCTGAACAGCGCGCCGTTGGTGCCCAGCTCATAGCTGGACAGATCGCAGCTGCCATCGCTGGCCGGAACCACCAGACACGCGGGCAAAGCGCCGCTCAGATCGTCCTTGGCCACCTCACCCGTGGCGCGGTACAGCACCACCGCGCGGCCTGTCGCAGTGGCCGAACAGCCCGACCAGTTGAAGCAGGCGTCAAGCCGCAGCGGGCGCAGCACCAGCCGTTGCATCAAGCGGTCGAACCGCTCGCCGGTAACCCGTTCCATCACGCTGGCGACGACCGGGAAGTTGAGGTTGGTGTAATGGAACCAACCCGATCCGGGGGGGTGCGCAGTGTCCCACAGCGCCGGATCGGTCAGCCGCTGCTGCAAGCTTTCGCCCAGCGGGATGATGTAACGATCAGCCCCGTCAAGCAAACTCGACTGGTGCGAAAGCAGCAGCCGCAGCGTAATTTTCCGGTCGGGGAACGCCGGGTTGCGGAAGCGATAGCCAAGATAGCCCGAGACATCGCGATCGAGGTCGAGCTTGCCCGCATCGACCAGCCGCAGCACCCCCAGCGCGGTGACCAGCTTCGAGATCGAGGCGATTCGCACCGGGTCGTCGGCGGTGACCAGTCGGTGCGTAGCGCGGTCCGCCTCCCCCTCGGCCAGCACCGGGCGGATGCGGTTGCGGTCGAAGCTGACCGCAACGGTGGCTGGCGCCGCCCAGACCGGTAGGCTCACAACGGCAAGCACCATGGGAATGAGGAAGCGCATCGCGCCATGGTAGCGATTAGAGCGCCAAGGTCGACTCCCGCTTGCCAGCGCCTGCCGGGGCGTTCATCCTGGTTTGATCATGTCAGCCTCATCCAGCCCATCGATCACCAGCCCAGCGGGCCGCCACATCGCCTTGCTGATTGATGCCGATAACATCTCGCACACCAAGATCGCCGGGATTCTGTCCGAGCTTTCGAAATATGGTACGCCCAATATCCGGCGCGCCTATGGTGACTGGACCAGCAAGCAACTTTCGGGTTGGCAAGGCAAGCTGCACGAATTTGCAATCCGGCCGATCCAGCAGTTCAGCTATTCCACCGGGAAGAATGCGACTGACATTTCGCTGGTGATCGACGCGATGGAACTGCTTTACACCCAGCGGCTGGACGGCTTCGCGATTGCCTCCAGCGATGCCGATTTCACTCCGCTGGTCATGCATTTGCGCGCTGCCGGTCACGAGGTTTATGGGTTTGGCGAGCGCAAAACGCCGATTGCGTTCTTCAAGGCCTGCACGAACTTTTTGTATCTCGATACCTTGCCTGAGTCAGAACCCGTCGCAGAACAATCGGCTTCGACAAAGCAGACTGAAAAAGCCGCCCAATTGCCCGGCAAAACTGAAGCGCCAAAGGTTCCATCGAGCAAGGAACTCGCGCAGAATACCCAATTGATCGCCGCCCTTCGAGGAGGAGTGGAGGCAGCGGCAGCGGACAACGGTTGGGCGCTTCTGTCTGTTGCGGGCAGTGCGGTGAAGCGAATGTCGCCGATAGATCCACGCAATTACGGCCGAAAAACCTTCACCACTTTGTATGAAGACACCGGCTTGTTCGAACTTCACCGGGTCGCGAAGGGCCAGAACTATGTCGCGGACAAGCGCAATAAAGAGCGCACCAAGCAGCCCTAGGAGCAATCAATCCAGATTGGGCCGGAGCCAGCGTTCGGCCTCGGCCAGCGGCATATCGCGCCGCGCGGCGTAATCCTCCAATTGATCGCGCCCGATCCGCGCCACGCCGAAATATGACGATTCAGGATGCGCGAAATAGAACCCCGAGACCGCCGAAGTGGGCAGCATCGCCTGGCTTTCGGTCAGCACCATCCCGGCGTTCTCGCCCGCGTTCAGCAGGTCGAACAGCATCGGCTTGAGGCTGTGATCGGGGCAGGCGGGATAGCCCGGGGCTGGGCGGATGCCGCGGTACTGTTCCTTGATCAGTGCTTCGTTGGTCAGCTGTTCGCCAGGCGCATAGCCCCACAGCGTGGTCCGGACATGCTGGTGCAGCCGCTCGGCGAAAGCTTCGGCGAAACGGTCGGCCAGCGCCTTGAGCAGGATATCGTTGTAATCGTCGTGCGCCGCCAGAAAGCGCGCGAGGTGCGGCTCGATCCCGTGGATCGCCACGGCGAACCCGCCGATCCAGTCACCGTCGGGATCGATGAAATCGGCCAAGCAGAAGTTGGCGCGGTCTCGGCTTTTGCGGATTTGCTGGCGCAGGAACGGGACGAGGAGATGACGCTCTTCCTCGGCGAGGTGGATCGTCACATCGTCGCCGTCGCGAGCGCAGGGCCAGAATCCGCAGACGCCGCGGGCGGTCAGCCACTTCTCGCTGATGATCTGGTTCAACATCGCCTGCGCATCGGCAAACAGGCCGCGCGCACTTTCGCCGACCACGTCATCGGTCAGGATCGCAGGATATGTTCCCGCCAGTTCCCAGGCGCGGAAGAACGGGGTCCAGTCGATCACTTGCGCCAGATCGGCCAGATTCCAGTCGGCGAAGGCGTGCACGCCGGGCTGCTCGGGCGGCATGACCTTGTCGGACAGGTCGGCCTTGAAGCTGTTGGCGCGCGCGTCGTCGAGGCTGAGCAGAATCGACTGCTCTTTCCCGGCGCGGACATCGCGCACGTGCTGATAATCGGCAGCGGTCGCAGCGATAAACGGATCGGCCTGGGTATCGGACAATAGCTGGCTCGCCACCCCGACCGCGCGGCTGGCATCCAGCACATAAATCACCGGGCCTTCGTAAGCCGGATCGATCCGCAGCGCGGTGTGGACCTTGCTGGTCGTTGCCCCGCCGATCAGCAGCGGCATCGTAAACCCGGCGCGCTGCATTTCCTCGGCCACGGTGACCATCTCGTCGAGCGAGGGCGTGATCAGCCCCGACAGCCCGATCATGTCGGCGTCCTGTTCGCGCGCGGTTTCAAGGATTCGGGTCCATGGCACCATGACGCCAAGGTCGATCACCTCGTAACCGTTGCACTGCAACACCACCCCGACGATGTTTTTGCCGATGTCGTGGACGTCGCCCTTGACCGTGGCCATCACGATCTTGCCCTTGGCTTTCGCGCCGGGCAGCTTCTCGGCCTCGATGAACGGGATCAGATGCGCGACCGCCTTCTTCATCACGCGGGCGGATTTGACCACTTGCGGCAGGAACATCTTGCCTGCGCCGAACAGATCGCCGACGGTGTTCATCCCGTCCATCAACGGACCCTCGATCACCTCGATCGGGCGGCCGCCGCGCGCGGAGATTTCGAGCCGGGCTTCCTCGGTATCATCGACCACATACAGGTCGATGCCCTTGACCAGCGCATGTTCGATCCGCCGCGCCACGTCCCACCCGCGCCATTCCTCGGCCTGCTTTTCAGCCTCGGGCGAGGTGCCGCGAAACTTTTCGGCCAGCGTAACGAGCCGGTCAGTCGCGTCGGGGCGGCGGTTAAGCACCACGTCTTCGCACCGCTCGCGCAGTTCGGGATCGATGGTGTCATAGACGTCGAGCTGCCCCGCGTTGACGATCGCCATGTCCATGCCCGCGGGGATCGCGTGGAACAGAAATACCGAATGCATCGCGCGGCGGACCGGCTCATTGCCGCGGAATGAGAAGCTGAGGTTGGAGAGCCCGCCAGAGATATGGACGTGCGGGCAGCGCTGTTTGATCTCGCGCGCGGCCTCGATGAAATCGACCCCGTAATTGTTGTGCTCTTCGATCCCGGTGGCGACCGCGAAGACGTTGGGATCGAAGATGATATCCTCGGGCGAAAATCCGATCCCGGTCAGCAAGTCATAGGCGCGCGCGCAGATTTCCACCTTGCGCGCTTTGGTGTCGGCTTGGCCCTGTTCGTCGAATGCCATCACCACCACCGCCGCGCCATAAGCCATGCATTTGCGTGCGTGTTCGAGAAACGGCACTTCGCCTTCTTTCATCGAAATCGAATTGACGATTGGCTTGCCCGGAACACATTTCAATCCGGCCTCGATCACTTCCCACTTGGAGCTGTCGATCATCACCGGCACCCGCGCGATGTCTGGCTCGGCCGCGATCAGCTTGAGGAACGTGGTCATCGCGTGGACGGCGTCGAGCAGCCCTTCGTCCATATTGACGTCGATAATCTGCGCGCCGTTTTCGACCTGCTGGCGCGCCACCTCGACCGCCTTGGCATAGTCGTCCGCCATGATCAGCTTCTTGAACGCGGCGCTGCCGGTGACATTGGTGCGCTCGCCGATATTGACGAAGCTGGAGCCGGAGGGGCGGGTGGTCATGGGGTCAGGCCGCCATGATAAAAGGTTCGAGCCCGGCCAGCCGCGTCCGGGGTTCGGGCACCGGCAATAGGCGCGGCGCCAGGCCCCGCGCCGCCTCGACGATTGCGGCGATATGCGCCGGGGTCGAGCCGCAGCAGCCGCCCAGAATATTGACCTGCCCGGCCTCGGCCCATTCGCGCAGGAACCCGGCGGTCTCATCCGGGCGCTCATCGTAGGCGCCCAGCTCGTTCGGCAGCCCGGCGTTGGGATAGACCATGATCAGCGTGTCGGCGATCTGGCTCAGCGCGCGGACGTGCGGGCGCAATTGGGTCGCGCCGAACGAGCAATTGAGCCCGATCGTCACCGGCTTGGCATGGCGCACCGCGTACCAGAACGCCTCGACCGTGTGCCCCGACAGGTTGCGGCCTGAAAGGTCGGTCAGCGTCATCGACAGCATCAGCGGCACTTCGCGGGCGAGGGCGGCCTCAAGCTGCTTGACCGCCATAATCGCGGCTTTGGCATTGAGCGTATCGAAGATCGTCTCGACCAGGATAAAATCTGAACCGCCTTCGATCAGCGCGGCGGCCTGTTCCTTGTACACGTCCACCAGAAAGTCCCAGTCGATCTCGCGGTAGCCCGGATCGTTGACATCGGGTGAGAGCGACAGGGTCTTGTTGGTCGGCCCGATCGCGCCTGCTACGAACCTGGGCCTGCCATCAGCTGCCTGAAACTCGTCGGCCACCTTGCGCGCCAGTTGTGCGCTCGCCAGATTGATTTCGCGCACCAGATGTTCGGCGGCGTAATCGGCCTGGCTGATCCGGTTGGCTGAAAAGGTGTTGGTTTCGGCAATATCGGCCCCGGCCGCGAAATAGGCGCGGTGGATTGCTTCGGGTACATCGGGCCGGGTCAGCGCAAGGATATCGTTGTTGCCCTTTTGGTCCGCCCCCAGCCCCAGCTTGCCGGCATAATCGGCTTCGCTCAGCTTGCGATTCTGGATCTCGGTCCCGAACGCGCCGTCGGTGATCAGGATCCGCTGAGCCGCCAGTGCCAGCAATTGTTCACGCGGGCTCATGGCTGGGTATCCTTGGGACGCAGGCCCAGCAGGTGGCAGATCGCATAGGCCTGCTCGGCGCGGTTGAGAGTGTAGAAGTGAAAATCGCGCACGCCGCCCATATAGAGCTGGCGGCACAGATCGACTGCGGCGGTTGCGGCAACCAGTGCGCGCGGGCCGGGGCGCTGGTCCAGACCGTCGAACATCCGCTCCATCGCGGGCGGGATCTGCGTATTGCCGCTCATCCGGCGGATCGCGGCAAAATTGGTCACCGGCATGATTCCGGGGATGATCGGGACCGAAATGCCCGCCGCGAGCGCCGCATCGAGAAAGCGGAAATAGGCCTCGGGCGAAAAGAAGAACTGCGTGATTGCCTGGCTGGCCCCGGCATCAAGCTTGCGTTTGAGGTTGTCGAGATCGGCTGCGGCGCTGGACGCATCGGGGTGGACTTCGGGATAGGCCGCGACCGACAGTTCGAACGGATATTGGCGCGCGAGGCCCTCGACCAGCGCCGCGGCATTGGCATAGCCATCTGGATGCGGCGCGAATTTTCCGCCCATTTCGGCCGAAGCATCGCCGCGCAGCGCCACGATATGACGCACCCCGGCTTGCCAGTATTGTTCGGCCACTTCGGCGATGTCGGCCTTGCTCGCACCCACACAGGTCAGATGCGCGGCGGGGACCAGCCCGGTTTCCGAGACGATCCGGGCCACCGTATTGTGCGTGCGCTCGCGGGTCGAACCGCCCGCGCCATAGGTCACCGAGACGAACCGCGGGGCAAGCGGGGCCAGTTCGGTGATCGCCTGCCACAGCTGGGCTTCCATCGTCTCGCTCTTGGGCGGGAAGAATTCAAAACTCACGGCGATATCGCCGGGCAGGGTTGCGAAATCGGGGGCGGGCTGGATCATGCGGCGGCGGCCTTGGTGGCGGAAGCCGGGCGCGCCGCGGACGGTCCGCGCTGCCCGGTCCAGATCTTGACGGTGAGCGGCGTGCCCGGCAGCGCGGTCGGCGGTGCCGCGGCAAACCCGGCCGAGGCCAGCAGCGCCAGCATCTGCTCGTCGGAGAAGCCGAGCCGCGCGTGGGCGTGCTGACTGCGCAGTTCCTCGCGGTCATGCGCGGCGAAATCGACCACCGCAATCGTGCCGCCCGGGCGGGTGACCCGCGCCGCCTCGCTTAACACCAGATCGGGGGCCTGCGCGTAATGCAGCACCTGATGAAACAGCACGGTGTCGAACGTAGCCTCGGCAAACGGCAAGGCGGTAAAATCGCCTTGGACCAGCGCCAGTTGCTCGGCAGCGAGGTGCTGCAACCGGGCCCGCGCCAAACGGAGCATCTCGGGGCTGTTGTCGAGCGCGGTGACCTGGCTGGCGCGCGGGGCCAGCAGCTCGGCAATCCGCCCGGTGCCAGTGCCGACATCGAGCAGCGCGCCGAGGCTGCCCGAACCCAGCGCGCGGGACAGCGCGGCCTCGACCGGGGCATCGGGGCTGTGCAGCCCACGCAACTGGTCCCACTCGGCGGCATAGCGCGCAAAATAGGCCGCGGCACTGGCTTCGCGCGCCGCCCGGATCGCAGCCAGATGCCGGCGATCTTCGCTGCAGCGCGCGGCAAACTGCGCGTCGTCGCTTTCGGCCACCGCGAGCAAGTGCGCCGCGGCGGAGCCGAGCGGCGGGGCGCGTCCGGGGCCGATGGCGCTGCGCAGAAACACCCAGCTGCCCTCCTTGCGGCGTTCGGCGAGCCCGGCATCGCACAATATCCGCACGTGGCGCGAAACGCGCGGCTGGCTTTGACCGAGCACTTGTGCCAGTTCGCCCACTGCCAGTTCCATCGCGGCGAGCAGCCGCATGATCCTGAGCCGGGTTGGGTCAGCGAGCGCGCGCAAGGTGGGATCGATCCGCATCGCTGCATCATATAAAGAAATCTTTATATCTTATCAACCGCCATCATCACATGGCTTAGTCAACTGACATCGGTCGATTGCGCCACAACGGGATAAATTGACGGTTGGCAGCGCGCAGCAGGATGGTTAAGAATTACGCCGGGCGCGGCCTTAGTTGCGCGCAGCCGCCTGTTGCGAAAAGGGATTTGCATGAAGAAATTTGCTGCTTTGGCCGTTGCGACGGTGGCCGCGCTGGCACTCGCCGGATGCGGCAGCGCGGAAAGCGCGAAGGAACAGGCGCAGGCTGATAACGTCGAAATGCCGGCGGAAGAAGCGGTCCAGGAAGTCGATGCTGCGCCGGTGGCCGATGCCTCGGCGTCGGCTGGTGCCGAGGCCGCTACCGCTGCCGCACCGGCTGCGCCGCCCAAACCCTGAAGCGCATTGCTGGAGCTGGTCCTGTGGCCGACAAGCGCTATCATGAGGCGATGCGGCTGATCCTCACTCTGCCGCTGATACTGCTGGGGGCGGCGTGCTCGCAGCCCGATAATGCCAGCGACGCTAGCGGGGGCAGCGCGGGCGAGGCGCGCGCACTCGACGATGCGGCCGCAATGCTGGAAAGCCAGCAGTTACCCGCTGCAGCGATCCCGGCGGCGCAGAAAGGCACAGCACCGCAGCCTCTATCGGCTGAGCAAACCCGGACCACAGCCCCCGTCAAACCCGCCGGTTGATTTCCAGTCGGACCGGCTTAAGCCTGATTTTTGCGGGTAATTAGGCTGAAGGATTCGGCGCAGATGGGCATGTTGGCAGGCAAAGTGGTGGCGATTACCGGCGCGGGGCGCGGGGTCGGGCGCGAGATTGCGTTGCTCGCTGCGCGGCACGGCGCCGCCGTAGTGGTGAACGATCCCGGGGTCGGCGGCGCGGGTGAAGGCGGCGACGCCGGCCCGGCGCAGCAGACCACAGACGCCATTATCGCGGCGGGCGGACAGGCTCATGCCAACCTCGCCAGCGTCACCGATCCGCTCGGTGCAGCCTCGATTATCGAGGACGCGGTGAAGCACTTTGGCCGAATTGATGCGGTGGTCAACAACGCTGGAATCCTGCGCGATTCGATCTGGCACAAGCTGAGTCACGAGGACTGGCGCGCGGTGATCGACGTCCACCTCAATGGCTGCTTCAATGTCTCGAAAGCGGCGACGCCCTACTTTCGCGAACAGCAATCGGGCAGCTTCATCCACTTCACCTCGACCAGCGGCCTGATCGGCAACATCGGCCAGGCCAATTACAGCGCGGCCAAGCTGGGCATCGTCGGCCTGTCGCAATCGATCGCGCTCGACATGGCGCGCGTGGGCGTGCGCTCGAACTGTATCGCGCCGTTCGCGTGGAGCCGGATGACCGCCTCGATCCCGGCCGCGACCCCCGAAGCGCTAGAACGCGTTGAACGGCTCAAGACGATGAGCGCCGACAAGATCGCGCCGCTGGTGGTCTACCTCGCCTCGGACGCCGCCAGCGCGGTCAGCAACCAGATCTTCGCGGTGCGCAAGAACGAGATCGTGCTGTTCTCCAAACCGCGCCCGATCCGGTCGATGACCAAGGCCGAAGGCTGGACCCCTGAAAGCATCGCCGCCGAACTGATCCCTGCCTTTACTCACGACATGGCCCGCGCCGACGAGGTTTCGGCGCACGTTTTCCCTTACGATCCGATCTGAGGCCCCAATGATCAACACCGGCATGGACCACGACATCTTCGGCCAGTTCATCGAACAGCTTGAACGCTATGTGCGCGAGCGGCTGATCCCGGCCGAGCGCGCGGTGATCGAGAGCGACCGCATCCCCGACGCGATCCTGGCCGAGATGCGCGACATGGGGTTGTTCGGGCTGACCATCCCGGAGGAATACGGCGGCGCGGGGATGAATATCAGCCAGTATGCGCGCACGATCAACGTGCTGTCCTATGCGATGCCGGCCTACCGCTCGATCATTTCGATCAACATCGGGATGGTCTGCTCGGCGCTCAAGAACGGCGGGACTGCGGCACAAAAGGCGCAGTGGCTACCGCGCCTCGCCGCCGGGGAGATCGCCAGTTTCGGCCTCACCGAACCCGGCTCGGGCTCGGATTCGGCGGCGATGCAGACCACTGCGGTGCGCAGCGGCAACGGCTGGGTGCTGAACGGGGACAAGCGCTACATAACCAATGCACCAAGCGCCAAACTCGCGTTGATCATGGCCAGAACCAGCCGAGAAGCGCTGCCTAAAAATGCCCATGTCAGTGCCTTTCTGGTGTCGATGGATACGCCGGGAATTGCGGTCGGCAAGCCGGACAAAAAGATGGGCCAGTCGGGCAGCCATATCGCCGACATCGTCATGGATGATGTTCACCTGCCCGCCGATGCGCTGCTCGGCGATGAGGAAGGCAAAGGCTTCGTCACCGCGATGCAGAGCCTGGATAACGGCCGCATCTCGGTTGGCGCAGCGGCGACTGGCTATGCGCGCCGCGCACTCGATTCGGCGCTGCGTTATGCCAACGAGCGCAAGGCGTTTGGCGAACCGATTGCCAATTTCCAGCTGATCCAGGCGATGCTGGCTGACAGCGAGATCGAAATCTACGCCGCCGAGGCGATGCTGGCCGACGTCACCGCCCGCGCCGATGCGGGCGAGAACGTGCTGCGCAAGGCCGCCGCGTTCAAGGTCTTCGCCAGCGAGATGTGCGGGCGGGTGACCGACCGGGTGGTGCAGATCTATGGCGGCGCGGGCTACTTGGCCGAATACGACGCCGAACGGTTTTTCCGCGATGCGCGGATCTACCGGATTTACGAGGGCACCACGCAGATCCTCCAATTGCAGATCGCCAAGCACATGCTGCGCGAATGGGCGGCGCGGCAGTGAGCACATGGGATGCGTGGACCGGACGCGCGGAACAGCGCAGCGATTTGATTGGCGCAGGTCTTGCCGCGCGCTGGCTGGCGACGCTCGACCGGACCGCACCGGTTGATGGCAGCTTGCCGCAGGGGCTGCACTGGTGCCTGTGTCTGCCCGACGCGGCGACCACTGCGCTCGGCCCTGATGGTCACCCCGTGCGCGATGACAGCGCGGACAGCTTCCTCCCGCCCGTGCCCCTGCCGCGCCGGATGTGGGCCTCAAGCACGGTGGAATTCCTGGCGCCGTTGCAGCTCGGTCAAGCCATCGAGCGCACCTCGCGGGTCCAGTCAGTAACTGAAAAATGCGGTGGCTCGGGCACTCTGGTGTTTGTCGATCTGGCGCACGAAACCCGCGCCGATGGCGCAATGGCGGTGCGCGAAGTGCAGACCCTGGTGTACCGTGACGCCCCCCCGCCGGGCACCGTGCCAGTGCCGCCAGAGCCCGGGGCAGGGACTTTCGATGGACCAGCCTGGGACGCGGTGCGCGAGGTTACGCCCACCGAGCCGCTGTTGTTCCGCTATTCCGCGCTGACCTTCAACAGCCACCGGATCCACTACGATCTGCCCTATGCGAAGGGGCACGAAGGCTATCGCGGCCTGGTCGTCCACGGCCCGCTGACCGCCACGCTCTTGCTCGACCTCGCCCGCCGCGACCTTGGCGATAATGCGCTCAAGAGCTTCACCTTCCGCGGCCTCAGCCCCGCGATTTGCGGCGAAGCGCTGCATCTGGCAATGCGCAGCACCGACGGCGGCTGGGAACTGGGCGCGTTCGCCAGCGACGGGCGGCACGTGATGAGCGCGCAGGCTTCGTAACAATTTGCAGCGGCCGACGCGCGGGCCTAACGCTTGCACCATGGCCAAAGCAGATCGTCTCGAACGCCTTGATGCGCGCCGTGAAGAGCTTGAAACCGAATACACCGCCGCGCTGATTGCGGCGCTGCGGGTGACGGCGGCGGGGAAGTGGGGCTTGTTCGATCACCAGAGCGATCGCTCGGCCCGCGCGGCGGCGGCGCCGGTGATCGAGGAATTGAACGAACTGGGCGAGGCAATCGAAAAAATGCGCGAGCAGCTCGGCTTGCCGCAATTCGGCCTGCACCCGCAATTTCTGGCCGCGCGCGGCAAGCCCGATTCGCAGGCCGTGGGCGAGCCCAAACAGGCGCAGGCGTGGCTCGATCGGCTTGGCGCGGACAGCGCTGACGGCTAGTCCAGCTGCACCTTGCCCCGTCCGGCTTTGATCGTGCCGCGGATTTTCTTGCCGGCCAGACGCTCGACCTTACCCACCCGATTTAGCCGGGTTTTGGCGCGTTTCTGGGGGAGGTCGTGGGCATCGGCGAGCAGGGCGAGCAGCCGCGCGCGCGCATCGGTGCGGTTGGCATCCTGCGTGCGAAAACGCCGCGCGGTGAGGACGATTTCTCCAGCCGACGTGAGCTTGCTCCCCGCCAGCGTGCGTAGCCGGGCGTAGACCTGCGGATCGAGCCGCAGCGCGTACAGATCGATCCGCAATTGCACCGCAGTCGCCACCTTGTTGACGTTTTGCCCGCCCGGTCCGGTCGCAGTGATAAAACTTTCGCTGAGCGCGGCCAGCGCGCGCGCCGCCACGTCGGGGGGCAGGTTAGCCACCGTTGTCTTCGGCGTCTGGTTCGGGGGGCACTGCCCACGGCATCACCGCGGCGAACTCGGGTTCGGTAAAGCCCAGCGCCAGAAAGTCGGCCGGCATTGGCGAAACCGCCACAATCGGCGGTTTCTCACCGCGGTGCACGGTCAAACCCGCCGCGTGGAGCATCGTGCGCTTGGCCCCCGTGCCGTCGCCATAAATCGGATCGCCGAGCAGCGGCAGACCCAGGCCCGCCAGCGCGTGAATCCGGATCTGGTGGGTGCGCCCGGTTTCGGGGCGGAATTCGACCAGCGTGTTGCCGTCAAGTTCGGCCAGCTTGCGCCAGTGGGTGACCGAGGGCTTGCCCGCCTCGGCCGGGATCATCCGCCAGCCCGCCTCGGCGCTGCTGATCTTGCTCAGCGCCAGTTCGATGGTCCCCGCAACGTCCGGCAAGCGCCCGGCCACGATCCCCAGATAGCGCTTCTCGACCACCCGCGCTTCGAACGCAGCGGTGAAGCGCTTGTGCGCCTTGGGATTGCGGGCCAGCAGCAGGCAGCCCGAGGTATCGTGATCGAGCCGGTGGACCGCGATCGGCAGCCGCTGGAACCCCAGCTTGAGCGCTTCGAGATAGTTATCGAGGCACAGCCCGCCATTGCGCGGTGGGTCGATCGGCAGCCCTGCCGGCTTGTCGATCACCAAGGCCTCACCGTCTTCGAACAGGATGGGCAGCTGGATCATGACCAGATCTCCAACCCTTGGTGATCCGGGCCCCCGCTCAGGCTGAGCGGATGACGGAAAAGAGGGTAACTCATGTCAGGACAATCATTTCAAAGCTCCGGCAATGCGGCGCACTGCTTCATCGAGCCCAGCTTCGCTCGCCGCGAAGCTGAGGCGGAAGCCGTCATGGCCTCCGAAGGCCGAGGCCGCAACCACCGCGACGCCGTGATCGAGCAGGTGCAGGCACAGCTGTTCGTCATCGCCGAACCGGCCGATTAAAGGCCCAGCATCGACCAGGCAATAGAACGCGCCGTCGGGGCTAGGGGTGCTCAGCCCCGGCACCGCATTGATCGCGGCGACCACGCGGTCACGGCGGCTGCGCATGATTGCACACCAGTCGCGCAGGAAATCCTGCGGGCCTTCGAGCGCCGCCACCGCCGCCGCCTGGCTGATCGACGACGGGTTGCCCGACGAATGCGATTGGAGCTTGCCCATCGCCTTGATCAGCCACTCAGGGCCGGCAGCTAGGCCGATCCGGAAGCCGGTCATAGCGTGGCTTTTGGATAGACCCGAGACGGTCAGCACGCGCGCCGCCAGTTCGGGGCACACCGCAGCGATTGTGGCATGACGGCCCGGCAGATAGCGCAGCGGGGCGTAGATATCGTCGGACATGACCATGACTTGGGGATACTGCGCCAGCACATCGCCCAGCGCGCGCAGCGCCTGCGCCGAATAGACCGAGCCGGTCGGGTTGCCGGGGCTGTTCAGCAGCAGCCAGCGGGTTCTGGGCGTGATCGCGGCGGCAAGCTGTGCGGGCGTAATCCGGTATCCGCTGGCGGGGGTGGTTGCCAGCGGCACCACCTCGGCTCCGGCAAAGCGCGCAATTTCGGGATAGCTGACCCACCACGGCGCGGGGATCAGCACTTCGTCGCCCGGATCGAGCGTGGCGAGGAGCGCATGGAAGATCGCCTGCTTGCCGCCCGCGCTGACCATCGTCTGGCTGGCCGGGACGGTGATGCCCAGATCGCGCGCGAAGTGCAGCGCCGCCGCCTCGCGCAGCCGCTGGGTGCCGGAGACCGCGGTGTATTTGGTCTCGCCCGCGTCAAGCGCCGCCTTGGCCGCCGCGATCACATGCGGCGGGGTGGCGAAATCGGGCTCGCCCACCGACAGCGAGATGATGTCCTGTCCGGCCGCGCGAAGTTCGAATGCGCGGTCCATCATCGCGGCGGTGCGCGAAGCAGCAATTCGGCTGAGGGCAGCGGAGAGTTTCACAGCAACCGCGCCGCGATCAGCCCGCGCAAGGCGTTGCCGATCAGGAACCCGTCCGTCAGATCGTCCAGCGTCAGCTCGGCTTCGACCGCGCGTCCGGCCTCGAGCAGCGAACGGCGCAGCACCCCGGGCAGCAGCCCCAGCGCGGCGGGCGGGGTGAGCAATTGCCCGCCGCGCTCGACGAACAGGCTGGTGAAGCTGCCTTCGGTCAGCAGCCCGTCATCGCGCAGCAGCAGCGCTTCGTGCGCTCCGGCGGCCTGCGCCGCCGCCAGTGCAGCTTCGTAAAAATGCCGGTCGCTGCTCTTGTGGCGCAGCCGCCAGTCACCGCTATCGACCGGCAGCGGCAGCACCGCGCAGGCGACGGGCTCGCTGATCGGCGGTGGCAGCGCGCCCAGTTCAAGGCAATAGGCGCCGCTGCGCGCGGCCACCAGCCGCAGCCTGGCCGGGGCATCGGCTTCGAAGCACAGCGCCTGGATTGCGTTGCGCACCGCGTGGCGATCGAACGCAAAACCCAGCTCGGCGGCGCTCGTACTGATCCGTTCAAGGTGCAGTTCGAGCAGCGGAATCCCCGCATCGGGGGTGAACCGCATGGTCTCGATCAGGTCGGCGCCGCCCGCTGCCAGCCGCACGAACCCGCCCTTGACCAGGCATTCACGCCATTCGATCAGCACTTCGCTGTCCGCCACAATCGCCGAGCCGACCCCAAGCACCGCGGCGCCGCGGTGGTTTTCCTGCGGGGTCAGCCGCAGTGTGCGGATCGCCACGTTGAACGCCGCGTTGCTCGTTCCATCGGCGCTGGCCGCGTCGATCCGGCCGATCGCGCCGCAATAAGGCCCGCGCGCGTCGCGTTCGGTCTGATCGATCAGCTCCATCGCGCGGATCTTGGGCGCGCCGGTGATCGAGCCGCACGGGAACAGCGCGCGCAGCAGGTCGGCCGCGCTGGTGCCGTCGGTCAATTGCGCGCGCACCGTGGTCACCATCTGGTGAACCGTGGGATAGGTTTCGACCGCAAAGGCATCTTCCACCTTGACGCTGCCCGGCTTGGCCACCCGCGACAGATCGTTGCGCAACAGGTCAACGATCATCAGGTTCTCGGCGTGGTCTTTTTCGGACGTCGCCAATTCTGCCTTCAGCCGCGCGTCTTCAGCCGGATCGCGGCCACGCGGGCGCGTGCCCTTCATCGGTTTGACCATGGCCGCGCCGCCGTGCTCGGCAAAAAACAGCTCGGGCGAGAAGCTCAGCAGCCAGTGGGTGCCATCGAACACCACCCCGCCATAGCCTGCCCCGGCGGCCGGCCGCGCGGCGGCATACAGCGCCAAGGGATCGCCGCGGTACGATCCGGCCAGCGCGAACGTCAAATTGGCCTGATAGATATCGCCCGCCGCGATCCGCTCCTGCAGCGCGGCAAACGCCCTGGCATAACCGCCCGCCGACAGCTGCGGATCGAGCGGGCCGACCTGCGCCGGGCCGGGGGCCTGCGCGGCCAGCCACGCGGGCACTGTCTCGGCCGCCAGCTCGCGGTAGGCATCGAATGCGCCGAACCACACCAGCGGCCCGGCCGCGCCGCTGCGCGCGGGCGCCAGTTTGGCCAGCTTCGGCTCAAGCGCCAGCCCCGCCTCATAGGCCAGATAGCCGGCCAGCTGCGCGCCTGCGCGGCGCAAGGCGGCGATCCGTTCGAGCGCGGACAGCACCTCGTCCACCCGCTGCGCCACCACCACCTCGCGCGGGTTTTCATACAGCCGCGCCGGGCTGGCGCCATCAGCGCGGGCATCGTCAAGCAGGATGAAAGGCGCGGGCATCGCAGGCGCTTCTAGCGGGGCTTGCCGCCAGTTGCAAAAAGCCCCTCGCACAAGCGGAATGGGCGCTCTATCGCTGAAGCAGATTCAGAATCGCGGCAGGAGCAGTGCACATGAATGACATCTACATCGGGCTGGCCGACAACGGTGAGCGTCAGACGCTGGCGCTGAGCAAAGCGAACCGCCACGGGCTGATCGCCGGCGCGACCGGCACCGGCAAGACCGTCACGCTGCAGACGCTGGCCGAACAGTTTTCTGCCGCGGGCGTGCCGGTGTTCATGGCCGACGTGAAGGGTGATCTGGCGGGCATTTCGATGGCCGGCAGCCATGCTTTCAAGCACGCCGAAAGTATCGAGGGCCGCGCCCGGCAGCTGGGGATCGAGCCGTTCGATTATCGCGACAATCCGGCGGTGTTCTGGGATCTGTACGGGCAGCAGGGCCACCCGATCCGCACCACCATTTCGGAAATGGGGGCGCTGTTGCTGTCGCGGCTGCTGGGGCTGAACGACACCCAGGAAGGCGTGCTGGCCATCGTGTTCAAATGGGCTGACGACAACGGTTTGCTGCTGCTCGATTTCGACGACCTGCAACAGGCATTGATGACCTGCGCCGAACACGCGAGCGCGCTGACCACGACCTATGGCAACATTTCCAGGGCCACCGTCGGCACGATCCAGCGGCAGCTGCTCGCCTTCGAAAGCCAGGGCGCGGACAAGTTCTTTGGCGAACCGGCGTTCGAGATCAACGATCTGCTGCGCTGCGACGAATCCGGAAAGGGGATCATCAACGTGCTCGCCGCCGACCGGCTGATGCAGAGCCCGAAGCTTTACGCCACCTTCCTGCTGTGGCTGCTGAGCGAGCTGTTCGAGGCACTGCCCGAAGTCGGCGATCTCGAACAGCCCAAGCTGGTGTTTTTTTTCGATGAAGCCCACCTGCTGTTCGACGATGCCCCGCAGGCCCTGTTCGACAAGATTGAACAGGTGGTCCGGCTGATCCGCTCGAAAGGCGTGGGGGTCTATTTTGTCACCCAGAACCCGATCGACATTCCCGAAAAAATCGCCGGTCAGCTTGGCAACCGGGTGCAGCACGCGCTGCGCGCCTTTACCCCGCGCGATCAAAAGGCGATCCGCGCTGCGGCCGAGACCTTCCGCATCAACCCCAAACTCGATGTCGAGACCGCGATCACCCAGTTGAAGGTGGGCGAGGCGCTGGTCTCGACGCTCGACCACGAAGGCGCACCCACTGTGGTCCAGCGCACGCTGATCGCCCCGCCGCGCTCGCGGCTGGGGCCGGTTACCCCCAAGGAGCGCGCGATCATCCAGTCGATCAGTCCGTTCGCTGACAAATACGATACCGCGGTCAACCGCGAATCGGCGTCCGAGGTGCTCAGCCAGAAGGCGCATGATGCCGCTGCTGCGGCGCAAGTGGTGTCCGAGCAGGGCGTCGAAGCCCAGCGCGCCCAGCCCCGCGCCACCCCCAGCATGTGGGAAAAGGCCGGCAAGGCCGCATTCGGCGCGGCGGCATCTTCGGCCGGCACGATGATGGCGCGCAGCATGACCGGACGGCGCTCGGGCGGCAACGTCGGGGCTTCGGCGGCGAGCGCGGCGGCGGGCGCGATCGGTACCGCGCTGGGCGGGGCGATGCTCGGGCGGTTCGCGCGCGGACTGCTCGGCGGCTTGCTGCGCTGACGCCGACACCCCGCTGACGCCGACCTTGGTCGGGTGGGATCGGCGCTTGATCGAAGCGGGCGGTTGTATTGTGCGCGCGATTGGGCTTTGTGCCAGCCAACTATAAGGTCGCCATCGGAGAATTCATGCGCTCGTTGCTGCTTGCCGCCGCTACACTTTCGTTCGCCCTCGCTACGCCGCTGATGAGCAATACCCCAGTTGCTGCGACCGATGATCCGGGCGCAAAAGCCGCCGCCGCTTTGGCGCCGGTGCCGCGTGGTAAACTGACCGGCGCGGTCCAGCCGGTGGCCTACCGGCTCGACCTGACCGTCGATCCAGCGCGCGAGGATTTTTCGGGGCACGTCGAAATCGACGCCACATTGAAAATGCCAAGCACATTTATCGATTTGCATGGCCGCGGGCTCAAGATGAGCAAGGCCGTGGCCAGGGTCGGCGGGCAGACCTTCACCGGGCAGTGGCACGAGATTGAAGCCAGCGGCGTCGCGCGGCTGGTATTCAATCAGGTGCTGCCGGCCGGGCCGGTGACGTTTGCGTTCGATTATCAAGCGCCGTTCGAGAGCGGTCCATCGGGCATGTTCCGCGTCAAAGTGGGTGACGACTGGTACAGCTGGACCCAGTTCCAGTCGATCGACGCCCGCGCGGCCTTCCCCGGGTTTGACGAGCCCGGCTTCAAGGTGCCGTTCACGGTCACCCTGCGCACCAGGCCGGGGCAGATGGCGGTGAGCAATGCGCCCGAGCTGTCGGTCACCACCGAAGCGGGCCTGGCGGTACACCGCTTTGCGCCGACCCTGCCGCTGCCGACGTATCTGGTGGCGATGATGGTCGGGCCATTCGCCAGCGTCGAAGGGACGGTCCCGGCAACCCCGCAGCGGGCCAGACCGCTGCCGATTCGGATAATCACCACCAAACAGAATGCCGGCAAGATCAGCTACGCGCTCGAAGGCACCAAGGGGATTGTTACTCACCTTGAACGCTATTTCGGACAAGCCTTCCCCTATCCCAAGCTCGATCAGATCACCTCGCCGATCATGCCTGGCGCGATGGAGAATGCCGGGGCCGATCTTTACGCCGATCAGCTCCTGGTGCTCGATGACAAGGCCACCACCAGACAAAAGCGGTCGTTCGGCATGGTCGTTTCGCACGAGCTGGCGCACCAATGGTTCGGCGATCTGGTCACCCCGGCGTGGTGGGACGATATCTGGCTTAATGAAAGCTTCGCCAACTGGATGGGTTTCCGGATCGGCGACGAATGGAAGCCCGAACTCAATATCCGGGCGGGGGCGCTGGCCGATGGCTTCAATGCGATGAACACCGACGCGCTGACTGCGGGCCGCGCGATCCATCAGCCGATTCCCACCAATGCCCAGATCGATGAAGCCTTCGATTCGATCACGTATGGCAAGGGCGGCCACGTGGTGGCGATGATTGCGGGCTATCTGGGCGATGACAAGTTTCGCACCGGCGTGCGCCGCTACATGGCCGCGCACGCTAATGGTAACGCCACCAGCACCGACTTTTTTGCGGCGCTGGCCCAGGCTTCGGGCGATCCACGGATCGTGCCAGCGATGCAGAGCTTCACCGCTCAACAGGGCGTGCCGCTGATCACCTTTACCCCCGGTCCCAAAGGCAGCTTCCGCGTTACCCAAAGTCGCTATGCGATGCTGGGCGCCGCTGCTCCGGCGCAGCGCTGGGGCGTGCCGCTGTGCGTGCGGCGCAGCGCGGGAACAAAGCAGTGCCAGTTGCTCGATCAGGCCAGCGGCAACGTGGCGGTGGCGGGCAAGGGCGCGCTGATCCCCAATGCCGGGGGCACCGGCTATTACCGGGTTGAGCTGCCGACCAAGGATTGGGACGCGCTGATCGCCATCGCCGATCGGCTTCCGGGCGGGGAGGCCCTGGCGCTCGACGATTCGCTCTATGCCAGCTTCCTCGCCGGGCGGGCCAGTCCGAGCCAACTGATCGCCGCCGCCAAGCGGCTCTCCCGCAACCCGGATAGCTATGCCAGCGATGCCGGGGTCGATTCGCTGCAAACACTGTACAATACCGGGATGCTGAGCGCAGCGGGCGAGGCCGGCTACCGCCGTTTTCTGGAGCAGGTCTATCGCCCGCGGCTAATCGCGATGGGGTTCAATCCGCGGGCCGGAGCCTATGCGGCCGAGAATCCTGAGAAATCGCAACAGCGCGAGCAAGTCGTCTGGCGGCTCGCTACCACCGGGCGCGACGCGGCGCTGCGGGCGCAGCTAGGCGGCGCGGCCAGGGCCTACCTTGGCGGCGACCTCGAGGCGCTCGATCCGGCGTGGTTCAATGCCGCCTTCCAGGTGCTGCTCAATGACGGTGGGCTCGATGCAGCCAAGGCCTTGGCCAATCAGGCGCTGGCCTCGCAGGATTCGCTGTTCCGCCCAGCTGCGCTGGGGGCAATCGCCAGCTCGGGCAAGGCCGATATCGCGACATGGGTGCTTAACGAGTTTACCGACGCCCGCCTGCGCAAAAGCGAACGGATGGGCGTGATCCGCACCGTGATTGGCTCGCGTGAGACCCGCGACATGGGGTTTGACTGGCTCAAAGCCAACTTTGACCAGCTGACCGCTGGCGGCGGCGGGATCTTCTCCACCGCACGGCTGCCGGGGATTGTCGGCGGGTTCTGCTCGGCCGCCCGCGCGGATGAGATCGCCGCGTTGCTTCGGCCCAAACTGGCCGGCAAGACCGGCGCGCTGGAGGTGGAGCGCGTGACTGAACGGGTGCGCAGCTGCGGGGTGTTGAAGGAGGCCCGCGGGGCCGAGCTGTCAGCCGCGCTGGCCCAGATCAAGTAAGCGGCAGGTTGAGCGCGGCGGTAAGGCCCACAGTCTTGCCCTGCGCATCCAGCCGATTGGTCAGCTGCAGCGTGCCGCCATGCTGGTCGGCAATCGCGCGGGCCAAAGTCAATCCAAGCCCGGCCCCGCCGGTTTCGCTGTTGCGCGATGGATCGCCGCGGGTGAACGGTTCGAGCATCAGCGCCAGCTGATCGCCCGGAATGCCGGGGCCGTCGTCTTCGATCCGGATCACCGCCTGCCCAGCTTCTTGCGCCAGACTGATTCTGGCGGTCTGGCCATAGCGCAGCGCATTGCCCGTCAGATTGCGCACCGCCCGGCGCAGCCAGGTGGCGCGCAGCGGCAGCACGATCCGCGTCGCTGCGGGGGTGAACGTGACCGGCTCGCCCAGGTCCTCGAATTCCTCGGCGACCAGCGCGACCAGCGCGCCAAGGTCAGCCGGTTCGAGCGGATCGCTCGGCCGGCCGACGCGCGCCAGCGAGAGGATATCATCGAGCGAGCGGGTAATATCCTCGATCGTGCGCGCCATCTTGCCGCGCTCGGCCGCGTCCTCGACGCTCTCGATCCGCACCCGCAGCGCGGCCAGCGGCGTCTTGAGGTCGTGCCCGATCGCGCCGAGCATCACGTCCTTCTCGTTGAGCATCGCCGACAGCCGCGCCTCCATCGCGTTGTGCGCCACGATCAGGCGGCGCACATCGTCAGGTCCGCGCGGTTTGAGCGGCCCGGCGGCGTCCTGCTTGGCGGCGAACCGCTCGATCCGGGTGGTCAGCGCGGCCAACGGCTTGGTGATCTGCCCCAAGATCAATGCGATTGCGCCGAACAAAAGCGCAAACAACAATAGCGTTTGCCCAACCAGCGTCGCGAGCAGTGTGCGCTCGGTCGGCGGGACCGCCATGCGCACCACCATCCACCCACCGCTGCCCGGTAGCTCGACCCCGGCAATCATGATCTCACGCGGGAGCGGCGGCGCATGTTGGCCCAGGATCGAGGCGCGCCGGGCCGCCCGCCGCACGAGCCGCGGATCGTCGCTGGCGGAGCGGCGAAACACCACGACATGCTTGGCCGCGACCCCTTGCCCGGCCAGAATTTCCTGCAATTCAGCCTCGGCCCGCGGGCTGCGCCGGTCGCTCGTCAGCAACGGCGCTGCGGTCAGGTGTTCGACCCTGAGGTGACGCGCTGCCTCATACGTGCCGGGCGGGTGCGGGCCGAGCATCGCTTCGTCATGGTTGGCCGCGAACAGCCGCATCGCCGCGCCGTGGACCAGCGCGGCCTCGCGCCGTTCGGTTTGCGCGCGGTACAGCAAAGCGGCACTGATGCCTTGCGCCAGCAGCAGCGCAATCCCGATCGCCAGCAACAATTGCCCGCGCAGACTGCGGGGCCAAGGGCGGGGAAAAAGCCCGGCGAACCTGCGCGCCATCAGGCGGGGCGTTCGCGCCGGACATCGGCGGCCAGCATGTAGCCGCCGCCCCAGACGGTCTGGATCAGTACCGGATTGCGGTTGTCGGCTTCGATCTTGCGGCGCAGGCGGCTGATCTGGTTATCGATCGCGCGGTCGAACAGATGCGCTTCGCGGCCCTGGACCATGTCGAGCAGCCGGTCGCGGTGGAGCACTTGGCGCGGATGCTCAAGGAACGCCAGCAGCAAGCGGAATTCGGCCGACGAGATCGACACCATCGCCCCCCCGGGGTCGCTCAGCCGGCGCTTTAGCGGATCGAGCCGCCAGCCTTCGAACTCGAACAGTTCGTCGTCGGCCGCCGGTGCTGCGCCCTTGGCGCTGCGGCGCAGCACCGAGCGGATCCGCGCGACCAGTTCGCGCGGCTCGAAAGGTTTGACGACATAGTCGTCAGCACCGATTTCGAGCCCGACAATGCGGTCGGTCGCTTCGCCCTTGGCGGTCAGCAGGATCGTGGGAATGGCATGCGCCTCGGCCAGGTGACGGCACAGCGACAGCCCGTCCTCGCCCGGCATCATAATATCGAGCAGCACCAGATCGGGCAGTTCGGTCTTGAGCAGACTGCGCGCCTGCGCGGCGCTCGCGGCCTGCACAACGCTGAACCCCTGGCGGACAAGATACTCGGCCAGGGGTTCGCGCAGCGCCGCTTCGTCATCGACGAGCAGCAACCGGGTTGTGGCAGCCGGATCCATTCAGGAAGCGCCCATCCTGGCGTGTCCTGCCAGGTTCAGTTGGCGGGCGGCGGCGGGGGCATGTCACCCATCGCCCGCATGTCGTGTCCGCCATGCGTGCCGCCATGCTTGCCGCCATGCCGCTTGCCGCCCCCCATTCCGGCCATCGCGCGCATTTTTTCGCGCGCGGCCTGGCGTTCGGCTTTGGTCAGCTGGCCGTCGTGATTGGCGTCCATCAGGTCGAAATGCTTGACGTGCGTGGTCATGAATTCGTCCTTGCTGACCGCGCCGTCCTGATTGGTATCGGCCATTCGCAGCATCATTCCGTCATGCCCGCCGCCGGCATGATGCCCGCCACGACGCTTGCCGTCGGAGCCAGCACCGTCAGCGCCGACGCCGCTTGGTCCGCGCTGATGCTTCGCCATGAATTCATCGCGTGAGAGCGCGCCGTCATGGTTGGCGTCGACCATATCGAACTTCTGGCCCATGTGCGCCGCGCGGTCGGCAGCATTGAGCTTGCCGTCCTGGTTGGCGTCCATCCGCGCAAACATTGCGGCGCCCTTGGCCTGGAATTCAGCCTTGGTCATGGACTTGTCGCCCAGCGGATCGCCGCCCGGCATGGTTTCGGCGGCATAGGCACTGCCAGCAAAGCCCAGCGACAGCAGCGTCAGGCCGATAAGGGATTTCTGCATTCGAACATCTCCTGCGTTCAGATCGGGTGAAGCCGCGCGGACCGACGGGAGGAGCAAACTGGTGCCGCGCGGCTCCTAAAACCGGTACTAGAACCACGGTGTCGCACCGCTATGCCGCAATTGCCCTGTTTTGTCGCCATTTGTCGCGGGCTGGGCAGCGCGTTAAGCCCTGCGCAAGCCGTCCCCGCGCGCCTCAGCCCATCACAAAGGCGGCCAGCTTGTTGCCATCCGGATCGCGGAAATAACCAGCGTAGAAGCCGCTTTCGCCGCGCGGGCCGGGCGCGCCTTCATCGCTTCCGCCATGCGCCAGCGCGATCGCGTGGAGCCGCTGAACCTGATCCTGATTGTCCGCTTCGAGCGCGACCATGACCCCGTTGCCGACCGTAGCAGCCTGACCGTCGAACGGCGCGGTCGCGGCAATCCCGGCTCTGCCGCCCGGCGTGCCCCAGGCGATGAAGCTGTCAAACTCCATCATTCGCGCCGTGCCCATCTCGGCTGCGATCGCATCATAGAACTTGGCGGCGCGCGGCAAATCATTGGTTCCGACAGTCACATAGCCGATCATGGTTTTTTCCCTTCGAATCGATGGCGGAACATTAAAGGAACATCAAAGCTCTGGCAAGGGCGCGCAGGCGGCTTTGAGCCAATCCAGCGCGGCACCGTCCAGCTGTGGTGCGAGCACTGCCTCAACCGTTGCATGATAGCTGTTCCACCATTCCACTTCAGCGCGGGTGAGCAGGCTGTGATCGACCAGCGCGGCATCGATCGGCGCGAAGGTCAGCGTTTCAAACCCGAAAAATTCGCCTTCCATCCCGGCCAGTTCGCGCGGCTCGACCAGCACCAGATTTTCTATTCGGATGCCGAAAGCGCCCGGCTTGTAATAGCCCGGCTCGTTCGACAGGATCATGCCGGGCAGCAGTTCCTGCCCGGTCCCGGGCTGGCCGCCAGCGGCCTTGGCGATGCGCTGCGGACCTTCGTGGACCGACAGGAAGCTGCCCACCCCGTGCCCGGTGCCATGCGCGTAATCGACCCCGGCCTGCCACAGGTGCATCCGCGCGAAACTATCGAGCTGGCCGCCGGTGGTGCCCTTGGGAAAGACCGCGGTGGCGAGCGTGATGTGGCCCTTGAGCACGCGGGTGAAGCGGTCCTTGTGCTCCGCAGTCGGCAGGCCCAGTCCGTCCGGCGTTCCAACCCAGACGGTGCGGGTGATATCGGTGGTGCCATCCAGATACTGCCCGCCCGAATCGACCAGATAGATCGAGTTCTGGCCGATTGGGATGTTGGACGCCGCGTCCACTTTGTAATGCGGGCTGGCGGCGTGCGCCCCGGCGGCGGAGATCGTATCGAACGACAAGTCGCGCAGCAGGCCAGTGTCGGCGCGGAACGCCTGCAAACGCGCGGCGGCGGTCAGTTCGGTTTGCTCGCCGCTGGGGGCCGCCAGCGACAGCCAGTGCAGGAACCGCGCGATGGCAGCGCCATCGCGCGCCTGCGCGGCGCGGTGCCCGGCCTGCTCGACCGGGTTCTTGACCGCTTTGGCCAGCACGGTCGGATCGGTCATGCTGATTACCTGCGCCCCCGCTCCGGCGAGCGCGGTGAACACTGCCACCACCGAGCGTTCGGGATCGACCGCCACCTTTTTGCCGCCGAGCGCCTGCAATTGCGGCACAAACATTTCGCGCGGGCGGATCGTAACCGCATTACCAAGGTGCGCGCGCAGCTCGGGCGTGACTTTTTCATCGGCGATAAACAGCTCGGCGGTGCCATCGGCATGCGCGAGCACGAAGCTCAGCGCCACCGGGGTCCGCTCCACATCGGAGCCGCGCAGGTTGAGCAGCCAGGCGACCCCGTCGAGCGCCGAAATCACCGCCGCATCGAGGCGCCGCGCGGTCAGCCATTCGGCAACTTGGCTGCGCTTGGCCTCGCTCGATTGGCCGGCATATTCGGCGGCGTGAACCATGGCCGGGGCCAGCGACGGCGCCGGACGGTCGGCCCACACCGCGTCGATCGGGTTGCTTTCCACCGCCACCATGCTGGCACCCTTGGCGGTGAGCGCGGCGTTGCAGGCCGCCACCCACGGCTGGCCATGCAGCCACGGATCGAAGCCGATTCTGCCGTCCGCCGGAGCATGCTCGGCCAGCCATGCCGGAATGCTGGTGGACAGCGTCGATTGATACGCGAACAGCCGCTCCTCCACTTGCTCGCGCACTTGCAGCGTATAACGGCCATCGATGAATACCGCCGCTTCGTTGGCCAGCACTGCCGCCGATCCGGCCGAGCCGCCGAACCCGGTCAGCCACGCCAGCCGCTGGGCATAGCCGCCGACATATTCGCTCATGTGCTCATCCGAGATCGGCACCACGAATCCATCGAGATCGCGGCGTTTTAGCTCCTGGCGCAAGGCATCAAGGCGGGCTTCATGGGTGTTCATCAGCATGGCAATTTTCCGGGTCCTGCTTGCGGCGGCCTGTCGCGCACCATAGAGCCGGGAAATGACAGTTTCCACTCCCTTGGCCACTCCCCCTATCGCCGAAAAAAAGCCGCAGAGCGAGGCTCACCACGGAATCACCGTGACCGACGACTATGCGTGGCTGCGCGACCCGGGTTATCCCGAGGTAGCGGACGCCGCGGTGCTCGCGCATCTGGCCGCCGAAAACGCCTGGTTCGAGAGCCGGATGGCGCCGCACCAGGCGCGAATCGACGCGCTGTTCAGCGAAATGCGCGGCCGGATCAAGGAGGCCGACAAGTCGGTGCCGCAAAAGGACGGAGACTGGCTGTACTGGATCGAGTTCGAACAAGGCGCGGAGTACAAGAAGTGGTGGCGCAGGCCGGTTGCGGGCGGACCGGACGAGCTGATCCTCGATGAGGTCGCGCTGGCGGCGGGCAAAGACTACTTCCGGCTCGGTGCAATTGCAGTCTCGAACAACGGAAAAATGCTCGCCTGGTCGGTCGATGACAACGGTTCGGAGCGCTTCACCGCGCGGATCAAGGTCATCGCCAGCGGCGAACTTCTGCCCGATGAAATCGCCGGCACGCTGTCCTCGCTGATCTGGGTCGCGGGGGATACCGGCTTGGTCTACAGCCTCGCCAACGAGCAGTGGCGGACCGACAATGCCCGGCTGCACTGGCTCGGCCAGCCGCTCGCGCAGGATATCGAACTTTACCACGAGGACGACGAGGGCTTTCGCGTCGGCGCGGCGCTTTCGGCCAACGAGCAGTGGCTGATCATCGGCACTTCGGACCACGAAACCAGCGAAGTGCGGCTGGTCCCGGCGGCCGATCCGCTGGCTGCGCCGATCCTGGTCAAGCCGCGTGCGACCGGGGTGGAATACGATGTCGAGGAGCGCGAAGGCACGCTGTTCATTCACACCAACGACACCCATGAGAACTTCCGGCTGGCCACCGCGCCAGTGGCGCGACCGGGCGAATGGACCACCATCATCGAAGGTTCGGATGCGTTCTATCTGACCGGGTTCGACCTGTTCCGCGATTTCTACGTGATCGAAGGCCGCCGCGCCGGGCTCGATCAGATCGAGCTGCGCTTTTATGACGATCCAGCTCGGATCGAACCGATCACCTTCCCCGAGGCGAGCTACAGCGCGGGGCTGGGCGACAACCCTGAATGGGCGGTCGATACGCTGCGGCTCAGTTACGAAAGCATGGTCAGCCCGGCGACGGTCTATGATTATCATTTGGCCGATCGCAGCCTCGAAGTGCTCAAGGTGCAGGAACTGCCCTGCGGCTATGACGCCGCGCTCTATACCACCGAGCGGCTGGAGATCGCCGCGCGCGATGGCACCATGGTGCCGGTCAGCGTGGTTTCACGCCGCGACCGCCAGCCCGGCGGACCGCTGCACCTGTATGGCTACGGCGCGTACGGCATCGCGATCGATCCGGGCTTTTCGACCACGCGGCTGTCGCTGGTCGATCGCGGCTTTGCCTATGCCATCGCGCATATTCGCGGCGGCGATGATCTGGGGCGGGCGTGGTACAAGGCCGGCAAGCTCGATCGCCGCACCAATACTTTCACCGACTTTGTCGATGTCGCCAAAGCGCTGATCGAGCGCGGCTTTACGGCGGCGGGCCAGATCAGCATTTCGGGCGGCTCCGCGGGCGGTGAGCTGATGGGCGCAGTGATCAATTCGGACCCGCAGCTGTGGGGCGCGGTTGCGGCGCACGTGCCGTTCGTCGATGTGCTCAATACCATGCTCGATGCCAGCCTGCCGCTGACTCCGGGCGAATGGCCCGAATGGGGCAACCCGATTGAAGACCAGGCTGCGTTCGAACTGATCCGCTCCTATTCGCCCTACGATCAGGTCAGCGCCCAAGCCTATCCGCCCATACTGGTCACCGCCGGGCTCAACGATCCGCGCGTGACCTATTGGGAACCCGCCAAATGGGTCGCCAAGCTGCGCGAGCTCAAGACCGATGACAACGAGCTGCTGCTCAAGACCAATATGGGCGCTGGGCATGGCGGCAAGTCAGGCCGGTTCGAGAGCCTGAAGGAAACCGCCGAGGAGTTCGCGTTCATCCTGTGGCAGCTGGGCGTGGAGGAGTGAGCAACCGCCACACCCGCACGTTCACCGCGCTGCCCCAGCACATCGACGAGCTGGGCCATGTCAACAATGCGGTCTGGGCCGACTGGATCCAGCAGATTGCCACCGCGCACTGGGCGGCGGTGGCCTCGGTGGAGCATCAGGCCGCTTATGTCTGGGTCGTGACCCGCCACGAGATCGACTATCGTGGCAATATCGGACTGGGCGAGCGCGTGACGGCCGAGACGTTTATCCCGCATGGCCCCAGCGGCGCGCGGTTTGATCGACGCGTCGATTTTCGCGGTTCCGCCGGCAAAGTGATCGTGAGCGCCAGCACCACCTGGGCCTTGATCGACAAAGCCAGCGGCAGGCTGCTGCGCGTCCGCGACGAGATCGCCGCGCCGTTCCGCCCGTTCGCTGACGAAGGCTAGCCCAGCACCTCGGCGACTGGCGTGTACAGATAGCCCAGATCCTGCGCGACCGCTTCATACGTGATCTTGCCGTCATGCACATTCAGCCCGGCGGCCAGATGCGGGTTGGCTGTCAGCGCCGCCTTCCAGCCCAGATCGGCAATCCGCAGCGCGTGCGGCAGCGTCACGTTGTTGAGCGCATAAGTGCTGGTCCGCGCCACCGCGCCGGGCATATTGGCCACGCAGTAATGCACCACGCCGTCGACCACATAGGTCGGATCGGCGTGGGTGGTGGCGTGGCTGGTTTCAAAGCAGCCACCCTGATCGATCGCAACGTCGACCAGCACGGAGCCCGGCTGCATATGTTTCAGCATCTCGCGGCTGACCAGTTTGGGCGCGGCGGCCCCGGGGACCAGCACCGCGCCGATCACCAGATCGGCCTCGCTCAGCATCTGTTCGATGTTGGCGCGGTTGGAAAACAGCGTCTTGGCGCGGCTTTCAAAATGAATGCCCAGCCGCTCGAGCACTTCGGGATCGCGGTCAAGGATGGTCACGTCGGCACCCAGGCCCACCGCCATCTGCGCCGCGTTAAAGCCCACCACGCCGCCGCCGATCACCATCACCTTGCCCGGCAATACCCCAGGCACTCCGCCCAGCAGCACGCCGCGCCCGCCATGCGCCTTCTCCAGCGCGGTCGCCCCGGCTTGAATCGACATGCGCCCGGCCACCTGGCTCATCGGCTTGAGCAGCGGCAGCGAATTGCCCGGACCGGTGACGGTCTCATAGGCAATCGCGGTCACCCCTGATTTGATCAGATCGGCGGTCTGTTCAGGATCGGGGGCGAGATGCAGGTACGTGTACAGCACTTGCCCCTGGCGCAGCAGCGCGCGCTCGGCGGCTTGCGGTTCCTTGACCTTTACCACCATTTCGCAGGCGGCAAAGATTGCGGCGGCACCGGCTTTGATCACCGCCCCGGCGTCCTCGTAATCGCGGTCACTCGCCCCGATGCCGTTGCCCGCGCCGGTCTCAACCCACACTTCGTGCCCGTGCACCGCCAGTTCGCGCGCGCTTTCGGGGGTCAGCCCGACCCGGTATTCGTGGTTCTTGATTTCCTTGACAGTACCGACGCGCATCATGGCTCTCCTGCATTGGGTCTGCCGAAGATACGCCTGTCGGACATGAAAGTTTCACCAAAGTTCGCCTTTACCAAGCGCCCGCCCGGCGATATTTCCCGCAATTGACGCAATCGCCGAAAGGATTTCCCATGGACCGCAACGACGTGCTGATCCTCGAAGCGCTCCAGACGGACTCGTCGCGCTCGATCGCCGATCTGGCCGATCTCGCCGGGGTCTCGCCCTCGGCCTGCCACCGCCGGATCAAGGCGCTCGAGGCGGCGGGGATCGTCACCGGCTATGCCGCGCAGATCGATCCGCACAAATTGGGGCTCAAGCTGCAGGCCTTCGTCGAGATCACGCTGACCAGCCAGAGCCGCGAGGCGATGGACCGGTTCGAGGCTGCGGTGCAGGACATGGCCGATATCCTCGATTGCCACCTGATGAGCGGCCAGGCCGACTATCTGCTGCGCGTCGCCGCGCACGATCTTGAACAATACGACCGCATCACCGCGATTGCCTCGCCCG
>JANOTT010000068.1:0-3584 GCA_031416535.1 Novosphingobium sp. | reverse complement strand
ATCTGCGGCACCCCGCGGCGCGCGGCCGGAATGCCGACCAGATCGAACTGGCCGAGCATCTTGTTGTCCGCCGCCATTTCACGCTCGCCCTGGAACACGCGGATCGTCACCGCCTGCTGGTTGTCCTCGGCGGTCGAATAGGTCTGGCTCTTCTTGGTCGGGATCGTGGTGTTGCGGTCGATCATGCGGGTGAACACCCCGCCTAAGGTTTCGATACCGAGCGACAGCGGGGTCACGTCGAGCAGCAGCACGTCCTTGACATCGCCCTGCAGCACGCCGGCCTGAATTGCCGCGCCCATGGCGACGACTTCATCTGGGTTAACGCCGGTGTGCGGTTCTTTTCCGAAGAATTCCTTCACCACTTCGCGCACGCGCGGCATCCGGGTCATCCCGCCGACCAGCACAACGTCGTCGATGTCAGCCGCCTTCAGCCCGGCATCGGCCAGCGCCTTCTTCATCGGCTCCTTGGTGCGCTCGATCAGGCTCGCAACCATCTTTTCAAGGTCGGCGCGGGTAATCGTTTCGACCAGGTGCAGCGGCGTGGTGCTGCCACCTTCCATGCGGGCGGTGATGAACGGCAGGTTGATTTCGGTCGATGCGGTGCTCGACAGCTCGATCTTGGCCTTCTCGGCGGCTTCCTTGAGCCGCTGGAGGGCGAGCTTGTCGGTGCGGAGATCCATGTTCTCCTTCTTCTTGAACTGCTCGGCGAGGTATTCGACGATCACGTTGTCGAAATCCTCGCCGCCCAGGAAGGTATCGCCGTTGGTGCTCTTCACCTCGAACACGCCGTCACCGATCTCGAGGATCGAGACGTCGAAAGTGCCGCCGCCAAGGTCATAGACCGCGATGGTCTTGCCGTCGTTCTTGTCGAGGCCATAAGCCAGCGCCGCAGCGGTCGGCTCGTTGATGATGCGCAGCACTTCGAGGCCCGCAATCTGCCCGGCGTCCTTGGTCGCCTGGCGCTGCGCGTCGTTGAAGTACGCCGGCACGGTAATCACCGCTTGCGTGACGGTTTCGCCAAGATAGGCCTCGGCGGTTTCCTTCATCTTCTGAAGAATGAAGGCGCTGATCTGGCTTGGCGAATAGTCTTCGCCGCCGGCCTTGACCCAGGCGTCGCCGTTCTTGCCCTTGACGATGGTATAGGGGACCAGCTCGGTGTCCTTCTTGGTCACCGGGTCATCGAACCGGCGGCCGATCAGGCGCTTGACCGCAAAAATCGTGTTGTCGCCATTGGTCACCGCCTGGCGCTTGGCCGGCTGGCCGATCAGCCGCTCACCATCCTTGGTGAAGGCGACGATCGAAGGCGTGGTGCGCGCCCCTTCTGAATTCTCGATAACCTTGGGCTTGCCGCCGTCCATCACGGCAACGCAGCTGTTGGTGGTACCAAGGTCGATCCCGATAACTTTAGCCATTTGAAACCCATTCCTTGCGTGGTCGGTGACACCGCGTATTTCGCCTCCCGCATGTACGGCAAAGCGGCTCGGCGGCTCTTTCACAGCGCGATATAGGTGTGGTTTTGCTTGGCACAAGGGCGGCGCCGGACTAGCGATGGGCAAATTAATTTCGCCCAAAAAGGATGCCCAAGGATGTTCGCGTGAACCGAGCCCGTCACTTTGCCTTGCCGCTTATCGCTTTGGCGGCGAGTATCACGCTGGGTGGATGCAAAGCCGCAGACCCGCCCGCAGCCGCCGCCAGCAGCGCGCCCGAAGGCAAGCCGGGCGTCACCGTGAGCGGCGCCCGGCTGGTGCTGCCGGCTGTTCCGGGCAATCCCGGCGCGGCGTATTTTGTGCTCGATAACCAGAGCAATGGCACGGCCGCGATCGCCAGCGTGGCGATCGCGGGTGCGGGCAAAACCGAGATTCACACCCCCGATATGAAAATGATCGATCACGCCGAGGCCGCGCCGCGCACCGTGCTCAAGTTCGAGCGCGGCCAGGCGCATATCATGGTATTCGATGTCACCGGCGATCTGAAAGCCGGGGCGCAGACCGAACTGACGGTGACGTTCAGCGACGGCGACAAGGTCTCGGTCCCGGCCCGGATTGAGGGCGCCGGTGAAGCCGCAATGGGCGGCACCGAACCCTGAGCGGACCACCTGCGATCTGCCCGGTCGGCGGCGAACGTGCGCTGACCCCCGGCGAGACGGCCTTGGTGCGCGAAGTGTTCGGCGCGGCAGTCGACCCGGCCAAGGTGACAATCCGCCGCCGCAAGTGGTTTGCGTTTCACCCGCGCAAAGTGACGATGGCCCCGACCGGCCACCTGCACTTCCATCCCGGCGGCGGCAGCAACTACTGCGATGATTTCAGCCAGACATCGCCCGCGCTGCAAGGACATTTCATTCACGAGATGACCCACGTGTGGCAGACCCAGACCCGCGGCCGGTGGTATGTGCCGCTGCTGGGTGCGGTTCAGCGCAACTACGGATACAAATTGAAACCCGGCAAGCCGCTGACCAGCTACGGGATCGAGCAACAGGCCGAGATCGTGGCGCACGCGTTCATGCTGCGGCGGGGGTGGACGGTGGCGGGGGCGACCGATTTAGCGCGCTTGCTGGCTGCACTTCCCAGCGACTTCAGGCTCAAAACAGCGCCGTGATGCCGAGTTGTAGCGTCGCCAAATCTGGCAGCGCATTTTTGTCGAGTGTGCGGTCGGCCGCGGGCATCGGGTATTTGAGTCCGGTCGCGCAATTGAACAGCACCGCACGCTCGCCCGGGTCGACCAGCCCTGCCGCCAGCGCATGACGATAGGCCGCCAACGTCGCGCCGCCTTCGGGGCATAACAGCAGCCCATCGTCGCGCGCGCAGTCTTCCACCGCGCGCAATGTGTCTGCATCATCGACGGCCAGCGCGCGGCCGCCGCTCGCGCGCACTGCACGCAAAATCAGGAAATCGCCCACCGCCTTGGGCACGCGGATGCCGGCGGCGACGGTGTGCGCGTTTTCCCAGCGCTCGGCATGTTCGGCGCCCTCTTCAAAGGCCTTGACGATCGGCGCGCAGCCGCTCGCTTGCACCGCGTACATGCGCGGGCGTGCCGGGCCAATCCAGCCCAGCTGCTCGAGTTCGTCGAAAGCCTTCCACATCCCGATCAGCCCGGTCCCGCCGCCAGTCGGATAGAAGATCGCGTCAGGAAGTTCCCAGCCGAATTGCGCGGCCAGTTCCAGCCCCATCGTCTTCTTGCCTTCGATCCGGTAGGGCTCCTTGAGCGTCGAGAAATCGAACCAGCGGCCCTCGGCGGCGCCCTTGCCGACAATCGCCCCGCATTCGTCGATCAGTCCGTTAACGCGGTACACGCGCGCGCCCTGGAGCGCGATTTCACGGACATTGATCTCTGGCGTGTCATCGGGGCAAAACACGATCGTCTCGATCCCGCAGCGGCTGGCATAGGCGGCCAGCGCGGCCCCGGCGTTGCCGTTGGTCGGCATCGCGATCGTCGTGATACCCAGCTCCTTGGCCATCGCCACCGCCATGACCAGCCCACGCGCCTTGAACGATCCGGTGGGAAGCCGGCCCTCGTCCTTGACCAGCACATTGGCCCCGCCCGAGCGCGGAATTGGCACCAGCGGAGTTTCGATCTCACCCAGGCTG
>JANOTT010000067.1:0-43696 GCA_031416535.1 Novosphingobium sp. | reverse complement strand
AATCCGCGGTATAGCCGTTGCCGGTAACCGCGCCCCACAAGCTGTCGCTGTTGTGACGCCCCCAGCGCGCATACATTCGACGTATGACCGCCACCGCCACGATCGCCTCGCTGCTTCACGCCCCGCTTGAGTCGCCGCCCTCGCTCGAGCCCCTCTGGATGCCCTTCACCGCGAATCGCGCCTTCAAAAAAGCGCCGCGCATTCTCGTCTCGGCCAAGGACATGCACTACACCAGCGCGGACGGTCGCCCGGTGCTCGATGGTACCGCCGGGCTATGGTGCGTCAATGCGGGGCACTGCCGCCCGCAAATTGTCGAGGCGATCCGGCACGCCGCCAGCACGCTCGATTTCGGGCCGACCTTTCAACTTGGCCATCCGCTGGCGTTCGAACTGGCGACCCGCGTCGGCGCGCTGATGCCGTCGGGAATGGACCGGATATTCTTCACCAATTCGGGTTCGGAATCGGTCGATACCGCGCTCAAGATTGCGCTAGCCTACCAGCGAGCCAAAGGCGAACCTGGGCGCACGCGGCTGATCGGGCGCGAGCGCGGCTATCACGGCACAGGCTTTGGCGGCATTTCGGTGGGCGGGCTGGTCAACAACCGGCGTCAGTTCGGCGCGTTGCTGCCGGGGGTCGACCATCTGCCCCACACGCATGATCTGGCGCACAATGCCTTTTCGCGCGGACAGCCGGCCTGGGGGGCGCATCTGGCGCACGAGCTTGAGCGGATCGTGGGGCTGCACGGTGCAGAAACAATTGCCGCGGTAATCGTTGAGCCGATGGCCGGATCGACCGGCGTGCTGGTTCCGCCGGTCGGCTATCTCGAAGTGCTGCGCGAACTGTGCACCAAGCACGGGATTGTCCTGATCTTTGACGAAGTGATCACCGCTTTTGGCCGGATCGGCGGCGCCACTGCAGCCGAAGTACTGGGTGTAACCCCCGATATTATCACCATGGCCAAAGGTTTGACCAACGCCGCCGTGCCGATGGGGGCGGTCGCCGTTAGCCGTACTATCCACGATACAGTGATCGATAGTGGTCCGGCTGGCATCGAACTGTTCCACGGCTATACCTATTCGGGCCACCCGCTCGCCGCTGCGGCGGGTATCGCAACACTCGATCTCTATGCCGCGGAAGGGCTGTTCGGCCGTGCATTAGCGCTGGCGAGCTATTGGGAAGATGCGCTGCATAGCCTCAAGGGCAAACCGCACGTCATCGATCTACGCAACATGGGCTTGGTCGCGGGGATCGAGCTTGAGCCCAGGCCCGGCGCGCCGACTGCCCGCGCAACCGAACTATTCCATGCCTGCTTCGACAATGGCCTGCTGGTGCGCGCCACCGCCGATATCATCGCCTTGTCTCCGCCTTTGATCGTCGAGAAATCGCACATCGACAAGATGTTCGGCAAGATCGGCGAGCTGCTGGAGACGATCGACTGAAGCACTTTCGCGCCAGCTGGCCCGGCATTAGCGGCTCTAATTTTGCACTCAAGTATTCCTAAGCCGATAAATGTATATATATATCTCAGTACTTTATGAAAATTCTGCGATTTTGCGCGAAGCCAGTCCAGCGTCTGGCTGATTTCGCAGCTTGCGCATTGCCTGTGGGGATGTTCAACTTCGCTCATAAATTTGCGTTCAGGGCGCGCCAACATGGGGGAATACAGCATGGCAACTCGATCGATCCGGATTCGCTTGGTTGGACGGCTGGTGACGAACTGTTCGATTGGGGTTCTGGCGCTCGCCAGTTGGTCTGCGCCTGTCTACGCGCAGGAGGCGGCAAGCGATGAAATCACGGACAGCGGCGAGATCCTGGTTACCGCTCAGCGGCGTGAGCAACGGCTTCAGGATGTCGGCGTTTCGGCGACCGTGCTGGCCGGGACCGAGTTGAACAACCTCAACATCACCAACGCCACGGATATCACCCGCGCGGTGCCCAACCTCAAGTTTAACGCCTATTCCTCGACGCAGGTGGTGTTCAACGTGCGCGGTGTGTCGCAGAACGATTATGGCGACCAACAGGAACCGCCGGTCGCGGTCTATCAGGACGATTCCTACGCCAGTTCGATCAATACGGCGAGCTTCCCGGTATTCGACCTGGCCCGGGTTGAGGCGCTGCGCGGTCCGCAGGGAACGCTGTTCGGGCGCAATGCCACCGGCGGCGCGGTGCAGTTCATCTCGAACCAGCCGGGCAAGCAGTTCAGCGGATACGTTTCGGGCACCTTTGGCCGCTATAACCAGACCATCCTTGAAGGCGCTCTGACCGCTCCACTGGGCGAGCATGCGGGCCTGCGCATCGCCGGTATCTATAATCGCGATGACGGCTACATCAAGCACCTGGTGCCCGGATTCAAGGATATTGGTGCTAACAATCACTGGGCGGTACGCGGCATTCTGGCGCTTGAACCATCGACCGAATTCAAGGCGCGGGTGACGTTGCGCTATGCCAAGGCCAGCAAGGAGCGCCAGGCCGGGCTCTATTCGAGCGAGCCAGCCTGCCCGAACGCACAATTCCAGGGCGAATTTCTGAATCCCGCTACCACCTGCGCCTATTGGGTCGGGTTCGGGGTTGGGGCACCGGGTCCGGGCACGGCGGCAACGGGCTTCCGCAATGATGCGATCACCCCATCGCGCGGTGGCGATCCTTGGGCGACTCAGGAAACTTCGCCGTCCTATGTCGATCGCACTTTGTTCGGAGCGACCCTGCGCCTCGACTATGCGTTGGGAGCGCTCGATCTGACCTCGATCAGTGACTATCAAAAGCTCACCAAATTCTACACCGAGGGCGGCGATGCCTCGCCCGATCTGGGCGTCGTGTTTTTCCAAGGCGCGGATTCCTACCAGCTTTCGCAGGAGCTGCGGCTGGCCGCAAAACTGGGCTCGAATTATCTGGTGGTCGGGGCCTATGGCATGATCATCGACGGTGATTTTACCGGCAAATTCGCCTCGCCGTTTTATGGTTATGATCCCAGCGTTGCCTTTTCGCAGCGCACCGAATCGATCGCATTTTTCGTGCAGGACGAATTCCAGATTACCGACCAGCTCAAAGCCATTGGCGGGATTCGCTATTGGCGCGACAACAAGCGCGGAGCCTATGTCGGGACCGAGCCGAGCACCGGGGTCGGGGTAAATTTTTCGCCCGCCGGGGCTTATTTTACCAGCTTTGGTGGCCCCGCACAAACTGCTGGGGTTTTGGTCAACGGTGCGTCAGCCAATCCGACCTTCGATGGCGTCACGCTTCGCGCTGAGCTCGATTTCAAGCCCGATCCCGACACGCTGATCTATGCCAGCTTTAACCGCGGCAGCAAAAGCGGTGGCTTCACCTTCTCGACCGGGACGCCCTTCGCCGGGTTCGAAGCCGCCTTCCTCAACGGAATTCCGTATCGCCCCGAAACGCTCAATGCTTACGAAGTGGGCCTGAAACTCAAGCCAAGCCGGTCGACCACCTTCAATCTCGCGGCGTTTTATTACGATTACAAGAACTACCAGGCGTTTGCTCAGGTTGGCCCGATCCAGTCGGTCATTAACCTTCCGGCCAAGGTCAAGGGCATCGAAGCCGAGTTCGCGCTGCGCCCAACCGATGGCCTGACCCTGCAGCTTGGCGTGTCGTTCCTCGACAGCAAGGTCAGCAATATTCTGCTGCCCGATCTGACAACGATTGCTGAACATGACCTGCCACAGGCCCCTGGCGCATCGGGCAATGCGCTGGTGCGCTATGAATTTCCGGTTGGCCGGGGCATGGCATCGCTTCAGGCTGATGCACTCTTCACGGGCAGCTTCTGCTTCACCGTGCTGTGCGCGCCGGTTGAACGCGAAAAGGCCTACCACGTCGAAAATGCCCGGATTGGCTTTGCACTGGATGGTGGCCAGTTGGAAATCGCCGCTTATGTCAATAATGTCTTCAACCGCGCCTACCGCAGCTATGCCTTTGACTCCTCGCTGTTCGCCGGCGTGGTTGCAGGCGTTTATGCCCGGCCGCGGACCTGGGGCATCACCGCCAAGCTGCGCTTCGGCAGCGAATGAGCACAACCGAGGTGCAGCAGTTGCGCCGCCAGCTGACCTGGGTCGACGCGTTCTGGGCATCGAGCGGGGTGCCCGCGGGCGTGCTGCTGACGATGGGCGGGGTAGCGACGATCATCGGCCAGCCTTCGTGGGTGGTTTGGATCGTCTCGATCCTGATGGGCTTTATCCAGGCGTTTGTGTACGCCGAAATCGCCGGGCTCTATCCGCATAAATCAGGCGGAGCTTCGATCTATGGTGCGGCGGCCTGGCTGCCTTATGGAAAGTTCATCGCGCCGATTTCGGTCTGGTGCAACTGGCTCGCTTGGTCGCCGGTCTTGGCGTTGGGGACAAGCCTGGGTGCGGGCTATGTGATGGCCAGCCTGTTCCCTCCAGACGCGGCGATAAACACCTGGAAAATCGATCTGCTTGCGCTCGATTTTGTGCGCAGCGGGCTGCACCTGCGGATCAATCTGGTCTCGATCATTGCGGCCGGGTTCCTGCTGCTGACTTTCGCCTTGCAGCACCATGGCGCCGCCCGGGCGGCTGCGGCGCAAAAGATCCTGGGCCTGATCTGCCTGTCGCCGCTGATCCTGGTCGGGCTGGTTCCGATCCTGACCGGAGACCTGCCCAGCAATAACCTGTTTCCCCTGCTGCCGATCGCGCGCGATGCGCTCGGGCAAATGTCATTCGGGAGCTGGAACAGCGTCGGTCTGACCTTGCTCGCCGGCGCGATGTTCGGAGCCGGCTGGTCGACCTACGGCTTCGAGACAGCGGTGTGCTACACCCGCGAGTTCAAGAACCCGGCGCGTGACACGTTTCGCGCGATTTTGAGTGCCGGGCTGTTGTGTATTGTCATTTTCGTGCTCGTCCCACTGTCATTTCAGGCGACGCTTGGCCTTGACGCGCTGCTTGATCCAAAAATCTACGATGGCTCGGGGGTCGCTTTGGCGCTGGCGCGGATCATCAATGGCGGGGTGATCGTGACCAATATCATGGTGGCGATGCTGATCCTCTCGCTGCTGTTGATCGTGATGACATCGATGATGGGATCATCGCGCACGCTGTATCAAGCCTCGGTCGATGGCTGGCTTCCGCGCTATCTGTCACGGGTCAACAGCCACGGCGCGCCAACGGCCGCGATGTGGACCGATCTGAGTTTCAACCTGATGTTGCTGCTGGCATCCGATTATTTTGCGGTCCTGATGATCTCGAACGTCTGCTATTTTCTCTTCAACTTCCTCAATCTGCAGGCCGGCTGGATTCACCGGCTCGATCGTCCGGACCGGGTGCGGCCGTTCCGCTGCCCGACTTGGCTGCTGGGGCTGGCTGCTGGGCTGGGTTTTGTGAATATGGTGTTCATGGGCGCAGGCGCCGATGTGTGGGGTGCGGGAACGTTACGCAATGGGCTGATCGCGGCCGCGCTGATCATCCCGGTGTTTGTGTTCCGCCATTACATCCAGGACAAAGGCCGCTTCCCGCTGCATTCTGGCGGGGCGGAAGATTCGGGCGAAGCTCCGCCCGAGCACAAGCGGGCGGGAATGCTGCCTTATCTTGCGCTGGCGGGATGCGCGGTGCTGGTCTGGCTGACCCATCGCTGGGCCGTCCTGCCCGGCTGACCACGGCTCAAAGTACCAGCACGATCTTGCCGACGTGCCGCTTGGTCAGGAATTCGCGCTGCGCAGCAACGATCTCTGCCAGCGGGAAGGTTGCGGCCACCAGCGGCTTGATCTCGCCGCGCTCGATATAGCCGACCAGGTTGGCAAAGACCTCGCGCTCGATCACGGTGCAACCAAGCAAGCGCAGATCCTTGAGATAAAGTGTGCGCAGATCGAGCGTGACCAGCGGCCCCGCGATCGCCCCCGCGACGCCGTAGCGCCCGCCGCGTTTGAGCACGGTCAGCAGTCCACCGAACTGGGGGCCGCCGACAATGTCGATCACGGCATCAACGCTGTCCGCGCCAAGTTCCGCCTGCAGATCGACGGCACGATCGACCGTACGGTCGGCTCCGGCGGCACGAACTGCTGCGGCTTTGTCGCTGCTAACCACCGCGATTACGTGTGCGCCGCGGCGCTTGGCCAACTGCACGGCGGCGCTGCCCACCCCGCCCGATGCGCCAGTGACCAGCACCGTTTCGCCGTCAGCAAGGCCGACCCGCGTCAACATATTTTCGGCCGCCGAGTAAGCGCACGGGAAACTGGCCAATTCGGTATCGCTCAGATCGGAGGTGATCCGGTAAGCATGCGCCGACGGCACAGTGGCATATTCGGCAAAGCCGCCGTCACGCTCCGATCCGAAATAGACCGCATCGCCCAGCCCCGCGCCGGGCGCGCGGAAGACCGGCTCGATCAGCACGCGTTCGCCGATCCGGGCAGCATCAACGCCCGCGCCTAGCTCAACGATATAACCGCAAGCATCGGCCCCCTGGATACGGGGAAACTGCGGCAGCGCGCCGGTCCAACCCGAATCTTCGGTCTGCGCACCGGCAAACCCATCAGCCCCGCCCGTCTCGGTCCCGCTGTCGACGCTCTTAGAATACCACGCGGTGCGCGTGTTGATGTCGGTGTTGTTGACCCCCGCTGCAGCGATCCGGATCAGCACTTCGCCCATTCCCGGCTGCGGCACCAGCACATCATCGCGCAGCTCCAGGCAATCGAACCCACCATTGCCAGTCAGCAAAACTGCGCGCATTCGCTCGGGCAGCGTCGTCATCGCGGCTAGTCCGCCCGAGCCAGTCCGAACTGGTTTAAATACCACTGCTGGAACTTGATCACGCTGCCTTCCTGCTCCGAATAACGGCCCGGGCGATAGCGCGATGACATAATCCCGGCCTGATTGTTCTCGGTAATGATTTTGTCTTGCGTGGTGGTAGCGTGATAGCCCCAGATCAGCTTGTCGATGTCGACCTCGGCTTCGCTCGCGCGGCCATCGACCAGCCAGATCATCTCGACATCAGACTGCAAGGCCGCCCGCGGCGTGAACAGGAACAGGATTGCGAAGTGGTCATCCGCCACGATCTGGCTGAACGGGCTGAAGCTGAGGTGCATACGCCCGCCATCGGGAACGGTGCGCTTGCCCATCAACGGCGCTGGCGCGGTGCCATCCTGCGTTTCGGCGGCCCAGCCATCCTTGTTCATCCGCTGCATCAGCAAGCGCAAATGGCTGCTGATGGGCGGTTCGTCGAGGTTGCCAATCGGGCGACCGACCGCGCTGGCCCGGGCCTCCCAAGCCTTGAGCTTGGGGGTGAAGCTGGCCACCGCTTCGCTTGGCCCCGAACTTGGCCCAGCCCCGACTGCGACGATCGATTCAGCTGCGTGCATCGAACAGAATTCGGGATGCGAGGGGACGCAGTGGTAGCATTCAAAGAAATTCTCGACCACCAACTTCCAGTTGGCATCGGTCGGGTAGCTTCCGGCGTGCGCGATCCGGGCATCGGCGATCCCGTGATAATCAAGGATCGCGCCCATATCGCCAAAAGTCGCATCGAAATTGACCGGCTCGGTTTCGCTCAGATTGATGAAGATCAATCCGTGGAACACCCGGATATGGCAAGCGAACAAGCCGTTATCGGCCTTGTCGAAGTCCTCCGGCATCAGCCGTGCTGCGATCAGTTTGCCATCAAGACCAAAGGTCCAGGCGTGGTAGGGGCAGACCAGCCGGGGCGCGTTGCCGCTGTGCGCCGAACATAAGGTCGAGCCGCGATGACGGCAGACATTGAAGAACGCGCGAACGCTGTCGGCGTTTTCGCGGATGATGATGATCTGCTCGGCGCCGATCTTGAACAGGAAATAATCGCCCTTGCTCGGGATCCGCGAAATATGTCCGGCGAGGATCCACTTCTGGCTGATCACCTCGTCCATATCGGCCTGGAACACCGCATCGCTGGTGTAGAATTCCTGCTCAAAGCTATAGCCAACGCGGGTGTTGGCGGCGAGCCGCTGCATCATGGCGGCGGGTGTTTCACTCATCAGATTTTGATCCGCGCATTGGTGGGGTCATAAAGCGGCCTAAGCGACGCGGTGGCCGAATAGCGCGTCCCGGCAATCTCAATTTCGTAGCCATCGGGATCGATCGGTCCGGCCACGGCGCCATCGGCTGCGGTGACATAGCCAAGCCCGCAGGCCGCGCCCAGCGTGTGCGCATACATGCCCGAACGGATATATCCCGCGATCCGCTCGCCCTGCCAGATTGGCTCGTTGTGATAAAGCATCGGCGCGGGGTCGGTGAGCAGAAATTGCACCAGCCGCTGCTTCAGCCCAGCCTGTTTTTGCTGCACCAGCGCCTCACGCCCGATGAAACCGCCGGGCTTGTCCAGCTTGACCGCAAAGCCCAGCCCGGCCTCCAGCGGCGTATCCTCATCGGTAATGTCATGCCCCCAGTGGCGGTAGCCCTTTTCCATCCGCAGCGCGTTAAGCGCGTGATAGCCGCAGTGCCGCAGCCCGAATGCTGCGCCCGCCGCGACGATCTCGTCGTAAACCCCGGTCATGAATTCGGTAGGGATGTACAGTTCCCAGCCCAGCTCGCCGACATAGGTGATGCGCGAGGCACGCACGATGGCGTAACCCAGCTCAATCTCCTGACTGGTCCCGAACGGAAAGGCATCGTGCGACAGATCATTGGGCGAAAGCGATTGCAGCAGCGCGCGCGCATTCGGCCCCATGATCGAGATGACGCCGAGCCCCGAGCTGATGTTGGTCAGCACCGCGTGTGCATCAGCTGGAATATGGCGCTTTAACCAGTTGAAATCGCGAGTCTCGGTTTCGGCCCCGGTGACAATCAGAAATCCGGTGTCAGACAGGCGGGTGACGGTAAGGTCTGCTTCGATCCCGCCTTTTTCGTTCAGCCACTGGGTATAGACCAGCTTGCCCGGCGCGACATCGACATCGTTCGCGCAAACGCGGTTCAGCACGCCGAGCGCATCGCGTCCTTCGAAACGGAATTTGGCGAACGAGCTTTGATCGAACAGCCCCACCGCCTCGCGCACCGCCTGGCATTCCGCAGCATTGGCGGCGAACCAGTTTTGCCGCCCATAGCTGTAGGCATATTTGGGCTTTGTCCCAGCCTCGCCGTACCAGTTGGGGCGCTCCCATCCGAACGCTTCACCGTGGCAGGCCCCCGCCGCGGCCACCCGGTCATGGATTGCCGATCGGCGCACCCCGCGCGCAGTTTCATACTGTTTGAAGGGGTAATGCGTGGCGTAAAGCAGCCCCAGACTCTCGCTGACCCGCTCGCGCAGATATTTGCGGTTGACCTGAAACGGCATATTGCGGCGGACATCGACTGACCACAAATCGGCTGGCGGGATCCCGTCGCGGATCCAGTCAGCCATAACTTTGCCAATCCCGCCCGCCGATTGCAATCCGATCGAATTCAGCCCGGCGGCAACAAAGCAGTTCTGCAATTCGGCACTTTCGCCCAAGTGATATCGCACATCGGGGGTAAAGCTTTCAGGTCCGCAGAAAAACTTCTGGATGCCCGCGTTTTCCAGCGCTGGAACCCGGCGCATCGCATCGATCAGCACCGGTTCGAAATGTTCGAAACTTCCGTCAATTTCATCGAAACAGAAATCTTCCGATATCCCGTCCATTCCCCACGGCCGGGCATTGGGCTCAAACGCACCGACCAGCAATTTGCCGGCGTCGTATTTGTAATAGCCGCAATAATCATAGTCACGCAGCACCGGCAGCGACGGGCTCAATCCCTCGATGCCCTCGAACAGGACATAGTAATGCTCGCAAGCATGGAGCGGCACATTGACGCCGATGCTGGCCGCCATATCACGCGTCCACATCCCGCCGCACAGCACGACATAATCGGCGTCGATCGATCCTTCGGCAGTTTCGACCCCGGTCACTCGCTCGCCGTCATGGCGGATCCGGGTAACTTTGGTATTTTCGAAAATTCGCGCCCCACCCTGCTTCGCGCCCTTGGCCAGCGCCATCGTGATATCGACTGCATTGGCATAGCCATCGCTGGGAATATGAATGCCGCCGACCAGATCATCGACATTGGCGATCGGGTAGAGTTCCTTGATCTGCTCTGGGGTCACGACATTGACCGGCAAATCGAACACTTTGGCCATCGAGGCACTGCGCTTAAGCTCCTCAAAGCGCTCATGATTGGTCGCAATCGAGATCGAGCCACATTGCCGGTACCCGGTGGCTTGCCCTGTTTCAGCCTCAAGCCCGCGATACAGCTCGCCGGTATATTTGGCGAGCCGGGTCATGTTGATCGAGGGACGCAGCTGCCCGACCAGCCCGGCGGCGTGCCAGGTTGTGCCGCTGGTCAGCTGCTTGCGTTCGAGCAGGACGACATCGCTCCAGCCGATTTTGGCAAGGTGGTAAGCAATCGAACAGCCGATCACCCCGCCCCCGACGATGACGACGCGCGCGCGTTTGGGAAGTTCAGCAGCCACCGGGTCAGACCTTCATCCGGGCGTTGTCAGGATCATAGACCGGCATTTCCAGCACCGTTGCCGCGCGCCGTTCGCCTTGCAGCAGAACGTCGAATCGCGATCCCGGCGCTGCATATTCGGGCGGCACACTCGCGAAGAACAGGCTTTTGCCGACCCGGTGACCATAACCGCCCGAAGTGGTCAAACCGATGCACTGCGCGCCAACCATGACTGGCTCACCGCCGCGTGCGTCGACCAAATCGGCTGCCAGCTCGCCGTAGACGATCTTGAACCGGGGTTCTCCCGCATCAAGTGTGGCCTGCTTGCCGACAAAGTCGTCCTTCTTGAAATTGATGAAGCGGTTCATGTCAGCCTCGATCATGGTCAGCTCATTGGTCAGCTCTGAGCCCCAGGCTTTGTAGCCTTTTTCCATCCGCATCGTGTTGACCGCGTAAAGCCCATAATTGACGATCCCAAACGCCTGTCCAGCAGCCCAGATCGCATCGTACAGTTCGGCCATCGCGGCCATCGGGGGATGCAATTCCCAGCCAAGTTCGCCGATGTAGGACACGCGCAAGGCTCGGACTTTGTGCCCGGCAATCATGATCTCCTGACCGCTGAGCCAGCGGAAGCCCTCGTTCGACAGATCGGCATCGGTCAGCGCCGCCAGCAGCTCGCGCGAGCGCGGCCCGCTTAACACAAGCACGCCCCGCTCATCGGTGACATTGCGAATGGTCACCTGCTCATCGTCCAGCTGGCTTTGCACCAGATGATCCAGATCGCGTTGTTCAGCGGCAGCGGCGGACAGGCAATAGAAGTGATCGTCCGCCATGCGCGTCACGGTCATTTCGCCGTAAATGCGCCCTAACCGCGATAGTGGATGAACCAGGCCAATGCCGCCCGGCTTCTTTGGCATCCGGTTGGCACAAATCCGATTGAGAAAACTCTCGGCATCGGGGCCGGTCACATCGTATTTGGCGAACCCGCTCAGATCGAGCACGCCAACGCGCTGTTCGACCGCGCGGACTTCCTGCGAAACCACGCCGAACACATTGGTGCGGGCATACCCGCCCTCCTCTTCGCGACCATCGAGCGAGAACCACTTGGGGCGCTCCCAGCCGTAGGTCTCACCAAATACTGCGCCCTGGCTTTTCAGTGTGGCATAGAGCGGACTGGTCCGCTGCGGCCGCCCGTCAGATTCTTCCTCGCCCGGCAGCCGCGTGGTGAAGGTCATCCGGTAATCGAGAAACACCTTGGCGCGCGAATAAGCCTCGTCGGCGAACGGACCATAGCGGCGCGGATCGAATTCGGTCATGTTGATCTCGGCATCGCCGGCGACCATCCACTGCGCCAGATATTTGCCCGCGCCGCCGGCCTGCGCGATCCCAAACGAGGTGCCGCAGCAATGCCAAAAATTGCGCAGTCCCGCCGCCGGACCCAGCAATGGTCCGCCATCGGGAGTATGCGGGATCGCCCCGTTGATCACCCGGCGAATACCGACCTCACCAAACACCGGCATCCGCTCGATCGCGCGTTCGAGCCACTTGGAAATCCGGTCCAGATCGTCCTGAAACAATTCGCTGGTCGATTCCCATTCGGGCATGCCTTTGGGCGCCCAGGCTTCGGCGAGCGCGACATTCTCGTAAACCCCGATCAAACCGCTCTGCTGTTCCTGACGCATATAGCCTGACATATAGGGGCAGCGGATTACCGGCAGTTCCTCGTCCCGCTCGGCGAAGGCCGCGATCGGATCGGTGACGAGATAGTGATGTTCCATATTGGTCACTGGAATATCGATGCCCGCCATATTGGCGACCTGCCGGGCATAGCAGCCCGCTGCATTGACCACGAATTCGGCCCTGACAGTGCCCTGTTGTGTGGCCACGTCCCACTCCCCGCTGGGCAGCTGGGTTAGTCCGGTAACGCGGTTCTGGCGGACAATTGTCGCGCCCATTTGGCGCGCGCCGATTGCCAGCGCGTTACAGATACCTGATGGATCGGCATGGCCATCCTGCGTGGTGTAAGCGCCGGCGATAATCCCGTTAGTGGACAGAAACGGAACGATCCGCCGGATTTCTTCCGGGCTGATGATGTCCATGTCGAAGCCAATTATTTTCGAATAGCCAAGGATATATTTGAACCATGCCAGCTCGCGCTCATTGGTGGCGAGCCGGATGCCGCCGGACTTATGCCAGCTGACAGATTGTCCAGTCAGAGCCTCAAGCTGCGGATAGAGCTGATTGCTGTAGGCATGAATCTTGGCCAGATTGAAGCTGCCAGTGATGTTCGGGCATTGACCGGCAGCATGCCAGGTCGAGCCTGAGGTCAGCTCGTCTTTCTCGATCAGCAGGGTGTCGGTCCAGCCAAGCTCGGCCAGGTGGTAAAGCAAGCTTGCCCCCATGATCCCGCCACCGACGATAACGACCCGCGCGCTTGATTGCATTGATGAAAATCCGCCCTGCTAAACTGAGCCAAGCCCAGACTTTGCGGCAGGCCAGACCCAATCACAAATTAGCAATAAAGCGGCATTGGCTCAAAAAATTTCATAATCTGAAGCTTGGCCCAGCATGCGGCTGTCAGGCCATTACAGGCGGCGCCTGCAGCCAAATATATTTTAGCCTTCCAACCAAATTTTTCATTTGTGACACAAGCCTAGTGACGTTTTAACGCCAGTCATGAAAATAGGTTTTATCGGTCTGGGCAATGTCGGCGGCAAACTTGCGGGGAGCCTCGTACGCAACGGACACGATGTCTTTGTGCGCGATCTCGATGCGGACATCGTGGCCGAATTTGTTGCGCGCGGCGCACGGGCGGCAGCCTCACCGCGGGCTCTGGCCGAACAGGTCGATCTGATCATCACCTGCCTGCCTTCTCCTGCTGCGAGTGCCGCAGTTGCCGAGGGCCCCGATGGCTTCCTGCCCGTACTAAGCCCGGGCAAAGTCTGGCTGGAAATGAGCACGACCGACTACAGCGAAATTATTCGGCTGGGCGCGCTGGTCGAAGCCACCGGCGCGATGATGCTGGAGTGCCCGGTCTCAGGCGGTTGCCACCGCGCCGATACCGGGAACATCGCGATCTTTGCCGGAGGCGCGCGCGCGGCGTTCGAAGTTGTCCTGCCGATCCTGACCACGATGGGTCGCCGAATTCTTCACACCGGTGAGTTGGGGACCGCCTCGCAGCTGAAGGTAATGACCAACTACCTGTGCACCGTCCATCTGGTCGCACTGGCCGAGGCGCTGACCGTGTGCAAGGCCGCTGGGCTCGACATGAACACCACCTATGAGGCGATCCGGATTTCGTCAGGCAACAGCTTTGTCCATGAAACCGAAAGCCAGGTCATCCTCAACGGCAGCCGTGACATCAATTTCACGATGGACCTGGTCAGCAAGGATGTCGGCTTGTTCGATGCCATCGCGCGCCAACATCACGTTCCGGTCGAACTCTCGCCGCTGATCGTCGATATTTTCAAGGACGGTGAAGCCCGGTTTGGGCCGCGCGAACATTCTCCAAACATAATTCGCCGCTATGAAGAACCTTTGGGCATCAAAGTGCTCGGAACGGGCTTCCCAGCCGAAATGATCGACGATGAACTCGAAGAGCCGGGCTATGAAGTGGTTCCGCGCCGCTAGGCAACGATGCGGTCAAAACTGGCCGGTTGCTGCAAGCCCTGCGCCAAGGCAGCGATATGCGCTGGGCCGATCCCGCAGCATCCGCCCACCATTGTCGCACCCGCAGCGACCCAGCGCCGTGCCCATGCGAGGTATTGCGACGGCCCTAAATCAGCCCGGATATCCCTTAGCGCGGCATTTGCACTATAGTCCTCCGGCGGCGGTCCGAAGCCATTGGCATAGGCACCCAGCGCAATTCCGCTCTCGCCAAGTGTCGCAGCGGCTTCGCGAATGGCCGCCTCCATCACCTCGGGATAGCTGCAATTGAAAAGCAGCGCGCCAGCGCCAGACGATTGCGCCAAGGCCGCCGCCGCACCCACCGCTTCGCCTGAGCGCAGCACCGCCCGGCCATCGGGCTCAAGCTGGTCATTTAGCGTAAATGACAGCCATAATGGACGGTCATCGTCGGCCAGCAGTTTGGCGACCAACCGCGCTTCGTCGAGCAGGCTCAGCGTCTCGGCCAGCCACACATCGACATGCGGTGAAAGCCCCGCGATCAGAACCTCGAGGATCGCACGACCGGCATCCGCATCGAAGCGGTCGGGCTGATAGGAACCGAACGTGGGCGGCAACGACCCCGCGACCATCAAGCCATGTCGATCGGCAACACCGCGCGCGACCTTGCCCGCACGGTCGGCGAGCGATCCGCCCGCCTGGTCGAACAGCGCGGCGGCAATGTGAAACGGCACCAAAGCATAGCTGTTGGTGGTCAGCACCTTCGCCCCGGCGCGGGCAAAACTGTCATGCACCTCGGCCACCCGTTCGGGCGCCTCGATCAGCGCCAGTGCTGACCATTCGGGTTGCCGGAACGGAGCACCAATGCGCTGGAGTTCGCGGCCCATTCCGCCATCCAGAACCGTGATCGCCGCCCCTGCGCTCATGCAGCGACCAAGCCTTGCCGTTCTGCGGCGACTTGGGCCGTCGTCCAGTCAATGAATTTGCGGATTCGCGGATTTTCTTTCATGTCCTTGCGGCAGATCAGGCCCCATTCGCCGCTGCACACAGCCTTGTGATCGACTGGCCGGACCAGCCGCCCGCTCGCCAGATCTTGTTCGACAAACGGCCCGTTGACCAGCGCGACCACTTGATCGTTGAGCGCCATTTCCAGCGCGACCGCAAGCGTATCAACGACCAGGTAGGGCGACGCGGGATCGAAGCCAAGTCCGGCGGTGCTGAACCAGGTCTCCCAATTTTGAACCTCGGTATAGATCGCTACCAAGGGCTGATTGAGCAGGTCTGCGGGCGTTCTGAACTTGCCCATCCGCGCGGCCATCGCCGGGCTGCAAACCGGAAACAGGCTATACTCGAATAACGGTACCCAGTGAAATTTGGGCGGAGGCGGGGTCTGGCAATAGACCAGGCCGACATCGGTGTGGACGTCATCGAATTCCCATTCGACCGCGCAGGTGCTGAGCGACAGCTTGACTTCGGGATGCGCCGCCAGAAATTGCGGCACGCGCCGCGCCAGCCAGCGGATCGACGCGGTGACATAGGTCTGCACCCGCAGCGGCCGATTAAGCGCATTACGATGCGCCGCCTCAACGCCTTCGATCAGCAGCTCAAAGGCCGAGCGGACATAGGGATAAAGCATCCGCCCTTCTTCGGTTGAGACGATGTTGCGCCCGTCCTGCACGAACAGTTCGATCCCCAGCGCTTCTTCAACCAGCTGGACCTGGTGGCATACTGCCGGGTGGGTAAGACACAGTTCGTCGGCGGCATTGCGGATACTTTGGTGCCGTGTCGCAGCCTCAAAGCCCTTCAGTGCCTTGAGCGGCGGCAATGCTCGCAAATCGATCTTGTTCGCCATAGTCAGCCCTCCCGCCAACAATGGAAAGTTTTCCGCGCGACGAGTCAACTGGTAAATTCCCGTGACAGGTCGAAGGCGCTGCTTCAGCCGCGCTTGGCATCCTCGATGATCATGGCGGCGCCCTTTTCGGCCGCCATAACAACCGGCGCATTCGTGTTGCCAGAGGTGATGGTCGGAAACACCGAGGCGTCGATCACCCGCAGCGCCTGTACCCCGTGCACCCGCAACCGATGGTCGACCGCGGCTTGCCTGCGATCAGGCCCCATCGAGCAGGTGCTGGTTGGATGATAAACAGTATCGGCCCGCGCGCGAAAATCGGCGAGCAGCGCTTCATTGCCCTCGACATGTGGCCCGGGAACGATCTCTTCGGTGATGATGTCCGACAACGGTGCCGTCTGCGAAAGGCGGCGCAGCAACTGGCTGCCGACCAATGCCTCGGCCATATCATAATCGGTCGCGAGGTAGTTCGGTTGAATTGCCGGATGTGCAAATGGATCGGACGAGACGATCCGGAGCTCTCCCCGGCTGGTCGGGCGGCAAGCATTGAACGACAACAGGAATGCGGAAAACGGATCGGGATTGAGCAACTTGCGCTCGGACAGTGGGGTTCCGGTATAGCTTACCGGGCTGAAATAGAGCTGCAGGTTGACCTTGGTTTGCGCCGGATCACTGCGGACAAAGCCCCCGCATTGATTGACGCTCATCGACAATGGCCCGCGCCGATCGATGAGGTAACGCAGCCCGGCTTTGACTTTGCCCAGCAACGGACGCAGCTCGTCGTTCAGCGTTGGCAGCCGCGATTTGTAAAAATACGAAACCGCCAGATGGTCCTGCAGGTTCTGCCCCACGGCGGGGGCATCGATCAGCGGTGCGATCCCCAGCGAGCGCAGCAGCGCCGGATCGCCAATCCCGGACAGCTGCAGCAATTGCGGCGAATTGATCGCACCGCCGCACAAAATCACCTCGCGCCGGGCGCGCACCTCGGTTTCGCGGCCATGCTGCACATAGTGCAGGCCAACCGCGCGCGTCCCCTCAAACACGATCCGCGTGGCCTGGGCCCGGGTGCGCAGCGCGACCGTGCCGCGGCGCAGTGCCGGGCGCAAAAACGCATTCGCGGTCGAGGCGCGGCGGCCCTTCGCGGTGTTGATCTGATAGATCCCCACCCCTTCGCTCTGTGCGCCGTTCAGGTCGGGGCTATGCGCAAACCCCAATGCCCCCGCAGCCTCGATAAAGGACCCGCACAGCGGATGCGCCAGCTTGGATATGTCGGTAACGCCCTGCGGGCCGCCAACGGCATGATGATCGCAGGGGCTGCCGCCAAAATCCTCCGACTTGCGGAAAAAGGGCAGCACATCGGCCCAGCCCCAACCCGGATTGCCCAGCGCCTGCCAGTCATCGAAGTCTTGCGGCTGGCCGCGCACATAGACCATCGCATTGATTGAGCCCGAGCCGCCGATCACCTTGCCCCGCGGCCAATAGCTGCTGCGCCCACCCAGACCTGCGACCGGCTCGGTATCGTACATCCAGTTGATGCGTTTATCGAAAAAGGTCCGGCCATAGCCGATCGGTAACTGGATCCAGACCGTCCGGTCGCTCCCCCCGGCCTCAAGCACCAGCACGGTGGCTTGGCCATCTTCGGACAGGCGATGGGCGAGCACGCAGCCGGCGGTGCCCGCGCCGACGATGACATAGTCGAAGCTTTCCATCAGACGATGGGATGGCCGGTCATGTCCAGGTGTAACATGGAGCCGGTATAGGGGTTGGCCAGCGCAACCGCCTCGTCGAGCTCAACCCCCAACCCGGGTGCATTGGAAGGAATGACATAGCCATCCTGCCACTGGATCGGGGTCTTGAGGATTTTGGCATGAAAGCCGCCCCAGGTTTCGATCCCCTCTAGGATCAGGAAGTTGGGGGTGCAGGTCGCGAGCTGGATATTGGCTGCGCCAACCACCGGACCGCAATACAGATGCGGAGCAATCTGGGCGTGATGGACTTCCGCCATGCCAGCGATCTTTTTCGCCTCAAGCAAACCACCGACCCGGCCGAGATTGAGTTGCAGGATCGCCGCCGCGCCGGCTGCCAGCAACCGAGCAAAATCATACTTGGTCGCCAGCCGCTCACCGGTCGCAATCGGGATCGAAGTGGCGCGCGCAACCTTGGCCATTTCTTCGGGCGCATCGGGCGGAACCGGCTCTTCCAACCACAACGGATCGTAGGGCTCCAGCCGCCGCGCAAGGCGGATCGCACCCGCCGCTGTCATCTGGCCGTGTGTGCCGAACAGCAGGTCGGCCTTGTTGCCCACCGCTTGGCGCAGCCGCCGCGCAAACCGCTCTGAAAGCTCGAGCGCCTCCAGCGACAGTTGGCGCCCATCGAACGCCGAATAGGGACCGGCCGGATCGAATTTCAGCGCGGTGAAGCCTTGCGCCAGATATTCGGTCGCGCGCGTCGCGGCCAGATCGGGGTCATGGTAAACGTCGGTTTTGTCGCCTGCGCGTGGGTAAATGTAGGTGTACGAGCGCAGCCGTTCGTGCACTTGGCCGCCCAGCAGCTTATAAACCGGCTGGTTCGCCGCCTTGCCGATGATGTCCCAGCAGGCCATTTCAAGCGCGCTCAGCACGCCCATCACGGTTAGATCGGGATGCTGGGTGAAGCCTGCCGAATAGATCCGCCGCCACATCGTTTCGATATCGTGCGGATCGGTGCCGCGCACATAGCGATCGAACATGTCCTCGATCATTCGGGCGACCAGATGCGGATCGAACGGCACGCAATAGGCCTCGCCGATCCCCGACACGTTGCCGTCGGTAGTCAGCTTGACGAACACGAAATAGCGTCCGCCGAAATGCGGGGGCGGGTTGCCGACCACAAAGGTCTGGATGTCGGTCAGCTTCATGCAGCGTAGAACCCGTTCACCACCTTGACCTCAAGAAAATCGTGCAAGCCCCACGCCCCCCATTCGCGGCCGTTGCCCGATTGCTTGTAACCGCCAAACGGTGAGCAATAATCCTGCCCGTAGCCATTGAGCGAGACCCCGCCAGCGCGCAGCTGCCGGGCCACGCGGTGCGCGCGTTCCAGATCGAGGCTCTGCACGTAGGCGGCCAAGCCGTACGGGCTGTCGTTGGCAATAGCGATCGCCTCGGCTTCATCGGCAAACGGGATTATCACCAGCACCGGGCCGAACACCTCTTCCTGCGCAATCGTCATCTGGTTGTGGACGCCCGCGAAGATCGTCGGCTTCACATAAAAGCCGCGTTCAAAGCCCGCCGGTTTGCCGGTTCCGCCCGCAATCAGCAGCGCGCCTTCATCGATCCCGATCTGGATCAGCCGCTGGATTTTGTCATAGTGCAGCTTGCTGACCACCGGACCAAGATGCGGACCCTTGGCCAGCGGGTCACCCAGCGTCACCGTTTCGGCGGCGCTTTTGGCGAACTGCACCGCCCGGTCATAGGCCGGGGCCTCGACCAGCATCCGCGTTGGCGCGTTGCACGACTGGCCCGAGTTACTGAAGCAATCGATCACCCCGCGCGTTACTGCGGCCTCAAGCGCGGCATCGTCGAATACGATATTGGCGGATTTGCCGCCAAGCTCCTGCGAGACTCGTTTAACCGTATCGGCGGCGGATTTGGCAATCTGGATCCCGGCGCGGGTCGATCCCGTGAAGGATACCATATCGACGCCGGGATGGCTGGTCAGCGCATCGCCGATCCCGGCCCCGCTGCCGTGGACCATGTTGAACACGCCCGGCGGAAACCCCGCTTCGGCGATGAACTCGGCGAACAGTTGCGCCGAGAGCGACGCAATTTCGCTGGGCTTGAGCACCATCGTACAGCCCGCCACCAGCGCCGGCCCAATCTTGGCGGCGAGCTGGTTGATCGGCCAGTTCCACGGGGTGATCAGCACGCACACCCCGATCGGCTCATAAACCAGGCTGCCGGTCGAACCGATCGGGCGCTCCCATTCCAGCGCGCGCGCCGCCAGGATCGTCTCGCGCAGATGCCCCGGCCCGCATTCGGCCTGCGCATCGTGCGACAGATCGTACGGCGCGCCCATTTCGGTCGAAATCGCGGTGACCATCTCGGCATAGCGCCGCTCAAACACTGCAATCAGCTGTTCAACCAGTGCAATCCGCTGATCCAGCGTGGTAAAACCATAGCTCGCGAATGCTCGCTGAGCCGCGGCCACCGCCAGATCGACATCGTCCGGGCCGCACATGGCAATTCGGGCGGCGACTTCCTCGGTCGCCGGGTTGATGGCCTCGAATGTCTCAATCGACGTCATGGGCAGAATCCAGACCCCGTCGATATAGGACTTGAGGAATCCCTCAGACATATCCCACCGCGCGCTTTTGATCTGCGACAATGTATTTCGCAGCGGCAAAATAATGATAGGCGGCCCAGAACCCGGTTGGGGCCAGAACGAGCAATGCCAGCCTGAGCGACGCGGCATCGGCACCGGCGGGACCCGCAAAAAAGTCACTCATCCAACCCACGGCCTGCGGTGCAACGATCAGATTGAAGACATTGGCAACCAGCAGCGCGATCGCGGTAAACATCGCCCGCATCCGTGGTGGGGCGAGATTCTGCCCCAGCGCAAAGGCCGGCCCGATATAGAAGTAGATCGCCGGGATAAAGGTCCACAGCATCACGGTCGCCAGCCACTGCGAATGAGTCCAAAAGGCGATGATCGAGGGGATGGTCGCCACCGCCGTCACCCCGCCGAGCAGGTAGACGATACGGCGCGGATCGGTGAATGACGGACGCGCGAGCAGCCACGCGGTAAACAGCGACGCACTGATCCCCATCACCAGATGGATCGGGCCCACGATGCCGCCGGCCTGCCCTTCGTTAAGACTGTACATGCGCTGGAGGAAAGTGGGCGTAAACCACATCAATCCCCACCCCCACAGCGCCGAAACCCCGCTGCCCATGATCAGGTGGAACGCCGCCTTTTGCGTGCGGATAAACTTGAAGGTTTCCATCAGCGTCGGGGCGGCACTATCCGAGACCGCGTCGAGCCGGCCACGCACCGGCTCCTTGACCGTGAAGTATACAATTGCGGCCAAGATCAGCCCCGGGATACCAAGCACCAGAAAGGCCGCCCGCCAGCCATAGGCATGCGAAACGGCCCCGGCCAAATCGGCGCCCAGCCAGGCTCCGATCGGCGCGCCCAGCGCGAAGATGGTCATCGCCATCGGCCGACGATTGGCCGGAAAATAATCGGCAACGATCGCGTTACAGGCTGGCGTGCCGCCGGCTTCGCCCACGCCGACACCGATCCGCGCCAGTAGCAGCTGCCAATAGCCTTGTGACAAGCCGCAAAATGCCGTCATCGCCGACCAGGCGGTAATTGACGCCGCAAGCAGGTTCTTGCGGTTGTAGCGGTCCGCAATCCACGACAGCGGAATGCCCATCGTCACATAGAACAGCCCGAGCGAAACCCCGGTCAGCGTATTGATCCCGCCATCGGTCAGCTTCAGCTCCAACCGGATCGGTTCGAGCACGGTAGACATGACATAGCGATCGGCGATGTTGATCGCGTAGACCAGCATGGTAACGATCAGGATATACCAGCGCAGTTGCATGCTGGAGGTTTCCTCGACCTTGGTCGGTGCTACGGCTTCCATCATCGCTCCCTATTTTTATGTTTTGGACAGTTCCGGCCCCAGCGTGGCGCGCAGCGGATCAAGGTAGGGGGCGAAACGTTCCCACTGGTCCAGTCCACTCTTGAAAATCGGCTGGCGCACTTGTTCCGAGCTTGCGGTGCGAACCGCGCGTTCGGTCTGGTGAAAATTGATGCAGGCTTCCTCAAACGGCAGCCCGAGATAGTCAAGCAGACGGCGCACTTGCCCCTCCACATCGGCGACCACGTCTTCGTATTGCACCTTCAGGACCTGGCCGGGCAGCACCGCGTCCCAGTGCTCCATCAGCGCGACGTAGTCCTTGTAATAGTGTCCGATTTCCTCAAGCCCATACGTGAACTCCTGGCCCTCGGCGAACAGCTGCTTGAACCCGCTGAAACAGCACCCCATCGCCCCGCGCCGGGCATCGATGATCCTGGCATTGGGCAGGATCAAATGAATGAGGCCGATATGCCGGAAATTGTTGGGCATCTTGTCGATGAAAAAGGGCGTGCCCTGTTTGCGGTGGATCGCCGTGTCGCGGATGTAAGCCTCGCCAAAGCCGGTCAGCTCTTCCCGCGTCAGCTCGCCCAGATTACCCGGATAGCGCGCCTCTTCATCGACCCGCCGCCGCCCGTCCAAGCGGTGCGCCAGCGCCAGGATGTTGGGCAGTTCCATCGTCCCTTCGACCTGGCTGTGCGAGGCGAGGATTTGTTCGATCAGGGTCGAACCGGCGCGCGGCAGACCAAGGATGAAGATCGGATCGGGTGCGGGACTACCTGATCCCTCCAGACCGGCAAATAGCGCTGGGGTACAGTGCTTGATCTGAAGGCTGATGTCCTTTGAAATCTTGCGCCAATCGTAACCGACCTCATCGCGCTTCAAGCGGTTGCCACGCTCGTAACAGGCAAAGGCTTCGGCGTATTCGCTGCGGTCTTCCAGCGCCTTGCCCAGCGCGAAACACAGGTGATAGCGATCAACCAGTTGGGTGGTGGCAGCGGCTTCCAGCTTGCCCATCGCGGCAATCTGGGTGTCATCGAATTGATAGGTCTTGAGGTTGGCCAGGCTCCAATAGGCATCGCCGAAATCGGGGCGTATCTGGTAGGCCTTGCTATAGGCTGCGATTGCCTCCTGCTGCTGGCCAACGGTTTTCAGCGCGTGACCCAGTGTTAGCTGGATATTGGGATAATCGGGCATCTGCGCCGCGCATTGGCGATAGATTTTAAGTGCCTCATCGAAGTTGCCCACCGCGAGATTCTCGTTGGCATAGAGCATTTCGATCTGCGGACTGTCCGGATCCTTGTCGCGCAGCAAGCTGGCCTGTTCGAGCGCTTGCGCAAATTTTTGCCGCTTGTGCAGAACTTCGACATAATCGAAATGCGCGCCAGTATTATCAGGTTCAAGCACCAGTGCGGATTCGAGCAGGAATTCGGCCTCATCCATCGAGCTGAACCGTATTCCTATCTCAGCCAGCATCCGCATCGCCTCGACATGATGGCCGTTGGCCTGAAGGAAGCTGCGGCAGATGTTCTCGGCCTTGAGGTAGCGCCCTTCCTGAATCAAGCTGGCGACCGTCTGAAGTTCGGGCGGAAGGCCCGCCAGATAGTCGCGCTGCCGCTCGGCAAATTCAGCCGGTTCGGTGCGTCCTGCTGCGGTATGGATCGCGGCCAGCATATTCCAGCTGGCCGGTAGCGCGGCGTTGTGCGTCACCGCCCGCTGGTAGGCCGCGAACGAGCCGGCAGTATCGCCCCGATCGCGCAGGCAATGGCCGCGCTCCTGATAGGCCAGACCGTTCGACGGATCTTGGGTAATCAACCGGTCGACCAACTCCAGAGCTCCGGCAATATCACGCTGGAATCGGCGCACAACCGCCAATGTGTAAAGCGCATCGCGGTCTTCGGGTTCGGCCCGCAGAATGTCTTCGCACAGCTGCGCGGCTGCGGGGAGCTGACCATTCTGCAGCAGACTGCGCGCGCGACCAAGCGATTGCTCGCTGCTGGTCGGTTGGGGCGCGCTTTGCGTCATCGGTAGAGCCTTGTCATCAGGCACAGCAATAGCCGAAAACTTCACCGAAGTAAGGAATTCTGTGGTCCGGCGAGATCAAACATATGCTGCTGAAACGAACCGGAGGGGACCGTTTCCGATCACCTCCGGCTATTTCCGGTCTTGCGCCTTGCGGCAGCAGTCACTCGGCACTGCCCTCTATCGGGCCGTGGCGACCCGAACGTCTACATCTTCAAGGAAACGCGCATACCAATCGTCCGGGGACGCGAGGTGGTGATGCGAAGTTCGCCATCATTGCCGCTCTTGTACAATTCAGGGCGTTCGTCGGTCAGGTTTTCGGCGAACAGCTCCAGCGTCCAATCATCCCTGCTGACACCGATTGCGGCACTGAAGGTATTGTAGGAAGCTTGCGGCTGCGAAGCCCGCAGCGGGGTCACGATATCGCCCGGCCTGATCGTCACACCATTGTAGGTCACCGGCACACTGGCCACATAGCCAGCTGTCGCGTTGAAGGTCGGATAGCGGATACTGACATTGTCGATGATCGACGAAATGCTGCTGCCGACATGGCGGAACGATGCCTGGAAGTAAGGTTTCAGACCCGAAGCCAATTCCGTTTCATAACGCATCCGGATGTTGGCCTGGAATTTGGGGCTGTTGGACAACGGACTGCCCAGCGGCAACAGCACCACGGTGTTCTTGCGATATGCGGTCAGCGACGAATCATTGTAAGACCCGGCCGCATTGAACGTAAGTTCGCGTGTTGCCCGCCACGTGACGTCGCCTTCGATGCCTTTGATCCGGGCATCGACCAGGTTGGTTGTGAACGTCTGGTTCGATATGTTCTGATCGAACAGCGTGATCTGGATATTTGACCAATCGATCTGATATGCCGCCAGATTGATCTGCAACGATCGGTCAAGCAGCGAGAACTTGGCTCCGATTTCGTAGTTTTTCACTTCATCGGGGACATAGACCGCCAACTTGGCGAAGTCAGCCACAGTCGGACAGGTCGCGCTGCCGACATTGCACGGCTTGCGATTGAAACCACCCGGACGGAAACCTTCCGAATAGGTGGCGTAAACCAGCGAGCGATCGCCTAGCTTGAAGGTCAAATTGGCCTTTTTAAGCAGGCCAGAATACTTCGCCGGCGACACGTCCTTGAGCACGACGTTGAGGTTGGCGCTGATCCCGTAAAATTGCGGGGGCGTAGCCGCCGCCGAGTAGGTTCCCGTTACCGGGTTGTAAATCCCGCGCGAACCAAAGCCAAAGCTGGTGTTGGACGAACCGTTTTGCGACGCCTCTTCATCGTAGTAGCGCGCGCCCAGGGTGAGAATCAGCCTTTCGGGAACGATATCGAACGCAGCCTCACCAAAAATCGCGAACTGGCGATCCCGGCGCTGCACGTCATTGAAAAAGCCAACGGCGATGGGCTTCAAATTGGTGTCATAGGCGTTGACGGCTGGATTGGCGCGACGCTGGTAAATGAACCCAGCGGATTGCTGAAGATAAGACCAGTCGGTGTTATCATAAAGCTTGTTGACATCATAGAAGACGCCTGCCGTCGCGCGAATGCGACCCGTAGAAGGTGTCGAGACGCGTAATTCTTGCGTATACCGCTGGTTCTTGTTGCGAACCTGATAGGATTTGCTTGGCGTGTAGCAAGTATTGCCGATATTTCCGTTATACGCCGCCGTGTAGTAAATACCCTTATCGCATTCATAATAGGGCAGGTACAAACCGATGTTGGAATACGACGCATAGTCGGCCTTCTGCACCGAGTTCCGGTTCAGGTAAGAGCCCGAATAGATGAGGTCCAGAAAGCCGAGGCGGCCCTTGATCGTCAGGGTCGTCAAATCGACGTCATCGCGCAGCGAGTTGGGATTGAACTGCGTTACCTTAAGGTCGCCAACGCCTGGTTCGTAGTTGAATACGCCATCGGTCTTCAGCCGCTGCCGCAGGTGCATGACGTCAATCGCCCAATCGTCGCTGAGCTTGAAGGTCGCAGCAAGGCGGCCGCCGATATAGCTGGCATCGTTGAAATTATCCTCAACGAACCGGTCATTGTTGATCTTCTGGCGGATGGGCGCACGGTATGTGCTGCCGGTGCAGTTGACGACACCGGTGCACGATTCCAGCGCACGCCGAACGAGCAGCGGGTTGCCTTCAGGCAATCTGCCAGCTTCGCCGACATGCCCGTTGAACGGCATCTGATAGGTGCCGGCAACGTTGTCGATATAGCCGCCCTGCTGATCGTTATAAACGACCAGGCGCACTGCGAACCTATCCTCGATGACCGGGATGTTGATGAAAGCCTGACCGGCGACACTGTCATCGCCGCCCTTGGTCATCGCGTAAGTGCCAGTAAATCCGGCATGGAACGCGTTCAGATCGGGCTTGTTTGTGATGTAGCGCACTGCGCCGCCCATCGAACTGGCGCCAAACAGGGTGCCTTGCGGTCCGGCGAGAACTTCGACGCGCTGGAGATCGGCGGCATACACATCAAGGTTGCGGCCCGGCGTGGCGGCAGGTGCATCATTGAGATACAACGCGACGTTCGGGGCAGCGCCTGCTGTGCCGACGATCTGGAGACCCGGCGTGTCGGTCGAAAGCCCGCGAATATAGATTGCCGACGTGCCCGGTCCTTGCGAGGCGGCCTGCACGTTGGGAAGGAATTCGATCAGCTTGTCGAAGTTGGTGATGTTCAGGTCCTGAAGTGTATCACCGCTGAGCGCCTGCACGGCAATCGGGATGCTGTTCAGAAGTTCCTCGCGCCGGGTCGCGGTGACGACAATGTCGTTAATCGCGGTGCCAGACGTATCGTCAGCAGCCGGTGCCGACTGCGCGTAGGCAGGCGAAGCAAATCCGACTGACATCGCAATCGCGACCGAGGCGGTTGATGCGTTCCAAAAAGTCCTCATTTAAACTCCCCTAACCGCCCCTTTACGGGGCTTGACCAGCATATCGATGAGCTGTCCCCACCCTTGCCCAGTGCGAGGGACTGTCCCCACCTGCGTACAGCGGCAATTAAGAATTTTTGCACGATCAATAATAAATTTTAACGTAAGTTTTTGCGGCCAGCCCCGCGCCCCATATTTGGACGCATGCATAACAAGAGGTAATGCGGCCATCTAATTATTATGGCCGCCGATTTTGCAGATTTCCGTCCCGTTTGGACCGTGGGGATTGCCGATCGGGCGCCGGATAGGCAGACTTGCGCAAAAGGAGTACCCACCATGCTCGCTGCGCTACTGCTCGCTGCCGCCTTGCCGCAACTTGCCGCCGCCAACGATTATCGGCTCGAACAGAACTGGTTGTGCCGACCGGGTCGGCGCGATGCCTGCACCGTCGATCAGGCGACATCGCGCGTTGATTCCGATGGGCGGGTGACGATTGAGCCCTTTATCCCGGCGGTGGAACCGGCAGTCGATTGCTTTTACGTCTATCCCACCACTTCGCTGGACGTGTCGCTGAACAGCGACATGTTCGCCAACCAGGAAGAATGGGGCCAGGTCGCTGCGCAGTTCGCCCGCTTTTCGAGCGTTTGCCGGACCTTTGTGCCGATCCATCGGCAAGTAACCCTGACCACGCTGCGCGCCAATCTGAACGGCGCGAAGGCGAAGGCCGATCCCGCTCTGGCTTACCGCGATCTCGTTGCGGCCTGGCGCAGCTATCTGGCCCATGACAACCATGGCCGCCCATTTGTGCTGATCGGGCACAGCCAGGGTTCGAACCTGCTCAAGCAACTGATCGCCAAAGAAATCGATGGCAGACCGGTCCAGCGCCGGATGCTCTCGGCGATGCTGGCGGGGACAAGCTTGCTGGTCCCGCTGGGCAAGGACATCGGCGGCGACTTCAAGGCCATCCCGCTGTGCCGCGCCGCCAGCCAGACCGGCTGCGCGATCGCCTGGGTGAGTTACCGCGACAGCGCACCGCCGCCCGCCAATGCGTTGTTCGGGGTTTCAGCCAAGCCCGGGTTTGAGGCTGCCTGCACCAACCCGGCCCGGCTGGAAGGCGGCGAAGCGCCGCTCGACAGCTACTTCGGGTTCCCGTGGTGGCGCGGCGGCGTAAGCCAGAGCGACAAGCCTGTGGCCAGCTGGGCGCTCGGCGGAAAGGTGCTGACTACGCGGTTCGCGCGGGTGCCCGGGCGGCTATCGGGAAACTGCGTGAAGGGTGCGCACGCCAATTACCTGTCGGTTCACGTAAATGGTGAACCGCAAACGCCGTTCGATCACGAACTCACCGACGTGGCGAGCATCGGCGATGATGCTTATCCCGATTGGGGTTTCCACGTGGTTGACATCGCGATTGTCCAGGGTGACCTGCTGCGGCTTGTAACAGCCCAATCCGCAGCTTGGCGAAAGCGCCGTGGAACCTAGGATCAGTACCTCGTGCTTCGATCCAGCTGCCTGCGACAGCTCATATTGATCGCCAATCGCCGTCAGCACAGCAAGACGCCGCGTTGATCGCGCGGCAGGTCAGCAATCGGCGCAATCGCCGCGCCCGCCCTTATCAGTGCAGCCGCGCGCCCTGCCGGCGCAATTCGGCCTGCAACTGGCCGATATCGACCCCGACAAAGTCCGTGCCGGTTTTGAGCGACACGGCTGCCGCAACCCCCGCGCCCTGCCCCGCCACCGCGCAGCACATCATGTTGCGCACTGCGGCATGGCTCACCTTGTCACCGCCGATTGTTCGCCCGGCGACGATCAGATTGCCGATCCCTCGTGGCAGCAACGCCCGGTACGGCACCTGGAAATAACGGCCGGTGGTCGGCAAAATCAGCAACCCGTAGCCATCGATGAATTCGGGGAAAATGCCGATCGAATCGGCGAACCGCCCCTGCCCGCGCACGTCGGCATCGACCAGGTTGTAATACGCATCGATCTTGCGGGTGTCGCGAATACCCAGCGTCATCCCGAAATTGCGCAGCTTGGCCTGCTCACACCCAGGCATGAAGCGTTTGAGTGCTTCGACCGCCAGCATCGCCTGTTTGCGCCCACCGATTTCGCCCAGCGTCAGATCATCGGGATTGGTGCCGTCCAGATAAAGGTGCACCATGTTGAGATAGGTCAGATCACCCTGATCCGAAACCGTGCCCCACGTACCGGCGATGGTCGCCAGATTGTCTGGCAAAATCCCGGCCGCATGCGCCTGCTTGAACGGCTTGCGCAAGAACGGCGAGAACATGTCATCCTCTTTGCCGTCGGTGGTGATGTCCCATTCGCCATTGCCGGCCCAGTCCTTGTAGGTCTGCGGATCGGCTTTCACTTGCTCGATGAACCGGGCCTTGTTGACCCCGCACATCGAGAACATCACCGAGGCCGACATCATTTCGTGCCGGGGGTTCATGAAGGTTGGCGCGCCGCAGCGCGCGGCAATGTCTGCATCACCCGTCGCATCGATGACGCGGCTGGCCAGGATCGCCTCGCGCCCGGCCTTGCTTTCGACGATCACCCCCTTGATCACGCCGTGTTCGACAATCGGTGCCACGAACATCCGGTGGAGCATCGGATGCACGCCCGCTTCCTCGACCAGCACATCGGCGACATATTTGAATGCCTCGGCATCGAGTGCGTGGCTGATCGATTGCGGCTCGGGGATCGCCGCCCCCATCGCTTTCGCCCGGTCCTCGAATTCGCGGCCGATGCCCTCGCTGTCGATCGTCGCCGGGTGGCGGTACCAGGCAAAGCCTTCGACCCCGACCTGGGTAATGTTGCCGCCGAAACAGCCGTAGCGTTCAAGCAAGGTCGTTTGCGCTCCGGCCCGCGCGGCGGCCAGTGCGGCGGCCAATCCGCCCGGACCCGAACCGACCACCAGCACCTCGGTTTCGTGGATCACGTCAATGCTGCGTGCCGTCTCCTGGATCAGCTTGCTCATCGTTGTGCGGATTCCCAGTTTTGCGTGACATAATAGGGGGTATTGACCCGGGCCAGCAGCGGCTTGCCAAGGATATGATCCGCCCCCTTCTCGCCGATCATGATTGTTGGCGCGTTGAGATTGCCGGTCGTGATCGTTGGCATCACCGACGAATCCACCACCCGCAGGCCCTCAACCCCGATCACACTGAGCGCGCTGTCCACCACCGCTGCGGGATCCTTGTCCTGCCCGATCTTGCAGGTGCCGCAGGGGTGATAGGCGCTCTCCACCTTGGCCGCGACAAAGGCATCGATGGCTTCGTCGCTGACCACCCCGGCGCCCGGCTGGAGTTCGCGGCCGCGGAACGGTGCAAATGCGGCCTGCTGAAAAATTTCGCGGGTCAGGCGCACACAGGCGCGCATTTCTGCCCAGTCATCGGCGTGGCTGAGGTAGTTGAAGCGGATCACCGGTTTGGCATACGGATCGGGAGAGCGGAGTGTGACGCTGCCGCGGCTGTTCGATCGCATCGGACCAACGTGAGCCTGAAAGCCGTGCTCGCTGGCCATCGTCGATCCGTCATAGGCAACCGCCAGTGGCAGGAAATGATACTGGATATCGGGATAGCGGATGCCTGCGCGGCTGCGGATAAAGCCGCAGCTCTCGAAATGGTTGGTCGCGCCCAGCCCATCGCGCCGCAGCAACCAGCGCGCGCCGATCAACGCCTTGGCCAGCAGGTTCATCGACGAATAGAGCGAGATCGGCTGCGTGCAGGCCATCTGGAAGTAGAATTCGAGATGATCCTGCAAGTTGGCGCCAACCCCCGGACGGTCCGCGATCACGGGGATGCCGTGCGCCTGCAGTTCTTCGGCCGGACCAACCCCCGAGAGCTTCAGCAATTGCGGTGAATTGATCGGCCCGCCCGCCAGGATAACCTCCCGCCCCGCCCGCGCCAAATGGCGCGTGCCGCCGCGCTCGTATTCCACCCCGACCGCGCGCCTGCCTTCGAACACGATCCGGGTGGCGAGCGCATGGGTGATCACGCGCACATTCTGCCGTTTCATCGCCGGACGCAGGTAAGCGTTGGCGGCGCTCCACCGGACCCCGTCCTTGACGGTCATGTCCATCCGCCCAAAGCCTTCCTGCTGCGCGCCATTGACGTCCGGGGTCAGCGGATAACCAGCCTGCCGCGCAGCATCGAACCAGGCTTGGTGCAGCGGATTCTTGAGGCTGCCATAACGGGTGTGAAGCGGCCCGTCCGAACCGCGATAGGCATCGCCGCCTTCTGTGCGGGATTCGGCTTTGCGGAAGTAAGGCAACACATCGCCGTAACCCCAACCATGCGCGCCTTGATCCTGCCAGTGTTCGAAATCGAGCGGATTGCCGCGGATATAGACCAAGCCGTTGATCGAGGATGATCCGCCCAGCACCTTGCCGCGCGGGGTATGCAGCCGCCGCCCACCCAGCGCGGGTTCGGGCTCGCTTTCATAATGCCAATTGTACTTTTGCGTATTCATCGGGATCGCCAGCGCGCTGGGCATCTGGATAAAGATTGACCGGTCCGATCCGCCGTATTCAAGCACTAGCACCGTGTTGCGCCCATCGGCGCTCAGCCGGTCTGCCAGCACGCAACCCGCCGAGCCGGCGCCGACGACGATGAAGTCAAACTCAGTAAGGGGCATCGACATCCCCCAGCGCGACATAAACGCTCTTGAGCTGGGTGAAATGCTCTATTGCCGCGCGGCCATTCTCGCGGCCAATGCCCGATTGCTTGTTGCCGCCAAACGGCAGTTCAATTGGCGTGATATTATAGGTGTTGATCCAGCACGTGCCGGCCTGCAAGGCGGCAACAACCCGGTGTGCGCGGGTCAGATCGTTGGTGAACACCCCCGCCGACAGGCCAAACTTGGTAGCATTGGCCCGCGCCACAACTTCGGCTTCGGTGTCGAACGTCAGCACGGTCATGACTGGCCCGAAAATCTCCTCACGCACGATCACCATGTCGTCGGTGCAATCGGTGAAGATCGCCGGCGAGACAAAATTACCGTTGGCCAGAACCCCATCGGTCACGCGCTGCCCGCCGCACAGCAGGGTCGCGCCCTCGGCCAGCCCGCGCGCGACATAGCCCAGCACCTTGGCCATGTGCTCGGGCGAGATCAGCGTCCCGACCTGGGTGGCCGGATCAAGCGGATCGCCGATCACCATTTTGCGGGTCCGCTGTATCAGACGTTTCAAGAACGCATCGCGGATCGAGGCATGGACAAAGACCCGCGTCCCATTCGAGCAAACCTCACCCGCAGAATAGAAATTGGCAAGCAACGCGCCGCCGACCGCATTGTCGAGATTGGCATCTTCGAACACGATCAGCGGCGATTTTCCGCCAAGTTCGAGCGTGACATATTTCAGGCTGGCGGCGGCATCGGCCATGACTTTCTTGCCAGTCTCGACCGCGCCGGTCAGCGAGACTTTGGCGATGCCGGGATGGCGGCTGAGCAGACTGCCAGTGGCCCCTTTGCCCTGGACGACCTGAAAAACCCCGTCCGGCAAGCCCGCCTCGCGGTAGATTTCTTCAAGCTTGAGTGCGCTTAGCGGGGTCAGGTCAGCCGGTTTGAAAATCATCGCATTGCCGCAGGCCAGCGCCGGCGCCGATTTCCAACAGGCAATCTGCAACGGATAATTCCAGGCCCCGATGCCCGCGACCACCCCCAACGGTTCGCGCCGCGTATAGCCAAAGGCCGATGGGCCCAGATCGATATGTTCGCCCGCCAGTGTCGGCGCGACGCCGGCAAAATATTCGATGCAATCCGCGCCCGACGCGACATCGACGACGGCGGTTTCCTGAATGGGCTTTCCGGTATCGCGGGTTTCCAACTCGGCCAGCTCATCGTTGCGCGCGCGCAGCAGATCAACCGCGCGCCGCATGATCCGCCCGCGCTGGGTGCCGGTCATTGCGGCCCATATCTGCTGGCCCGCCGCCGCGCGTTCAACCGCCCGCTCGATCTGGGTCGCACCGTCAATCGTCAGTGTCGCCAGCAGCTCACCGGTGGCCGGATTGTGCGATGTAAAAGTCGTTTCAGTCGTGGTCATGATTCGCCCAGATATTTTGCCTGTTGTGAATTGTGTAAACCAATCACGACACGATCGGCCATAGCGCTTCGCACCATGGTGTCAGTGCGCGGCGCGGCCATGCCGGGTTGTCGGCGCAGGCGGCCATCGGCGCGCAGCGGCATCGCGGCTCAACCCTGCCAGAGATGCCTCATGTCGGCCGCAATACTGGCGGCAAAATAAACGTGCGCCTCACGCGCGCTGATCGCGTGAATCAAGACCTGGGTGTGATGGATCAGCGTTGCCGCACAATCGCCGGGTTTGAACGACAGATTTTCAGCGTCGAACAGACCGCTGATCATCAGCTGCGAGCGCCACTGCGGCCCGATCAAAGTAGCCCGCAGCAGTCCGCCGCCGATCGCGGTCAACGCGCCTTTGTCACCCAGCATCTGCTCAATGGCCGCAAGCTGACCGCCTGGATCGATCAGCCACCACCGGCGCGGTTCGACCTGCAAGGCGGTGACGTTCTGCAGATCGGGTTGCTGATCATCCCACCGGTCAAGCACGATGATCGCACCGGCCGGTGCAAAGCTGATTTTTACTTGCGGCTCAGTCACGGTAGCGTGCTCCCGCGGGGTCGTAGAAATGCGGTTCGATTACCCGGACCTGCACCACCTGGCCGCGCGTCGGCGAAGAAGCGCGCAATACTTCGCCGCTGCGTTCGCGTCCGCCCGCCAGCAGCGCCAGCGCTATCGCGCCGCCCTCGACCACCCGCATGGCGGCGGCAGTAACGTGCCCTTCGGCCACTGTGCCCGAAGCGGTGAGCAGCATCGCGCCTTCGGGAATATCGCCGCCCAGCGACTCCAGGCCCACCAGCTGCTTGCGCTCCGCCGCATTCAACGCGGGCCGTTCAAGCGCCGACGCCCCGATAAAACCGCCAGCCTTGCGCTGCATCTTTTCCAGCCGCAGATCATGCGCAGTGGTGCGTCCGTCGGCTTCGCCGCCGATCACCACATGGCCCTTTTCGATCCGCAGAAACTCGAGCGCTTCGAGCCCGTAGGGACAGCCGCCGCGCGCGCGCGCCTCGGCCTCAAGCGAATCCCACACTGGCCCCGCCGAATGACCCTCGGCGTAGATTTCAAAGGCCCGTTCGCCGCTGTAGCTCGCTGCCAGAATCAACACCGGAACTCCGGCAACAACGCCCTCCGCAACCCCCATATGCGCCGGCGGTTCAGCCCCGGTCAGCTGCGCGAGGACTTCGCGCGCTTGCGGCCCGGCCAGCGCGATCCCGGCGTAATGCTCTTGCTGGCAGACAATCGACAACCGCATGGCAGGTGCCAGCACGTGATGTGCGTAAGCCAGGTGCGCTTCCATCCGGTCTGCGCCGCCGGTCGAACTGGTCAGCAGATAGCGATGGTCTTCAAGCCGCCAGACGGTGCCGTCATCCATCACCATGCCATCCTCGCGCAGCATGAAGGTGTAGCGCCCACGCCCGATCGCCAGCTTGGTGACATTGGTCGCGCAGACCACTTCGAGGAACGCGGCGGCATCCGGGCCGGTCACCGCAAATTTGGCCAGCGTGGAGACATCGACAATGCCCACCGCGCTGCGCACTGCGCGCGCCTCGCGCAGTGCGGCCTGCGCCAAAGTCTCGCCACCGACCGGATAAGCGCGCGGGCGGTGCCAATAGCCGAGCGGCTGCCAGATCGGATCAAGCCGCTGATGCCGCTCGAACAGCGCCAGCCGCCGGGTTGGCGCAGCATGTCCGCTGCCATCAGGCCCAGCCAGCACGCCCAGCGTCAGCGGCACATACGGCGGGCGAAAAGTGGTGAGTCCAGCTTGGGGAACCGAGACGCCCGCCGCGCCCGCCAATCGCCCCAAGGCCGCCATGTTGCTGGTTTTGCCCTGATCGGTCGCCATGCCCAGCGTGGTATAGCGCTTGAGATGCTCGACCGAGCGATAGCCTTCTTGCCAGGCCAGATCGATGTCGGCAGCGGTTACGTCATTCTGGAAATCGATGAAGCTCAGCTTCGGCTTTGTCAGCGCCGCCGCCCCCTCGCTGGCCGGAAAAACTTCGCCGGCCGCTGCGCCGACGCTGATCATGTTCTGCGGGGTCAAGCCCGGCACAAACGCCTGGATATCATCGCGCCATTCAAGCTTGCCCGCGCCCTGGCTGTGGAGATGGACCACCGGGGTAAACCCGCCCGACATGGCCACCAGATCAGCAGCGAAGCGGTGCTGCTGGCCGCCGCTGTGCGCGGCAATCGCGGTCACCCCATGCCGGCCGCCCACGGCCATGATATCCTGCGCGCCGGTCAGCACGGTGAAGCGCTGGCGGGCAGCGGTCACCACCGCACCGGTCGGTGCAGACCGCAGATCGAAGATCGCCGCGACCTGCCCGCCAGCATCGCTCAGGGCCTGCGCGGTGGCATAGGCATCGTCATTGTTGGTCACGATCACGGTGCGCTGCCCGGGGAGCACGCCGTAGCGCCGGACATAGCTGCGCACCGCCTGGCTGAGCATCACCCCGGGGCGATCATTGTGCGCGAAGGTCAGCGGCCGCTCAATCGCCCCGGTGGCCAGCACGATCCGCTTGGCCCTGACGTGCCACAAGCGTTGCGCCAGATTGTGCGATTGCCCCGGCTCGGCCAGAAGCTCGACACACGTGACCAGCCCGTGGTCCCACACGCCCGATGCCGTGGTCCGCCTGAGCACGCGGCCCCCCGCCGCCTCGACCGCCAGTTTGGCCGCTTCGATCGAGCCCATGTCGCCGCCGGAATCGCGCAGCAAGCTACCGCCAAGCACGGCGTCCTGTTCAACCAGCAGCACCGTCTCGCCCGCCGCCGCGGCGGCTTGTGCGGCGGCCAGCCCGGCCGGACCGCTGCCGACAATCAGACAATCGCAAAACGCGCCGCGGTGCTGGTAGCGGTCGGTATCGGCGAGCGTTGGCGCTTTGCCCAGCCCGGCGGCGCGGCGGATGAATTTCTCGTAAAACATCCACAGCCGCGGCGGACCGAAGAAGGTTTTGTAATAAAAACCCGAGGCAAATATCGGCGCGCCGAGGCCCAGCACGGTGCCCAGATCAAAGCGCAGGCTGGGCCAGCGGTTCTGGCTCTTTGCCACCAGCCCATCATAAACGAACACATCGGTCGCACGGGTGTTGGGAGTGGTCAGCGATCCGTTGCCAACGGTAACCAGCGCGTTGGGTTCTTCAACCCCGGCGGCCATGATCCCGCGCGGGCGGTGATACTTAAAGCTGCGCGCGATCAGGCTGACCCCGTTGGCCAGCAAGGCCGCCGCCAGCGTGTCGCCCGGGCGGGCGTGATAAACCGCGCCGTCAAAGCTGAAGCGCAGGGTCGGCGCAGCGCCGCCTGCAATCCGGCCCGGGCCGCTCACGCCTTGCCCCACGGCGTAACCGCGATAATCGCGTGCGAGACCCGGTGCCGCTTCAGCGTCATGAACTGGCGGCATCCATGGCTGTGGCGCCACAATTCGTCATCGATCCCGCGCGGATTGGTGCGCTCGAACAGCAACTGCATGGCCAGCTCTGGCGCCGCTTCGAGCGGGACGATGGCATCGAGCGTGCGCTCATAAGTGAACTCGGTTTGCGCGCGCGGGCCGCAATGGGGGCAGGAAATTAACAGCATCAGCGGCTCGTCGGTTGCGGGCCAGAGCCCGTTTCATCGATGGTGGCACCGCGCGCAAAGCGGTCAAACGCGAACGGCCTGGTCAGGGCATGGCTGGCCCCGGTGGCGAGCAGATGGGCATACATCCAGCCCGACGCGGGGGTGGCCTTGAACCCGCCGTAACACCATCCGCCGTTGAGGTAGAGGCCAGCGCGCGGCAGCGGCGAGATGATCGGCGTGCCGTCAAAGCTCATGTCGGTCACCCCTGCCCAGCTGCGCACCATGCGCAGCCGCGACAGCGCCGGGACCAGCGCAATCGCTTCGGCCGCCGCCTTTTCGATCTGCGGCGGCAGCCCGCGCTGGGCGTAGCTGGGAAACCGGTCAGGATCACCGCCAAGCACGATCCCGCCTTTGTCCGATTGGCTGATATAGCAGTGCAGCGTGCTCGACATGATCACCGTGCCGATCATCGGCTTGACCGGTTCGGATACAAATGCCTGCAAGGTCTGCGCCTCGAGCGGGAGCTTGATCCCAGCCAGCCCGGCAACATGGCCGCTGTTGCCCGCCACACAAATGCCGACCCGGCCAGCGCCAATCTTGCCGCGGCTGGTCTCGACCCCGGTGATGGTCTCGCCGGTCATCTGGAAGCCGGTCACTTCGCAGTTCTGGATAATATCGACCCCCAGCGCATCGGCCGCGCGGGCATAGCCCCAAGCGACCGCATCGTGCCGCGCCGTGCCGCCGCGCCGCTGGAGCAAGGCGCCGCAGATCGGGAACCGCGCTGATCGCGACAGATCGAGCGAAGGTTCAAACTTCGCAACCTGATCGCGGCTTAGCAGATCGGCATCGATCCCGTCGTGGCGGTGGGCATCGCCCAGCTGCGCCAGGCGCACCATGTCGGCGTCCGAATGGCCCAGCAGCAGCGCGCCGCGCGGCGAGAACATGACATTGTAGTTAAGCTCGTTGCTGAGCGATTCCCACATTTTCAGCCCGAATTCGAAGAAATTGTGCAGCTCTGGCTGGCGATAGTTCGAGCGCACGATCGTCGTGTTGCGCCCGGTGTTGCCGCCGCCGATCCAGCTCTTTTCCAGCACTGCGACATTGCGCAGCCCGTGCACCTTGGCGAGGTAATAAGCCGTCGCCAGACCGTGCCCACCGCCGCCGATTACGATCACATCGTAGGAAGCTTTGGGTTCGGGATCGCGCCAGGCCCGGTCCCAGTGGCGCTGCCCGGTCAGCGCACCGCGCAGCAGCGCCAGCGCCGAATAATGGCTCATGCCGCCCAGCCGCGCTGCTCGCGCCAGTCAGCCGGCAGATCGGCGAACCGGGCCAGCCCCAGCTTGGCGATGTCGGTGAACGAACACACTCCGTCGATCACCAGATCGCGCACCGCGTGGCCCGACGCGGGCGACAGGCCAAAGCCGACCCCGGACATCGACGCGACGGTGATATTGTCCGGAGCGGTCAGGCGATCGAGGATTGGGCGGCCATCGGGGGTGTTCTCGATCACCCCGGCCCACGAGCGGATGACGTTGAGGTGCGCTGCCTTCGGAAACATTTCCGCCACCCGCCGCGCCAGATTGCGGATCAACGGCGAACCGGGCCGGGCCGCTGGTCCATCCGGCGCCATTGCAATCCATTCGTGCGGGCCGCCACCGAACGCCAGATTGCCGCGCAGCGTCTGGCGGCCATAAAGTCCGTTGCCATCGACTCCGCCAATTTTCATCATCGGCGCCGGCTCGGTCACGATCATTTCGGCGCGCGCCGAGGTGACCGGGACGTTTACGCCCAGCGGTTCGAGCAACATCCCCGATTGCGGCCCGGCGGCAACCACCAGCGCGTCGCATTCGATCCGGCCTTTAGCGGTGATAACAGCGGCCGCCTTGCCGCCCTTGACCTCGATCGACAGCACCGGGTTATGCTGCATGATCCGCCCGCCCAGATCCTGTAGCGCCCAGGCAAAAGCCTGCACCGTGCGCTGCGGATTGGCATGACCGCCAAACCGCAGGTGGATCCCGCCCAGGCACGTTTCATCGGTAAGCGGCACCAGTTCCTGCGCCTGCTGGCTATCGAGGTCGTCAACCTGATAGCCCATCGAGCGGCACATTGCGCCGACGTGACGATAGTGATCGAGCGCGTGCTGCTCGCGCTGGATAATGATGCGTTCGGGCCGGTGTTCGGTGGGATAGCCCAGCAGCTCATCCATGATCGGCCACAGCCGCTGCTCCTCGGCGAACAGCGGACTTTGGTAGTGCGAACAGCCGCCGCCGTTGCGCCCCGAAGCCTCCCAACCGACAATGCCCTTGTCGATCACGACCACGTCGATGCCATCGCGCGCGAGCCACCAGGCCGCGCTCAGCCCGGTCACGCCGCCGCCGATGACAACCACCGAGGCTGACTTCGGACAGAGTTCAGACATGCGAGTAGCCCCCGACGATTGAAACGTGCGCAGCCTCTTCGGGTGTGCCGACGATGGCATAGGGGGTCCACTGGGTGGGAATGCCGAACCAGACATCCCAGCCCGCGATCATCGCCTGGCCCTCGTCCCAATCGGCCAGCAGCTCCAGCGGGACCGGGCGGACCGGCGCGCGGTAACTGGCGGTGGGCACCTGGGCGACCGGCGTATTCGTGGCATCGGCGAGCAGACAGGCAACCTGTTCGCGGCAGCGCCGCCCCTGGCAGGTGCCCATCCCGGCGCGGGTCAGGCGCTTGATCTGATCGGGGTGCGCCGGGCCATCGGCCGCCAGCGTTGCCAGCGAACGCGCCGCCATCGGCGCCGGCCGCGCAAGATAGCGCGGTGGTTGCACGCCCAATAGATCGGCGCGGGTCACCTCCTCGCATTGGCAGACAATCGTGTCGCCGGGCGCGTGCTGGCCCAGCGCCCGCGCCCAGGCCTGCATATAGGCCATGTCGGGTGCTGGCCCGGCGCAGTCCCCCACCAGCGCAATCGTGTCATCGGGCTGCGCGCCGCTCGCCGCGAGCAATTCGATCGCCGGGACATGGCCGATCGCCAGGCAGATCGTGTCACAATCCAGCGCGACCTGCGCCCCATCAGCACGTGAAACCAAGGTTGCCCCTTCAACCCCGTCGATCCCGCGCCGCGTGGCGGACAGCGCATGGCCGGTATGAATTGCGATGCCCGCTGCGCGCACTTGCGCGATCAGCTCCGCTGGTCCCTGAACCGTGTCCAGAACCTCGACCAGTCCGGCGACTTCGATCCCGCGCTGCTGCGCGCGCAGTGCGGATTCGAGCGCCAGTGCACCTGAACCCAGGATCAGCACGCGGCGGCTGGCCAGCGCATCATAGCGGGTCAGCAGCGCCTGAAAGGCCTGTGCGCCCATCACGCCGGGCTGGTCCCACCCGGCAAACCCCAACACCAGATCGCGCGCGCCCGTGGCCAGCACGAGTTGGCCAAAACCGGCCATCCAGCTGCGCTCGTGATCGACCAGCCCCAGCATCGCTTCGGGCAGCGTGTCGATCGCCGGGCCGTTGCGATAGAGCCCCCAGGCCGCCGTTCCGAGCCGAACGTCGACGCCGGCTTCAAACGCGGCTTCAAGCGCGGGGTTGCTGGCGAACACCTGTTCGAGCATGCGCGCACTGTTCTGCGTGGCGGCGGTCATCCGCCCGCCGAAGAACAGTGGTGTGTCGTTGCCCATTGCCGCGCCGGAGACGGGGTTCTCATCCACCAGCAGCACGCTCTTGCCCGCCTGCGCCGCCGCGATCGCGGCCTCGGTACCGGCGCTGCCCGCCCCGACGACAATCACGTCGAAGCGTTCGACCGGGGGCAGGATCTTGCCATTGATGGCGTATTTGTCGAATGTCATCACACGGCCTCCAGCGCTTGGCGCAGGTCGTCGAGCAAGTCGTCAATGTGCTCGATCCCGACTGACAGCCGCAGCGTGGCCTCATCGATCCCGACGACATCGCGCTGAGCCTTGGGTACAGCATAATGCGTGGTGGTGGCCGGATGGGTAATCAACGTTTCCGAGCCGCCCAAGCTTACCGCAAAGCGCAGCAGGCCAAGCCGGTCGAGCAACCGAAAGGCTTCGGCCTCGCCGCCTTTGACCCGGAATGAAAACGTCGATCCGGCCGCTTTGCATTGCCGGTCATAGACCGCGCGCTGGGGCGTACCGGCGGCGACGAAGCCCAGATAGGTCACGCTGGCCACCTTGGGATGATCGCGCAGAAATTCCGCGATAGTCCGGGCATTGTCCATCGCCCGCTCAACCCGGACATGAACCGATTCCATCGAACGCAGCAGCAACCAGCAGGTATAGGGGTCAAGGTGGCTGCCCAGCGTGGTGCGCAGCAGGCGCAGCTGGTCGATCAGCCCCTTGCGCCCCGATACCCCGCCCGCCAGCAGATCGCTATGTCCGCCGCAGTATTTGGTCAGCGAGGTCATGCACAGGTCAACCCCCATGCCAATCGGGCGCTGCATCAGCGGACCCAGCAGCGTGTTATCGACCACCACCAGTGGGCGCGGTTCAATTGCTGCTGCGATCCGCACCACCATGGCAATATCGACCAGTGCAGCAGTGGGATTGGCGGGCGTTTCGATCACGATCAGCCTGAGCGGCCCAGCCGCGCGTGCAGCGGTGACCGCCGCCATGATATTCGCCTCGTCGCAGCCATCGGTGAAATCGAAGCTGTGCACCCCAAGCTGGGGCATCAGGTTGTTGTAGAGCCCATCGGTGCCGCCATAGATCGGCCGGCTGTGGACCACACTGTCGCCCGGGCGGACATGCGCCAAGGCAATCGCGGTATTGGTGGCCATGCCGCTGTTGAACACGGCCGCCGCTTCGGCCCCGTCCAAGGCTGCCAGCCGGGTTTCAACCATATCCAGATTGGGATGGCCCAGCCGCGCGTAAATGTGCCCCGCGCCGCCCACTTCGGGGCCGCTGCCGTCGAAATAAGCCTCATGGATGTCCTTGGCCTGCTGGGCCGAGGCGTAGGCAAAGGTCGAGGTCATGTAGATCGGCGGCTTGGCCGCATTGGCCCCGTTGCGCGGATCGTAACCGGCGCGGACGGCCTCAGTTTCTGGACGGAAGGGCATTGCGGGGTCAACCATTCAAGTGACGATCAAGGTAGCTCTGCGCCTTTTTGCAGTACCAGTCGACAAACCCAAGGGTCAGTGGCTCGGCATCGGGCGAATAAGGCCCGGCGACATAGCCCGGCGAATTCACCCCGGCTTGGTTGTTTTCCGCCAGCGCCTTGTCTTGCTGGTTGGTCTTCGTCCACAGCTCGATCAGTTCGTCGACATGATAGTCGGTGCCCTCCACCGCATCCTCGTGCACCAACCATTTGGAATAGACATGCGTCTCGGTCGGACCGACCGGCATCGCGCTGAACATGAAGGTATATTCGCTGGTCGAGTGGCAGAAATTGTGCGGTTCAAGCGCCCAGCGCATCGAGCCGATATCGCCGTCGGCGATGTCGACCATCAACTTCTTGACGTCGAACTTGCCGTCCATTGTCATCGCGACATGGCCGTCGTTAAGCGGGAAGCGCGAGGCCTGCCACCAATCCTCTTCAACGGCGGCAGTGGGCAATCCATGTTTGGCCATCCGCGCATCGAAGGCCGCAGTATGCTCTTTGCCGCGATCGAAATAGGCCGAGGTGTTGACCGGAAAACTGAGCGAAAGTTCGGGGTGACCCGTGGCGCAATGGTAGCACTCGCGCGCGTTTTCCATCACCAGCTTCCAGTTGGCATGTTCGACTAGCGTCGATTGATGCGCCAGCTTGGCCCGGTCAAGATTGTGCGGGGCCAGCAGCGGGGTCAATTTGGCGCGCAGCGTTTCAAAATCGGGCGGTGTTTCCGCCAGGCAAATAAATACCGCCCCGGCCACAGTTTCAATACGCACCGGCAGCAGGCCATGGTCGCCCTTGACGAAATCGTCGGGCATCCGCCCCGCCGCCAGCAGCTTGCCGGTGAGGTCGTACGTCCAGCGATGATATGGACAGATCAGCCGCGGCGTGGTCCCCGATCCTTCGGCGCAGAGCAACGAACCGCGGTGTCGGCAGCTGTTGTGAAATGCCCGCAGTTCGCCATCGCGGCCGCGCACGATCAGCACTGGCCACTGGCCAACCATCATCGAGAGGTAGCTGCCCGCGGTGCGCACTTCGGCTTCAAAGCCCGCGAGCAGCCAGGATTCGCCATAGATTGCAGCCATATCAAAGCTGAACACCGCCGCCTCGGTGTAAAGCCCTTGAGGCAGCGCGTGACCAGCCCTACGCTGTTGCAGCAACCCCGCAATGTGGTTCAGATCCACGTCCAGTCTCTCCCGTCCTCGCTTCCGCTAGCTGACACAGCCAGCATGGGTCACCAAATCGCATTTGAGCATGATTGCATGTCAAAAACCGAACGGGCAATAAGCAACCCCGCGCCTACTTGAACAACCCCCCGGGGGCAGGAGTTCGTCATCACCAGCAATCGCCCCGTCAACCGCCCCGTCAACCGCCGTTGGCTTCCGCTAAACGCGTTGCGCGCATTCGATGCCGTGGGACAGAATCTCAGCTTCACGGCCGGTGCGCAGGCGCTCAATGTCGCGCAAAGCGCCGTCAGTCGACACGTCATCAGCCTTGAAGAATTGCTCCGGCACAAACTGTTTGACCGCAGCGGTCCACGGCTCGCGTTGACCCCGGCCGGGGCGGCGCTGCTGCCCGAGGTGACCAAGGCGTTCAACCGGATCGAGCAGGTGATGAATGACATCTGCGACAATGCCGTCGGCAATCGCCCGATTCGGCTTCATGTTCCGCCATCGCTGCTGCAACAGATCGTGCTGCCGATGATCCACGATTTCCATAGCGAGCATCCTGAAATCCAGATCGACATTTCAAGCTCTTCAGTCACCGGCCTGCCCGCGACCGAAACCGATATGGCAATCGTGTTTGACCGGCCGCACGTCGATGACCGCGTGACCGACCTGCTGTGGATGGTCCGCGTTGCCCCGGTCTGTTCGCCCCGCACCGCGGCCGCGCATGCCGGGAAAGCGATTGAGGCCTTCCTTGCCGCCAACCAGTTGCTCCATGTCAAGCTGGATGACGAACCGCGCGGGCTGTTGTGGCGCATCTATGCCCGGCAATCGCGCATCACGCTTGATGCCGATCGAGACCTTTCGTTTGACACTGCGCTGCTGGCGGTAAGCTATGCCATGACCGCCGACGGCGTGGCCTTGGCCGATATCGACATGTTTGCTGTCGAACTGGCCGCAGGCCGGCTGGTGATGCCTTACGACGCTGCGATCGAAGACGGCTTTGGGTACTATCTGAAACTGGGCCCGGAAGACCTGGCCGACCCGGCCATCGGGCTGTTCCGCAGTTTCCTGATCAGCCGCTTTGCCGCCCGCGTCAGGCCGGCGCGTTGACCTGTGGCGAGCGCGGCCCGCAATTGCGGTTTGATCGGTTACCATTATAAAGCCGCATCAACTCTAAGCGGAAGTGATGCTGCTTGAAACTGCCCCCGGGATTCGATCTCAACACGCTCGAAGTGTTTTCGCTCACCGCCGAGCTGGGCGGAATGACGCAGTGCGCCAAGCATCTGGGCGTCACCCAGTCAGCGGTTTCGCAGATCATCGCCAAGCTTGAGGCGGGCCTTGGCACCACCCTGTTCGATCGCTCGCTGCGCCCGCTGGCGCTAACCGCGAGCGGCGCGGCGCTGCTTGAAATGACCACCCGGCTGCTGGCC
>JANOTT010000066.1:0-2428 GCA_031416535.1 Novosphingobium sp. | reverse complement strand
TGTCGGGCAGGTCATGCTCGCCCGCGATGCGCTGGGCGAATGGCCCAAGGGCGCGATGCAGGGGTTCGACGAGGTCGAGGATGATGATGGCGGCGGTTACAGCGCCGATGGCCGCTTGCTGACCAACATCGTGATGATGGGGATGGGCGAGCCGCTGTACAATTTCGACAATGTCCGCGATGCGCTGAAACTGGTGATGGACGGCGATGGCCTCGGCCTGTCGCGCCGCCGGATCACGCTTTCGACCAGCGGCGTGGTGCCGATGATGGCGCGCGCCGGGGCCGAAATCGGGGTCAACCTGGCGGTATCGCTCCACGCCACCAACAAGGCGGTGCGCGACGAAATCGTGCCGATCAACCGCAAATACGGGATCGAGGAGCTGCTCCAGGCCTGCGCCGATTACCCCGGTGCTTCGAACGCGCGGCGCATCACGTTTGAATATGTCATGCTCAAGGACAAGAACGACAGCGACGCCGATGCCCGCGAACTGGTGCGGCTGATCAAGGCTTACCAGCTGCCCGCCAAGGTCAACCTGATCCCGTTCAACCCGTGGCCCGGCGCGAATTATGAATGCTCAACGCCCGAACGGATCAAGCGGTTTTCCGACATCGTGTTCGGTGCCGGGATCAGCGCCCCGGTGCGCACCCCGCGCGGGCGCGATATCGATGCCGCCTGCGGCCAGCTCAAGACGACCGCGCACAAGCTGAGCCGCGCCGAACTCGACCGGCTGGCCGACGAAAAACAAGCCGCGCTCGGCTGAACCGGCGGACCACAACGCCCTGTTAGCACTTTGCCGCTAATTCCGGCAGCAACAGGAGGCTTTCGGCCGATGACACGCGCATTGATTCTGCTGTCGCTTGCGGCACTTTCGCTCGGCGGCTGCTCGAGCAAAGCCAAAGCCCCCGACGGCACGCAAACCCCCGGCAAGGCCCCCGCAGCGGCCGCCCCGGCCAAGCCAAATCCGTGGAACAGCGATAGCGCCGATCCGGCCGCGCCGGCTCCTGCGGCCAACCCTGCCGCGAAAAAAACGGCTGGCAAGGCCGCAGCTGCTCCGGTCAATCCATGGGCCAAGGACCTGCCGCCCGGGTCCGAACCCAGTCCCGCGCCAGCCGCCAAGGCCAAATAGTCGGCGCGGCGCCCGGTTCCGTGCCGGGCCGCGAAATCGAGCGCGGCCAAAACCGCTACAACTGAACCGCTACAACTGAACCGCTGCAACTGACCGAACAACGCAGGTGTTGACCTGATGGGCCATCCTCCGCCAAGCCACGGGGGATGGCCCATCCCCCCAAGCGTCCCGCAGTCCTGATTACCGGCGCTGCCAAACGGATCGGCGCAGTGCTTGCCGCCCGCTTCGGTACGGCCGGCTGGCACGTGGTGATCCATGCCGGACACTCGCCTGCCGAAGCCGCTGCGCTGGCCGCCACGCTCCCCTCGGCGCAGGTAGTCCAATGCGATTTGATCGATAGCGCGGCCGCGCTGACGATGATTGCCGAACTTGCCAACTGCCTGCCCGACTGGCGGCTGCTGATCAACTGCGCCGCCGTGTTCAAACCCGATTCCGCGCAGGCCATCGATCCCGCGATCTTCGCCGAAGCGATGGCGGTCAACGCCGCCAGCCCGGCGCGCATGGCGCAAGCGTTTCTGGCTTCGGCGCAGAGCTGCGGGGGCAAGCGGGTGATCCACTTCCTCGACCAGAAGCTGGCCAATCCCAACCCCGATTTCTTCAGCTACACGATGGCCAAGCACGCGCTTGCGGCAACGGTGCGGATGCTCGCGATGGCCGCGCCTGATCCGGCGACGCGGGTCTATGGCCTCGCCCCCGGCGCGATGCTCCCGAGCCACGACCAGCGTGACGAAGAGCACGAACGGAGCGGGCGGATGAACCTGTTGCAGCGGCTGACCGACCCGGAGGAGCTGGCCGATGCCGCGCTGTTCCTCGCCGAAGGCTGGCTGGCGAGCGGCGAGACGCTGTTCATCGATTCGGGCCAGCACCTGCTCGCCCAGCCGCGCGATGTGCTCTACCTCGCACGCCAATGATCGCGATACCGCATGGGCAAGCGTGCTTTCTCCTTGCGTGCACCGCGTAGCTGAATAGGCTCCCGGCTATATGTGGTTACTCGACAAGCTGCTCCGCGCGCTGATCAAGGAAGGCCAGCTGGTCGTCCGCGATCATGACGGGCGCGAATATCGCTACGGCGATGCGGCCGCCGATCCGCTGACGATCCGCTTTACCGACAAGGGCGCCGCCATGCACATCGCGCGCGATCCCCGGGTCGGCGCGGGCGAAGTGTACATGAACGGGCGGATGGTGATCGAACCGCCGCACGACGTGCGCGATTTCGTGTTGCTGGCGATGATGAACGCCAACCGCGGCCACGGCTCGGTCGAAGCGCCGAGCGCGTTCCGGCGGGGCTTTGACTGGCTCGCG
>JANOTT010000065.1:0-12476 GCA_031416535.1 Novosphingobium sp. | reverse complement strand
CATCTTCGCTATAGCGGGCTTCGGCGGTCAGGCTGGCGTTGGGCGAAATCCGATAGCCGCCGGCCAGACTGTAATTGTGAACATCCGGCTTGGCGTCGCGGCCCTTCGAAAAGCGCGCGTTGGCGCCCATGTAAAAGCTGGCATTGAAGGCATGGTTGTAACCGCCGCCCAGTTCGTAGTCGTACTGGTTATCGGCCAACAGGAAGGTGATCGGCGCGAACCGCCGGCTGCGATGTTCAGCAAACAGGTTGAAACTGTCCGACTGGCCATCGGCGTGCTGGAGCAACCGCTGGAACGTCGCCTGCAGCGCATACCCGTCGCCGTAACCGGCAGTGTGGCTGAACGCCGCCTGGGTGCCAATCGTCCCGAATTCGGTGCCGAACACCGCTTCGACCCCGGCCATCTGGATCGCGTTGTCAGCTTGGAAGTTGGCCCCCAAGGTGACCCGGTCGCTGATCCCGCGGCGATAAAAGCCAGACGCCGCCCATTGATCCGAATAGACCGGACCGTGCACCCCTAGCGGGGCCTTGACCCCGGCGTAGAAGCCGAATTCGCTCAGCCCCGTGCCCAGCTGGGTCTGATCGAGGAACAGGTTAAACCGCAGCACTTCGCTCCGCCCGGTATCGTCGAGCACGTTGAGGCGGATGTCGTTGCCGCCCTGCGCAAACGGGAAATCGCGCAGGTTGTAGTTGCCCGGACCGAGTTGCAGGCGGCGCACTTGCTGACCATTGACCAGCACTTCTACCACCGAGTTGCGGCTGAGCGTAAAGGTACGGTCGCCGCGCGGACGGATCACCTGCTGCGGGTTAAGCACCGAATAGGACCGGAACAGCGAGAGTCCGGCGATGTCCGGGGCCGCCTGGAAGCCGCGCGCCTGCGAATCGAGATCACCCAGGGTAAAGCGGATCAGCTTCGAGGTGTCGTCATAGACATACCGGCTCCCGAGCCGCTGAAAATCGACACCGTTGTTACCCGGCGACCAGATCGCGTCGGTTTCGAACACCGGGCCTTTGAGGCTGATCGCAGCGTTGAGCAGCAACACCGGCGCCGCAAAGCCGGTTTGCGGACCTTCCTCGTAAAGATCGACCGAGCCGCGCACGTTGAGATAGGCACTGACATCGGCTGGACGCACGAAGCTACCGATCGACTGCTGATCAAGCGCCGAGACCGAGAGGCTGCGCGAAGCGCGCTTTTCAACCGGAATTTCGAACCGCAGTTCCAGCGTGCGCGGATCGTAGGTGACGTTGATGCCGACGCTGGCAAAGTCTTGCGGGCCGATCGCAGGCTTGCCCGCCAGGTTGGCGCGTAGCGCGGTCGTTACGTCGGGCGCGAGCACCGGTTCGAGCACTTGCAGCGTGCGGTCGGTTGGGAAGCTGAGCGAATCGTCCGCTCCGATCGTCAGCGGCACATCGCCCAGGTAGGCTGGGCCGTCCTTAGCCGGAACCGTCAGGACAATTGTCCGCCCGGTCGGATTGAGCCGTTCGGCGCGCGCGGCCGGGGCTTGCGGAGCCTGCGACTGATCGTCGGTAGCACTGCCAGCCGCAGTACCGGCCCAAGCCGGCGCGGCCAGCCCGGCCAGACTGGCCCCGATCATCAGACCGAGATGCTTGCCCCCGTTAGTCATGCGTCAGTTATCGAGCGAGAAGCTCGCCTCCACCGTGCCGTCTGCGCTGGGCAGTTCGACCGGAACTGCCACACGCCGGGTCTGGCCGCCGCCGATCAGGCCGAACCCCATGGTCTGCTGGATTTCTGCGCCCGACAGGGTTTTGCTGAAAACCTGCGCACCCGCCTGGTTTTTCTCCACCACCCGCAGATTACCGTTCGACAGATAGCCGTGCGCCGGCGATTCGTTGATAACCGTCACCATTGCGAACAATTTGCCGTCCGGGCCCGCCGCAACCTCGGCGCTTTGCACCGTGATCTTGGGTTTCACGCCCAGCGGGCCGACACTGATCAGCACCTGGAAATTGTAAAGAATCTGGATCGCCGACTGGCCTTCGGGCAGTTTGATCGGAAGCTGCGCCACCGTGACGTAGTAGTGCTTGCTTTTGGCCAGCGCAGGATCGCCGACATATTGCACCCGAAAGGTCTGGGTCTGGCCCGGGGCGATGATTGCCTGCGGCGGGAACACCAGCAGGTCACCCGGATCCCTGCCGGTCTGATTGACTCCTTCGGTGGTCAGATCAAGCTCCTGTATCGTCAGTTCGACCGGCAGCGGCGTGGCGAAAGTGTTCTTGACCGTGATCACCTGCGACATCTGCCGGCCAGCGGCCTGCAGATCGATCACCACCGGCTGCACAGTCATCGCGTAGGCTGCATGGTATGGCGTAATGGCCGCGCAAAACATGGTTAACGCGTGCTTATAGTTGAACTTCACCAGATTTCTCCTCCCGCGCAGCGGGCTATTCAGTTGGCGGGCCGGATTTCGACCACGACGGCATCGGTATAGGTGCCCGCGACCAGCGGATTGGTGCCCCGGGGCACGGCGATGTCGACAATCAAATCGCCTTTCGCCGGCTGATTGGACGAAATAACCGCACTTGCGGTCTGGCCGCCCAGTCGCACGGTCTGCTGCTGCCACTGCAGGCCCACATCGTATGTCTGCACTTCGCTGAAGCCCCCGCTGCCGCTGCGCGCGGCATTGGCGCCGAGCCGGACGAGACCGCCGTTATAACTGCGCACGGTGATCTGGTGCGAGATGTTGCACACCACCGGCACCGACAATTCGATCGAGCTTTCGCGCGTGCCTGCGGTCGTTTCGTCGACCAGATTGGGGAACACCACCACGCCGCCGGTCGGGCCGTTGTCCTGGTATGTGGCGTTGCGCTGGTTGCTGGCGCGTGCCGCATTGGCGACGCAGCCGGCCGGGGCATCGCCCCGCATTTCGAGCCGTTGACTGGCGCGGTCAATCACTTGCGCCTGTGCGCCGGTCACGCCCGCAGCGCCGGTAAGCGCGGCAGCGAAGATCGTGAGGATGAACGCGCGCATCAGCGGGGCTCCAGGAAGATGCGCACAGTGTCGACGTAAGTGCCGGCCACCAGCGGCGCGCGGGTTTCGACATTCGAAGCGCCATCCTCGATCTCGATGCGCAAGTTGAAATCGCCGGCCACCGGATCATTCACCGCGATCACCCGCTGGTTCTGGCTGCGTACCTTGGCGTTGGCATCGAACTGGGCGTTGACCGGACCCCAGGTTACCCGGGCCGAATAAGGCACCGCATAGGCAAAGCCGGCGGGGCGGTCGCTGACCCGTTGGTCGATCGGCCACAGTCCATTGTTCTGCGATTCGATCCGGACCGCGTGCGGGAAATTGCACACCGCGTCGAAGCTGATCGTCACGCTGGCAGCGCGCACTGCCAGCGTCGCAGGATCGGTGAACTGGATGATCCGCAGCGTATCGCCATCAAGTCCGGCAATGTTCTTGAGGCTGCCCGGCGCGATCTTGCCTTGCTGCATCGCGCAGGTCTGCGGCACCGAACCGGTGACTGGCAGGGTGCGGGTGGCGGTGCTGGTATTGGCAGGCTGCGCCTCGGCTGGCGTAGCACCGGCCAGCGCCGCGACGATGAAGAGGGGGATCGTCCGCATGGCTCAGTTCACCGCCGCAAGGGTCACGGTCACCAGACCGCCATAGTTGTCATCGGCCACCAACCGCAACGAATTACCGCCGCTGGTTGTGAACCCAGAAATTGCCACGGTGATATCGCCGGTAAAAGCGCTGGCGCGGGTTTGAGTGGCGGCGCTGTTGGCCGCAGTCGCGGTGTTGTACGCGGCCGGGGTGGTGGTCCACCCACTGGCCGTCGCAACGTAATCGACAGAACGCGAGAACCCGTCGGGCGGGGCAACGGTCGAATTCTGCGCGGCGAGCGGAGTAGCCAGAACCGTGATCGTACTGCGTCCGGTGCAGAACGACCCTACCAGCAGCTTGGTCGGCGCGGCCAGATCGGTGCGGAGCTGCCCGGTGGTGGTGTCGATCAGGATCCCCAGATCGTAAGTGCCGGTGCCGGTCAGCGTGCCGCCAAAGCACATTGCCGGGGCGGTGCCGACCACACCCACATTCTTGGTGCTGGTCGACGAAGCCTGTGCCAGCGCCGCGCCGGGGATGGCGGCGATCAGGGCCGGAACCAGCAGGATGAGTTTGCGCATTGCCATCTGCCTCAATTGGGTATCGCTGCCGGAGCAAGGGTCACAACCACGGTCCCGCTGTAATTGCCCGCAATCAGGATCAAGTCACCAGGCGTCGTGAAACTGGACAGGGTCACCGTAATGTCGGCGATCTTGGGGAGCGGCTGCGTCACGCCGATGGCGCTGGCGCTGGGCGAAGTGCCATCGCGTAGGGCCGTGGAGGTTGCCGCGCTGATGCCGCTGGCCCAGCCGCTCGCGGTCGCGGTGTAATTGACCGCCCGGGTAAAGCCGGGCTGCGGTGCGATGGTATCGCTCGTGGTCAACGCGGTGGTCGTCACCCTGACAACCGAGCCGGCAAAATTGCAGAAGCTGGTCGGCAAGGTAATCGTGCGCGGCGCGATTATATCGATCTTGCCAGTGCGCGGCCCCGAACTGGCGGAGATTTGCCCAAGGTTGATCAGCGCCGGATTGGGATCGCCCAGAATGCAGACCGGTGTCACCCGCGCGTCGATGGCAACGGTGCCGGTCGCGCTGTTCTGCGCAAGTGCAGTTACAGGCAACAGGCCGAGCGCCAAAGCAATAAGGGTGACACTTCGCTTCATGGGCAATCCCAAATCCTAGTTTTCGCTGCGATCAGACGGTCGGGGTCAGCGTGACCAGCACGTTGCCGGTATAGGCCCCGGCCACCATCAGCCCGCTCGTCGGCGACGATGCGGAACCCAGGGTCACCACGATGTCGCCAGTGAACTGTCCCACCGTCGAAGCGCTGCCGGCCCCGGCAGTCAGACTGGAGTCCGACGCGCTGATCACGTTGGCCACCGCCGTGCCGGTATAATCGACCCGATTGTCGAACCCGGTGGTGGCAGCAGTGCCAGTGGTCAATTGCGTGGTCGTAACCGACATCGTCGCGGCGGTGTTGTTGCACCAGCCGGTCAGCGTGGCGTTCTTGCCGTTGACCTTGCTCTGATCCAGCCTGCCATTGCTCGCCAGCGAGATTTCGCCGAGCGAGATGGTCGCGTTGGGCAGGGTAAACATGCACCGGCCGGCGACCGAACCGTTAATGTCCACTGTCCCCGTTACGGCGCTCTGCGCCAAGGCCGGGCCCGCGATCAGGGCAGCCGGCAGGGCCAGAATAATAAGTTTACGCATTGGTATTCTCCCGAAGTCGCCGGGTCAGGCCGGAGCGACAGTGATGGTGATGGTGCTGTTGTAGGTCCCGGCTTTGAGCAGGTCGGTGGCAGCGGTGGTGGTTCCGTTCGACACGGTCACAGTCACGTTGCCGGCCGAATTGGCGAGGCGATCTGCGAGCGCGGTGGTGGTGGCGGCCGGGAGCGTGTTGGCGGTGGTGTAAGCTGCGGTTGCGTTACCGCCGCCCGCTTTGGCCGCCGTCAGCGTCGAGGTGTAGTGGATACGGCCGGTATAACCCCCGCCCGTCGTGCTATCGGTCGCGTTGTTGAGCGCGTCGGACGAAACTGTGATGGTCGGGTTAGAACTGGTGCAGATGACCGTGAACGAGCGCGCCAGGCCGCCCGAATTGCCGGTGAAGCCCGAAATCACGGTGCCGCTGGCATTGGCCAGTTCGCCCAGAGTGATCGTGCCGGTGATCGGGGTGATCGCGGTGCACTTGCCAGCAACGGTGCCGGTAACCGCAACGGAGCCACTGGCGCTGGTCTGCGCCATGACGGGGGTCGCAATGACCGCAGTGGCCAGGAGCGCGAGAGAGGTAATTGTCTTCATGTCGTTCGTCCTTGATAAAAACCGGATTTTTCCCGGCGCCCATTCACTCCCCGCGGTGGACCCACCCCGCGAGGCATTCAAATCACCCTCTAGACCGAGGGAGAAACCGTCACGATCAGAGTGTCGTTATAGGTGCCAGCGACCAGCACGCTCGGCCCCGGATAGGCCGGAGCGGACACTCTCATGTAAGAACCCGAAAGATTGAACGAGCGCGGTACCTGCAACCCATTGGTGGTGGTGGATGTGCCCTTAAAATTGCAGGACGAGCTGCCCAGCGCCTGTTCGATCTGTGCGACCGGGCAACTTGAGGTAACTGTGCCGGAGCTGCTGCCGGTGTCATACGGCAGGTTCAACGCGACGTTGTAGGGCGCGGTCGTGACATAGCCGGTCGCGCCGATCGCCCCGGATTGCAGCGCGCCGTTCTGCGACGAGACGGCGATGCGCCATGGGGCAGTGCACTGCATGGTAAAGGGAACATCCTGACCCCACCCAGTGGTGTCGATCGCACCGGCATTGACTGTGCCGCTTGGCGCCAAGCCGGTGGCAAAACCGCAAGTGCCGCCGACCGAAGCTTTGACGTCGATCGCGATGGTAGCGCGGTCAGGACCGGGGTAGACGTAACTGGTCAGCGCCGAATCCCGGAAATAGGCCGTGATCGGCGTGGTCGCTGCGCTGGCCGGCGCCGCAAAGCTGCTGATGGCCAGCACTAAGGCTGTCCAATCCGCGCGCCTGCCGGTGCCTTGCCAAATCCGCATCTCACACTCACTCCACGCAAGATTGCCGCGTCGGTTCAGGCCCGAACAGCAAACGTCCAAAAATTATTCTGCGGCCCCGAAATCCAACGGTCGGCTGATTAACTGCCGACCTGTCTGAATTCCAATATAAGTTAACCCAACCAGGGGGGGGGGTGCCAAGAAGATTCGTCCGAAGGCTGAATCTTAACCGTTTTTGGGTGTGACGAAATCGCAGTTTGGCTCGTAAACAATTGAAAATTCGTTATTTTGATAAAGATGGCATTTGGCCCAATTTGGGTGATTTGCTTGATGTAGTTAGTTAATCCTGAAGGTTAGCGAAGGCCATGTTGTGGATCTGCCACGCGAATCGGCCGCGAATCGTTCCGGCGATTTGCGTTGGCTTGGCAGGGCGCCGGTCGGGCGCATCTGGTCCTATGGTGCTTGCCTGCGCTGCGGGGGTGTGGAACCTAGATGGAATGGACGCCCCTGTTGTTGCCATCCACGGTCACGGCTTGCTGCCAGGCTTGCTCGCGATCGAGCTGCTGAACCGGGATCGCACAGTGCCGGTCCTGCTGTTGTCGCGCGACCAGACGATTGGCGGCGAGCATCTTGAACCGGTGGTCGTCAGTCGGCTCAGCGCGGCAGCGCAGAGCCTGATTGATCCGTTCGTCGTTGCCAGTTGGCCGGGCTATTATCTGGTGCGCGAGGGGGTGCACGATTTGCAGCAAGACCCAGTGCTGCTGCTCGATCCGATGCAGCTGTGGCTCGAGCTGCAGACCCGGTTGAACCTTGCTGCGCTGGTTGCGCAATGCGGCGATATTAGTCTGGTCGGCAGTATGCTCAGTTGGGCTGGTGGCACGGCCCAGATCGACCGCTTGATCGATCTCGAGCCGCTGTTGGGCTTGGGCGGCGAAAGCGAGATTGTCGGCATTGCTGCGGCACGAAGTCTGACCCTGCCGATCTTGGCCGATTATGACATGGCGAGCGCGCGGTGGTCGGCGCACCAGTATCTGCCGCTGGGCGACGAGCGACTGGTGATCCGCAAACTGCCGCGGTCCGACGATCTGATCGGGCAGAAAAGCACATTTGAAACGCTGCTGAACGCACTTATTGCCGCATAGCAGCGGGGCGCGGGCCGATCAGCCGCTGCCGCTCAGGGCACGGTCTTCGCTGCGGACGAACCGGCCACCGTTTCAGCCGACCGGGCGAGCGGCTGCGGCTGCGAAATGCGCGGGATCCAGCCCTTCGATGGATCGACGAAGCCAGCCTCGTTGGCGCTCTGGATCGGGGCGACGTCGCCCGCTGCGGCGGTCATTTCAGGCGGTAGTGCGATGAGTTCGCCCGCCGGGGCTTCGAGCGGACCGAGGGCCGGCTCGGATCCGTTGTAGCGGGCGGTGAACGCCCCGCGCAGCCCCCAGCTTCCGGGCCAGCGATAAAACAGGTGGCTGCCAATCACCGCCACCTTTTCCAGCCGTACTGCCCAGCGCGGAAACACGTATCCTGCATGGTAGTGCGTGGCCATGCCGACCGCGGCATAGATCTGGCCATGCAGCGCCGCGTCGGCCTCGGCCATTGACTGGCGCCACAGGGCGGGCAGGCGCGGGCGCTGCAGCGCGCCATCGCAGGCGAACGTGAACTGGCAAATGTTGCTGGCCGAACGCTGAAATACCACCGAGCAGACATCATGCGGGAAAGCGGGATGATGCACCCGGTTAAGCACCACCTGGGCCACGGCCAGGCGTCCGTCACGCCCCTCGAACCCAGCTTCGTAATACATCGCCAGCGCCAGACACTGCTGCGCGCGGATTGCAGCAGTTAGGTTGGCACCGCGAAATGCTGCGAACGGATGCGCGGGTTGCAGCGCATTGGCGATCAGCGGGACCGCCGAATTCGCTGCGCGGGCAGCATCGAGCTGGGACACCAGCGATTGCGAATCTGCCGTTATCGCCAGCAAGGTCGCGACCGAATTGGCCAATGATGCAGGCGCAGGCTCCGCTCCGGAGGAACTTGTCTGATGTCCGGTGCGGGGTGTTGGCAAGGCACCAGCCACCCCAAACGCGAGCAATGTCAGCAGGCCAGCATGAAGCGAAGTCATGCGTCGCAGACGTCCCAGGCGGAACTGCAGAGCCATTATTCAGGGCCGATCATCCGCGGATCGACGGTAGTCTTGGTAATCCCGAAAAAGGCGCGCAGCCGACCCATCTGAGCCAGCAAGCCATATTGCGCCAGCAGCGTTCCGCCCCGCGCCACTTCGGTTTCGACCGAGGCATTATACGCCGCGTTTTGCGCATCGAGCAAATCGAGCAGCGAGCGCCGTCCAATCCCGAACTGGGCGCGGTAGGTTTCGCGCACCGCATCTGCGGTATCCAGCCGCACTTGCTGGTTGGTCAGTCGGAAGCGCCAGTTTTGCAGTCCGATCCAGCCTTTGCGGACCTGCAACTCGCTCTCGCGTCTGGTCTGAGCCAGCGCGAACCGCGCTTCATCGGTTCTGCTATCGGCTTCGCGCACGCGCGCTGCGGTCACCCCGCCATCGAACAGTCTCCAGCGCAGCACAAGCAGCATCTGGTAATCGCTGGTAGTGCCGCGATAGCCCTCGAAGTCTTTGCCCCTGCTGGCCTTGCCCTGCAATCCGACGGTTGGCAGATACTCCGAGCGCGCCCGTTTTGCAGTCCACTCCGCCGCATCAAGCCGGTCCCCCATCGCCAGCAGCCGCGGATCGTTGGTCGCGGTCTCAGCCATTGCGGCGTCGAGCGAGGTGGGCAGTGCGCCGGCCGGATCGGCCGGGGTCGACACGTCGATATCGGGCACGCCGACCAGCAACGCGAGTTCGGCCGTGGCAGTGGCAAGATCGGCGTTGGCCTGAGCGAACGAAATCTTTGCGCCCTGCACGCGCTCTTGGGCTTGCTGGCGTTCCGAAATGCTCATGGCGCCCTTGTCCACGCCTTCGCCGACATCGGCAGCCAAGGCGAGATGGAACGCGAGATTGGCGTCGGCGGCCTGCACAATGCGGTGCTGGACCAGCACCTGCAGATATGTGCGCGCAATGTTGTAAGCGACGACTTCGCCCGCGACCAGTTCTTCGCGTCCGGCCGCAGCGAGCCTGGCCTTTTGTGCGCGTGTTTCGTTCGAGCGGCGGCCAAAATCCCACACCGGCTGATTGATGCCGATGGTGGCATAAAGTGGTTTTTCGTCGAGCGCGGAGAGCCCCAGATTGACCCGCACATCGTTTTCGAGGTGGCGTGCGCCCACTGCACCGTCAAACTCGATGGTCGGAAACCACGACCGCTGAACCTGATCGCGGACCGCCTCGGCGGCACCGACCCGCGCCTGAGCCTGTCCCACTTCGGGACTGCGGTCGAGCCCGCGCTGCAGCGCTTGGTCGAGCGTCAAAGGATCGGCCAATGCCGGTCCGGCCAGTACGGAAGCGATCGTCAGCACCGAAAATACGCGACGAATTCTGCGTGCTTGCCCCATGATTTCTCTCCCCAATCGGGCCTGATACGCACCTTCTCGATAGAGAAAAAGCACGATCGGCAATGATTTGCGCCAGCCATGCGGCGCCCGCGCCAACATGGTCCCAAGCCACCGCATCCTGCGTCAAGTCTCATGCCGCGCGCCTTCAGTGATAAGGCAGCGCAGTGTGGCTTGGCGTCTGGACGCGACCCGTGCAGCCGATCAGAACAAGCCCAACTGTGTCACATTCGCCATGAACAGAAAAGCCCTTTGCGGTAGGACCGCTCGGTGCTAATGTTTTGTTAATAAATTCGGAGTCGCACCCGGAATAACGCCAAATTCTGTTCAATACAGATCGCGTACCCGAGGTGGCTATCAAGCCAGACATTTTTGGAAATTCAGCAGGAAACTAGCATTCGCAGCAGTGCGCGCATTTTTGAAGGAAACAATCATGGCTGATCTCACCGGCGACCTCATCAACGACATCAATCTCACCAACACGGTGGTAGGTGCTGTCCCGACCCTGACAAGAGTCCTGATCAATGGCGCGGTGTTTCAGATCAATCCCGGGGTCAATTCCGGCACAGGCGGTTACAACACTTTCCTCGCGCTGTCGGACAACAACGATGCCGGATCATGGCAGCAGGGGTTCAATTCGAACGACTCCAACCCGCTCGATGCGACCAATTCCGAGATCGATGCGTCCAAGACCAAAACCGTGCAGCTCAACAGCGTACCGATCACCGTCGGTACCGGCACGGGCCCAGGCGGCAACGGCGGCGAGATTGGCGTTCAGTACTACGAAATCAGGCTCGACCTTAACGAATCGAACTCGACCCCGTTCATCTCGCTCGATCAGTTCAAGATCTATCTTTCGAGCTCGAGTACGATCGAGTCGACAGCCGGGTTGAACGCCCTGCCCGCAGCGAACCTGGTCTATGACATGGACGCTGGCGGCAATATTTCGGTTCTGCTCAGGGACGGCAACAGCGGCAGCGGCGTTGACGATTATGTGTTCCTTATCCCGGTCAGCAATTTTGCTGGGTTCCCGCCGGCAACGACCACGATGTACCTGTTCACCGAGCTGGGTCACGCCGGCAATGCCGGGACCACAACCGGCAACACCACCTGGTCCGCCGATGGCGGGTTCGAGGAATTCAACCTCCAGAACGCCGTGTCGCTTTCGGGCGTCAAGTTCAGCGATCTCAACAGCAATGGGTTAAAGGACGGCGCGGATACGTTTGTTGGCGGCGTCACGATCAACCTTTATGAGGATACCAACTCCAACGGCACGCTCGATGCTGGCGATGCCTTGGTGCAAACCACGGTCACGACTGCCGGAACCGGCGCTTATTCCTTCTTCGGGGCCAAGACCGGGCTCACCTACTTCGTCGACGAGGTCAATCCAGCCGGGTCGGTGCAGACCACCGGAAATTTCGAGACTGTGGTCATTCCAAGCAACGCAACCGGCGGATCGGCCATCACCGTCGATCCAATCGGCAACCACTATTTCCTGCCAAGCGTGACGATCGACAAGGTGTTCAGCAATGTCACCGACGGGCCCGATGGCGGCAACACCACCGGCTCGACCACCGTGATCGACGGTGCGGGCGATATCGCCAATTACACGATCGCGGTCTTCAACAACGGTGAGACGGCGCTGACCGGTGTGACGGTGACCGACGCACTCGCCACTGCGGGTGCCGTGGCGGTGCTCAAGACGGGTGGCTTCAATAGCGGCGATACCGATTCGGACGGCGTGCTCGATGTTGGCGAGACGTGGCGTTACACCGCCACGCAGACTGCCACCCAGGCCGATCTGGATAACAATGGCGGCGGCGACGGTGACAAGGACAATTCCGCAACGGTCGTCGCGACCCAGCAGGGCACATCTGTCACGGTCACCGCAACCGATGCGGCTGCTGCGCCGATCGTTCCGTCTGCAGCGCTGGCGATCTCGAAGGTGTTTGCCGGCTTTACCGGCGGCGACGGCGATAGCCTCGGCGATTTCGTCGGCGATATTGCCAACTACACGATCGTGGTCACCAATACCGGCAATGTCACGCTGACCGATGTCGTGGTGACCGACCCGCTGACCGGCAACACCTACAATGTCGGAACCCTCGCGCCTGGCGGGTCATCGACACTTACGGAACTTTACACGATAACGCAGGCCGATCTCGACGGCGGCGGCAAAGCCGGACCCGATCACGACATCGATAACACCGCCACGGCAACTTCAAACCAGACCGGCCCAGCCTCGGCCAGCGCGGTTGCGCCGCTGGTCTATGCGCCGTCGATTGCGATCGACAAGACCTTTGTTGGCTGGGCCGATGGCGGCGCCAACGGCAATGCGGTGGGCGATGTGGCCAACTACACGGTGCGGGTGACCAACACCGGCAACGTCACGCTGACCAACGTCACCGTGGTC
>JANOTT010000064.1:0-63599 GCA_031416535.1 Novosphingobium sp. | reverse complement strand
CAGTATCGACCGATTCGCTTCCCGAATTGGTGAAGAATATTCGGTCCAGCCCCTTTGGCATCATCGGCGCCAAGCGGCTCGCGAGTTCGAACGCCAGCGGGTGGCCCAACTGAAAGGTCGGGCCGAAATCCATCGTCGCGGCGGTCTTGGCGATGGCATCGACAATCGGCTGGCGGCAATGGCCCGCGTTGCTGCACCAAAGCCCAGCGGTGCCATCAAGGATGCTGCGACCATCGGCGCTCTGATAATGCATGTCCTTGGCCGAGACGAGCAGGCGCGGCTTCGATTTGAACGCGCGATTGGCGGTGAAAGGCATCCAGAAGGCGGCGAGTGGATCGTTGGCAAGCACGGATATGGCCTCGCGGTTGGCTGGGTCTTCGGGGATGATGCACCGAAATGGATGCCCAATTCCGTCAAAAGAAATGCGCAATTGGCAAAAATTGCTTCGTGCTTTGACACTGTTAGCGGGGAGTGTGACATAAACATATGATGTACCACAATAATGTTATTTGCGCGCCGCTTATGCCCGCCATTAGTCTTTCGTAACGGCCGTTCCACGGGTGGTGCACAGCGCCGATCTTTGCACTATGCGGCTGTTACGGCAGGTTCCCGCAAAGGAGCCGCCGTGTGAGAGAGGAATTTGTTGCAATGAAAACCCGCGCCGCCGTTGCCTTTGAAGCGAAGAAGCCGCTGGAGATCGTCGAGCTGGACCTTGAAGGTCCCAAGGCCGGCGAAGTGCTGGTTGAGATTATGGCGACCGGGATCTGCCACACCGACGCTTATACGCTCGATGGGCTCGACAGCGAAGGGCTGTTCCCATCGGTGCTAGGCCACGAGGGCGCGGGGATCGTGCGCGAGATTGGCGCCGGGGTGACTTCGGTAAAACCGGGCGATCATGTGATCCCGCTTTACACCCCCGAATGCCGCCAGTGCAAAAGCTGCCTCAGCGGCAAAACCAACCTGTGCACCGCGATCCGCGCTACGCAGGGCAAGGGCGTAATGCCTGACGGGACTTCGCGCTTCAGCTACAAGGGTGAGACGATCTTTCACTACATGGGCTGCAGCACCTTCTCGAACTTCACCGTGCTGCCCGAAATCGCCGTGGCCAAAATCCGCGAGGACGCGCCGTTCCAGACCAGCTGCTACATCGGCTGCGGGGTGACCACCGGGGTCGGCGCCGTGGTGAATACCGCCAAGGTCCGGCCCGGCGAAAATGTAATCGTGTTCGGGCTCGGCGGCATCGGACTCAACGTGTTGCAGGGCGCGCAAATGGCGGGCGCGGGGATGATTGTCGGGGTCGATATCAACCCCGACCGCGAGGACTGGGGCCGCAAATTCGGGATGACCCATTTCGTCAATCCCAAGCAGGTTTCGGGCGACCTGGTCGCGCATCTAGTTGCGCTGACCGATGGCGGGGCAGACTACACCTTCGATTGCACTGGAAACACCGATGTCATGCGCCAGGCGCTCGAGGCCTGTCATCGCGGTTGGGGTACGTCGATCATCATCGGCGTGGCCGAAGCGGGCAAGGAAATCAGCACCCGTCCGTTCCAGCTGGTGACGGGGCGCAACTGGCGCGGCACTGCGTTTGGCGGCGCCAAAGGCCGCACCGATGTACCCAAGATCGTTGACTGGTACATGCAGGGTAAAATCCAGATCGATCCGATGATTACGCATGTCCTCACCCTCGACGAGATCAACAAGGGCTTCGAGCTGATGCACGCTGGGGAGAGCATCCGCAGCGTTGTGGTGTTCTGATGGAAACCGTCTCCACCAATCGCGCGCACGGCGGCACTCAAGGGGTCTACACCCATCACAGCGCGGTAACCGGCACGCCCATGACCTTCTCGGTGTTCGTGCCCGATCATGCGCCGGGCACAAAACTGCCGGTGCTGTGGTTCCTCTCGGGGCTGACTTGCACCCATGCCAATGTCACCGAAAAAGGGGAATACCGTGCGGCTTGCGCGAAAGCCGGGATTATCTTTGTCGCACCCGACACCAGTCCGCGCGGGGACGACGTGCCTGATGATGCGGCCTACGATTTCGGGAAGGGCGCGGGCTTCTATGTCGATGCGACCGAGGCACCATGGGCAGGGCATTTTCAAATGCGCAGTTACATTGAGCAGGAACTGCCCGCAGTGATCGCGGCCGAGTTTCCAGCTGACTTGGCGCGGCAAGGGATCTCCGGGCACAGTATGGGCGGGCACGGCGCGCTGACGATTGCGTTGCGCAACCCCGACCGGTTCCGCTCGATCAGCGCTTTTGCCCCGATTGTCAGCCCGATGAATTGCCCGTGGGGCGATAAGGCATTGGGCGGGTATCTGGGCCAGGATCGCGAAGCGTGGCGGCAGTACGATGCCTGCGCGCTGATCGAGGACGGCGCGCGGCTGCCCGCGCTGCTGGTCGATCAGGGTGAGGCTGACAATTTCCTCCACGAGCAGCTCAAGCCCGGACTGCTGGTCATGGCCTGCCGCAAGGCCGGCATCCCGGCAACGATCCGGATGCAGCCGGACTATGACCACTCGTACTATTTCATTTCCAGCTTCATGGCCGACCATGTCGCCTGGCACGCGGAGCGGCTGAACGCGTGAGCCAATTCGAACGCCTTGCCGAAATCTGTGCCGCGCTTAAAGACCGCGAAGGCCCGCTACTGCCGATTCTGATCGACGTGCAGGCCGCATTCGGCTGCATCGACGCGGCGGCCGAAGCGCAGATCGCCCACACGCTTAACCTCAGCCGCGCCGAGGTCCACGGGGTGGTCAGCTTTTATCACGACTTTACCGCCGAGGTCGATCCGCGTCCCTGCGTCGAGCTGTGCCGGGCCGAGGCCTGCCAGGCGCGCGGGGTGGAAGCGTTGGTCGGTGCAGCCGAGGCGGCAGCGGGAAGCCGGGTCAAGCTGAAGACGGTCTATTGCCTGGGCCTGTGTTCGGTGGGGCCGGCCGCGCGGATCGGCGACGTATTCCATGCGCGGCTTGATCAGGCGGCGCTGGTCAAGCTGGTGCAAGCCGCATGACCGCGGTGCGTATCTCCGACGATGCTCTGGCGCTGGCCTGCGGTGCCGATGCAGTGGCGACGGCGTTTGCGGCGGCAGGCTGCACGGTCGAGCGGGTATCGAGCTGGGGGATGCACTGGCTTGAGCCGCTGGTCGAGATTGATGGGATTGGCTGGGGGCCAGCCCGGCCGGCGGATGTTGGAGCAATCCTCGCGGGCAGCAGCGATCTGTGTATTGGGGCAATCGCCCAACACCCGTTCATTGCGGGACAGCAACGTCTGACCTTCGCCCGCGCGGGCAAGACTCGTCCGCTTAGCCTAGATGATTATGCGGCAAGCGGCGGCTGGGCAGGCCTCACCCGGGCACGGGCGATGACCCCGCAAGACGTGATCGCCGAAGTCCTCCAGTCAGGCCTTCGCGGCCGCGGCGGAGCGGGTTTCCCGGCCGGGATCAAGTGGCAGACCGTTGCCGCTGCGCCGGGTGCGCGCAAGTACATCGTGTGCAATGCCGACGAAGGCGATAGCGGGACCTTTGCTGACCGGATGCTGATGGAAGGCGATCCGTTTCAGCTGATCGAAGGCATGGCGATTGCGGCGCATGCGGTTGGCGCTGGGCAGGGCTATATCTACGTGCGCAGCGAATACCCGCACGCGATTGCTAAACTCAACGCGGCGATCGGGCTGGCTGGCGAACACATCGCGCCCTTGGCGATCGAAGTCCGGGTTGGCGCGGGGGCCTATATCTGCGGTGAGGAAACCTCGCTGTTGAATTCGATCGAAGGCAAGCGCGGCGAAGTGCGCGCCAAACCGCCGCTGCCCGCGCACGAAGGCCTGTTTGGCTGCCCCACTGCAGTCAACAACGTGCTGACACTGGCAGCGATACCGCACATCCTGAACGAGGGCGGAGCCTTGCACTATGACAGTCACGGGATCGACCGGTCGAAGGGTACCATGCCAATCCAGCTGGCTGGCAACATCAAGCACGGCGGGCTGTATGAAAGCGCGTTCGGGATCACTTTAGACGCACTGGTCAACCAGATCGGTGGCGGCTCCGCATCGGGTCGTCCGATCAAGGCGGTGCAGGTGGGCGGACCGCTGGGGGCTTACATTCCCCCCGACCAGTTCCATCTGCCGTTCGATTACGAGGCTTATGCCGGGGCCGACGCGCTGATCGGTCATGGCGGGATCACGGTGTTCGATGACAGCGCCGATATGGGCGCGATGGCGCGCTTTGCGATGGCGTTCTGTGCGGCGGAAAGTTGCGGGAAATGCACGCCCTGCCGGATCGGCTCGGTCCGCGGGGTCGAGCTGATCGACCGCATCCGGGGCGGCGGAAAGGTCGCGCCAGATGCGGTCGAAGCGCTCTCCCAGATGCACAACGCCCGCAAGGCCGGGCGCAGCCGCGAAGAAGATCTGCAGCTGCTTGAGGACCTGTGCGAGACGATGCAGTTCGGCTCGCTTTGTGCGCTGGGCGGGTTTACCCCGTATCCGGTGCGTTCGGCGCTAAAGCACTGGCCTGAGGATTTTGAGGCATGAGCGAGCGCCTGACCTTCGACCGGCCTTGGCTGTTTGCGCGCTGCGCAAACCCCAAAAAATCTGCTAACTTTTACCCGCCCGCAACCCTGCCGGCACTGGAGCAACGCGATGGGCTATGAGCGCCAAAGCGATTTCGGCACCCCCGAAGTTCAGGCCGATACCAATGTCACCCTGACGATTGACGGGCGCCAGGTTACTGTTCCTGCGGGAACCAGCGTGATGCGCGCTGCGGCGCAAAGCGGCGGTGCAATCCCCAAACTGTGCGCCAGCGACAACATGGCTGCATTCGGATCGTGCCGCCTGTGCCTGATCGAGGTCGATGGCATGCGCGGGACCCCGGCCAGCTGCACCACGCCAGCGGGCGAAGGGATGGTGGTCCACACCCAGACACCGCGGCTGCAAAAGCTGCGCAAGGGTGTAATGGAGTTGTATATCTCCGACCATCCGCTCGACTGTCTGACCTGCAGCGCCAATAACGATTGCGAGTTGCAGGATCAGGCCGCCGCCGTGGGGCTGCGCGACGTCCGCTATGGCTATGCTGGAGACAATCACCTTGGCTTGGCGGCGGATAGCTCGAACCCCTATTTCGATTTCGATCCCAGCAAGTGCATCGCCTGTTCGCGCTGTGTGCGCGCCTGCGACGAGGTGCAAGGCACTTTTGCGCTGACGATCGACGGGCGCGGGTTCGCTTCGAAGATCAGTGCCGGGCAGGCCGGCGATGATTTTCTGTCGAGCGATTGTGTCAGCTGCGGGGCCTGCGTGCAGGCCTGTCCGACCGCGACTTTGCAGGAAAAAGCGGTCAAGGAAATTGGCAAGCCCGAACGCGCGGTGATCACCACCTGCGCCTATTGCGGGGTTGGCTGCACCTTCCGGGCCGAGATGCGCGGTGAACAGCTGGTGCGGATGGTGCCGTGGAAAGACGGCAAGGCCAATCGCGGGCACTCGTGCGTCAAAGGCCGGTTCGCCTGGGGCTATGCCCAGCACCAGGACCGGATAACCCGCCCGATGATCCGCGAGAGCATTGACCTGCCGTGGCGCGAGGTTTCGTGGGACACGGCGCTAACCTTCACCGCCGCGCGGATCACCGCGATCAAGGCGCAATACGGCGCGCGCGCGCTGGGCGGGATCACCTCCAGTCGCTGCACCAATGAAGAGACTTTTCTGGTGCAGAAGCTGGTGCGTGCCGGGTTCGGCTCGAACAATGTCGATACCTGCGCGCGGGTCTGCCATTCGCCGACCGGGTACGGCCTCAAAACTACCTTTGGGACCAGCGCCGGGACGCAGGATTTCGATTCGGTGATGCAGGCCGATGTGATCCTGGTGATCGGCGCCAATCCGACCGACGCGCATCCGGTCTTCGCCAGCCGGATGAAGCAGCGGCTGCGGCCCAGAAACGGAAAACCCGGCGCGAAACTGATCGTGATCGACCCGCGCCGGATCGATCTGGTGCGGATGCCGCATGTCGAGGCCGATTATCACTTGCCGCTTCAGCCGGGGACCAACGTGGCAGTGTTGACCGCGCTGGCCCACACCATCGTCACCGAAGGCCTCGCCGACGAGGCGTTCGTCAAAGAGCGCTGCGACTGGGACGAATATCAGGATTGGGCGCGGTTCGTCTCGGACCAGCGTCACAGCCCCGAAACGCTGGAAGCGGTGACCCGCGTTTCCGCGGCGGACCTGCGCGCTGCCGCCCGGCTTTATGCCACCGGCGGCAATGGCGCGATCTACTATGGGCTGGGCGTGACCGAGCACAGCCAAGGCAGTTCGACCGTGATGGCGATTGCCAACCTTGCCATGGCTACCGGTAACATCGGCCGACCAGGCGTGGGGGTGAACCCCTTGCGCGGGCAGAACAATGTGCAGGGCGCCTGCGATATGGGCAGCTTCCCGCATGAACTGCCCGGCTATCGTCACATTTCCGATGCGGCCACCCGCAAGCTGTTTGAAGGCGATTGGCAGGTCACGCTCGATGCAGAACCTGGCCTGCGCATTCCCGATATGCTCGACGCTGCGCTCGATGGCAGTTTTCGCGCGCTGTACGTCCAGGGCGAAGATATTCTCCAGTCCGATCCCAACACGCATCATGTCGCGGCAGGGCTCAAGGCGATGGACTGCGTGATTGTCCACGACCTGTTTCTCAACGAAACTGCCGATTACGCCCACGTCTTTTTGCCCGGTTCGACCTTCCTTGAGAAGACCGGAACCTTCACCAATGCCGAACGCCGGATTCAGATGGTGCGCAAGGTGATCGAGCCGGCCAATGGCCCAAGTGGACAAGGACTCGAAGACTGGCAAGTCACGCAAGCGCTGGCCAATGCGTTGGGATTGGACTGGAATTATGCGAATTCGGCCGAGATCATGGACGAGGTCGCCAGGCTGACGCCCAGCTTCGCCGGGGTTAGTCATGCGCACCTCGATGCAGCTGGCTCGCTGCAATGGCCGGTCAATGAAGCTGCCCCGAAGGGCAGCCCGATCATGCATCTGGACGGCTTTGTCCGGGGCAAGGGCAAGTTCGTCGTGACCGATTATGTTCCCACCGACGAAAAAACCGGCCCACGCTTTCCGCTGCTGCTGACCACCGGGCGGATCCTCAGCCAGTACAATGTCGGCGCGCAGACCCGCCGTACTCCGAACACCGTATGGCACGGTGAGGACCTGCTCGAAATGCATCCCGCCGACGCCGAAGACCGCGGCCTCAAGGCCGGTGATTGGGTCCGCCTCGCCAGCCGCACCGGGGAAACGGCGCTACGGCTTGAAGTAACCGACCGGGTTGCGCCGGGGGTGGTTTACACCACCTTCCACCACCCGGCGACGCAGGCCAATGTGGTCACCACCGAGTTTTCGGACTGGGCCACCAATTGCCCCGAGTACAAGGTCACCGCGGTGCAGGTAACCCCGAGCAACGGTCCGACTGAGTGGCAGGCAAGCTATGCCAGCTGGTCGCAAAAAAGCCGTCGAATCATGGCCGAACCGGCGGAGTAGGGCGATGGACCTCGGGCGCCTGACCCATATGGCAAACCAGATCGCCAAAAACTTCGCGGTGCACGGCGAGGACGCGGCCATCGCGGCCACCTGCCAGCACCTGCAGCTGTTCTGGGATCCACGCATGAAGGCCGCGATCCTGAACAGCGATCGCGCAGGGCTGGACCCGATTGCCGCTGCGGCCTGCGGGCTGCTGGCGCAAGACCAAGTGCAGGATCAGCCGGTGCCGCAAGGCGAAGATGGCTGAGGCAAAGCCAGTCTTCAGATTACCCAATCGCTTTTGAATTAAACCCGGGGGGGCCTAAATTGAGTATCAAGGACGCCGATTTTGTTCTCCTCATCTCGTGCGAGGACCGCAAAGGAATTGTCGCGGCGGTGGCAAATTCGATCGCCAGTCAGGACTGCAATATCGTCGAGGCCGCGCAATACGGTGACGCGCCAACCAAACGGTTTTTTTTGCGCATCGCGTTTCAGGCGCCAGAAAACCTTACGATTGCGTCGTTTACCGACGCTTTTACGCCGGTCGCAACGGCATATCGGTTTGTCTGGAACGTGCACGACCTCAAGTACAAACCGCGCGCCATGATTATGGTGAGCCAGGGCGGGCACTGTCTGAACGATCTGCTTTATCGCACTTCTACTGGCCGCTTGCCGATGGCGGTAACCAGCATCGTCTCCAATCACACCACTTGGCAGCGCCGCGCCGAGCATGAGGGGATTGCTTTCCATCACTTGCCGATCACGCCCGAGAACAAAGCCGAGCAGGAAACGAAATTGCTGGCTCTGGTCGAACAGCAACAGGTCGATCTGATTATCCTCGCCCGCTATATGCAGGTGCTGTCTGATGATGTCTGCCGCCGGCTCGATGGCCGGGTGATCAACATTCACCACAGCTTTCTGCCGGGCTTCAAGGGTGCCAAACCTTATCACCGGGCCTACGAGCGCGGGGTAAAGATGGTCGGTGCGACGGCGCACTACGTCACCCCCGATCTCGATGAGGGGCCGATCATTACGCAGGACGTGTCGATTGTCGATCACGCCGATACGGTTGATGATCTGATCGCGCAGGGACAGGATACCGAAAGCCGCGTGCTGGCACGCGCAGTCAAGGCACACCTTGAACACCGTATTCTCTTGAGCGGGGGGCGTACGGTCGTATTCAAATGACTCGAACAGCAAGCGGCCGCTGATTCCGGCCAAGGAGCACACCCATGAAAGCCATTCGCGCCGAATTCATCCAGACTGGTGGTCCTGAAGTCATCACAATGCATGAAGTGGATGTGCCCGCGCCCGGACCCGGCGAGGTGACGGTCGTGCAGTCTGCGGTGGGGATCAATTATATCGACACCTACCACCGCAGCGGGATCTACCCGGCCGCTTTGCCCAGCGGGCTGGGGCTGGAGGCCGCCGGTACGATTGCCGCGCTGGGCGAAGGCGTGAACGGATTGCGCGAGGGCGACCGGGTCGCCACTTTCGGCCCCGTCCTGGGCGCCTATGCCAGCGCCCGCAACCTGCCCGCCACCAGCCTGTTCGTGCTGCCAGACGCAATTGACGAGCGCACCGCGGCGGCCGCGCTACTCAAGGCGGCGACCACCGAATACCTGGTTGAACGCTGCGCCAAGGTGCAGGCCGGCTGGCCGGTACTGGTCCATGCCGCGGCAGGCGGGGTCGGGCTGCTGCTGGTCCAGTGGCTGAAGCACAAAGGCGCGATGGTGATTGGCACGGTGAGCACGGCGGCCAAGGCCGAGGCGGCGCGCGCCGCCGGGGCCGATCATGTGATCCGCTATGACAGTGAACCGGTCGCCTCCAAGGTGCGCGAGCTGACCGGCGGGGCCGGCGTGCAGGTGACGTTCGACGGAATCGGGATGTCGACCTGGCAGGCTAGCCTCGATTCGACCGCGCGGCGTGGGCTGATCATCAGTTATGGCAACGCCGGCGGGCTGGTGACCGGGGTCGATCTGGGCGTTCTGACGATGAAGGGATCGCTGTTTGTCACGCGCCCTTCGCTGTTCGATTACTACACCGATCCGGGTGAGCGCGCTGCCGGGGCAGCACTGGTGTGGGACATGATCGGATCGGGGCGCGTTTCAGTAACGATCGGCCAGACCTGGCCGCTGATCGAGGCGGCCGAGGCACACCGCGCGCTGGAGGCACGCGAAACCACCGGCTCGTCACTGCTGATCCCCTAGCGCGAAGACTTAACCCTCCAGATCAGGCACCACGCCCGGGTGCCACGGCGCGTCGCTGGCAAAGCGGATTGGCGGGGCGATGTGGTGGCGTCCGTCGGCACTGACGATCAATCCGCGCTGCGCCACGTGCGCTGCGTCGAACGCTTCGCGGAAATCGAGCACCGGCGCAAAGGCGACGTCCTGATCGGCCATCCACGCAATCCATTGATCGCGTGTTCGTTCGGCAAAGGCCTGGCGCAGGAACGCGATCAATTCGTCCTGCTCGCCCGCCTCAGCCTCGGTTAGCGGGATCAAGTCGGCGCGCCCCAGCGCGGTGAGCAGATTGACCGCAAACTTCATTTCGCGCCCACCCAGCACGACATGCTGCCCGTCGCTGGTGCGATAAACCTGGTAGAACGCCGAGCCGCCCAGCGAGCGCTGCGCCGCCGAGCGCGGGGCCGGTCCCCCGGCAATCGCAGCGCTGGCGGTATGCGCGCACCACGGCAGCAGGCTGTCGAACATGGCAATGTCGAGGTAGTCGCCTTGGCCGGTGCGCTCGCGCGATAGCAGCGCCATCAGCACGCCCGCCAATGCGGTCAACCCGGCGGCCATGTCGGATGAGGCCACGCCCGGCACCACCGGCGCACCATCGGGCCCGTCGTTGACCGCGAGGAACCCGGCGAGCGCCTGCACCGCCAGATCATGCGCGGGGTGGTGCGCCAGATCGCCGTGCTGGCCGAACGCGCTGATCGAGCAATAGACCACGCGCGGATTGATCGCGCGCACTGCGGCATAATCGAACCCCAGCCGACCGATCACCCCGGGGCGGAACCCTTCGAGGAAGACGTCGGCATCGGTGATCAGCGCGGTGAGTTCGGCTTTGCCCGCTGCGCTCTTCAGATCGAGCGTGCGGCTGAGCTTGCCGCGATTGAGCTGGGAGAACCAGACCGACTGGCCGTTCTCGAACGGGCCTTGCCCGCGCACCGGCTCTCCGCCCGGCGGCTCGATCTTGATCACGCGTGCGCCGTGATCGGCCATCATCACGCTCAGCATCGGGCCGGGCAGAAACTGCGTCAGATCAACAACGGTAATCCCGTCCAGTTTGCCCACGTCAGGGCTTTCGCGTTGCGACTTGTGGAACCGCTGCGGCATCGAACGACGCATTGTAGCTGTCGTCGCCAACTTTTCCGACCATATCGGCAGGGACTGGCGTTTCGGAGTAGATCGCGACCACCAGCTCGCTTGCCGCCGGGTTTGTGCGAAGCGCCTTGAGCTGGTCCTGATAAGTCCTACTGTTCCAGAAGGCCAAAGCGTTCGCGCGGCACGGGAAGCGCACAACAACGTTGACGAAGCCAGCCAAAGAATTGCCCTCGAGGACCTCCAGCGGGCGAATGGCGGCCAATTCATAGCCGCCGAGTTGCTGGTAGAGGTCGCTTGCGGCAACGGCTTTACCATAGGCTTCCATCCGTGCCGCGTCGCGCAACGGGCCCGAGGCGATCATCAGCACAGGCTCATCGCAGATATCGCCAAGCGGAGCGGCAGCGCGCGCCGCAGCCATCGGTCTGGCCGGAGTAATCGCGGAATCAACCGCCGGGATCCCAGCCTGCGCCGTCAGTGCCAGCCAAACCGCCAATCCGATCATCTTACGTTTTCCTATCATCCGCGATGTAATGTCGCGGGCGTTCTTGCACTGCGCCGGGCATCCTGCCAAGCGGCGCACATGCAAACCCGTGTTCTCAAGCTCGATGGCGTCCACAATTTCCGCGATTACGGCGGCTATGGCGCAGCCGATGGCGCGCGGGTGAAGCGCGGGCTGCTGTGGCGCTCGGCGCAACACGGCGATGCCAGCGACGCGGACCTGGCCGCAATCGATGCGCTGGGTATCGCGACGGTGATCGATCTGCGCGGGCCGAGCGAACGTGAGAGCAAGCCGTGTCGCCGCCACCCCGATTTCGCCGCGCAAGTGTTTGCGCACCCCGAGGAAACCGCCGGGCTGGCGCTCCACACCGAGGCCGCAGACGGGGTGATCACCGCCGCCGAAGCCCGCGCCGCCATGCTGCGACTGTACGAAGGCATCCCGTTCCGCGAAAACCTGGTGCCGATGCTGCGCTGCTATTTCGAAGTTCTGCTGCGCGCCGAGGGGCCGAACCTGGTGCACTGCGTGGCGGGCAAAGACCGCACCGGCTTTGCGGTCGCACTGGCGCAGCATGTGTTGGGGGTGGCACGCGATGATATCGTCGCCGATTACGTGCTGACCAACCAGGCCGGCAATATTGAGGCCCGGATTGCCGCCGGGGCGACCCAGATCCGCGCGCGGCACGGCGCCATCAGCGACGCTACGATCCGCACCTTGATGGGGGTCGAGGCGGACTATCTGACCACCGCTTTCGAGCGCGCGAGCGCGCGCCACGGCAGCATCGAGGCTTATCTCGCGGACGTGGTCGGGATTGATGCGGAAGCGCGCGATAGCTTGCGCAGCGCTTACCTCGAGGCTTAAAGGAAGCTGCGGACCTCGGCCATGAAGCGGTCGAACTGGTCGTGGTGCAACCAGTGTCCGGCATTCTTGAATTCGACCGTGCGGCGATCGGCAAACACTTCGGCGCGGCCATCCAGCTCTGGGTTCGAGGCCCAGCTGTCCGAGCCGTAGAGCAACAGCACCGGGCAGGTAATCGCGCGCCACAGCTCGTTGGTGCGCTCATCGGGAACGTCTTCGAACGGCCAGATGTTGAGATAAGGATCGAACTTCCAGCTCCAGGTGCCGTCCTCGTTGCGGCTCGCGCCGTGGATCGTCAGGTGCCGCGCCTGTTGGTCGGTGAGGAAGCCGTTTTCCTCGGTCATGCGGGCATAGGCCGCCTCGATCGTGGGATAGCGGCGCGGGACGCGCCCGGCGGCCTTGCGGCGCTCGTCGATCCATTTCCGGAACCGGTTGGCATAGCCCAGCGCGTCGCGCTGCGCGCGAACCTTGGGCGAGGGGCCGAGCCCTTCGATATTGACCAGCTTGCGGACCTTTTCAGGGTAAAGCCCGGTAAACCGCGTGGCCACGTTGCCCCCCAGCGAGTGCGCGATGATCGTTACTTCGTCATGGCCCAGCGTATGGACCAACTGCGCGAAATCGTACACGAAAGCGCCCATTTCATAATTGCCGTCGGGCGCCCAGGCGCTGTCCCCGTGGCCGCGCAGATCGGGTGCGATCACGTGCCAGTCCTTGGCCAGCTCCTCGGCTACCCAGTCCCAGCTGCGCGAATGGTCGCGCCCGCCGTGCTGGAGGATCAGCGCTGGGGCTTCGGGATTGCCCCAATCGACGTAATGCATCCGCAGGCGCTGCGAGATGAAGCTGTTGGCGGTTGGTCCGGTGGAAGTCATGGCGCAGCCAATTGCGCGTTTTGCGGCCCCTCGTCAACGCTGCAGCCAATCGGGGAAAGCAGGTGCGCTGGGACTCGCCAATCGGCCGGGCAATACCTATCTGATGCCCCGCAAACGGAGGCATTGATGACGACCCACACCACCCGCATGCTGATCATCGGTTCCGGCCCGGCTGGCTTATCGGCAGCTATTTATGGCGCGCGCGCGGGCTTGCACCCGATCGTGGTGCAGGGCTTGCAGCCGGGCGGTCAGCTGACCATCACCACCGATGTTGAGAATTATCCGGGCTTTCGCGATGTAATCCAGGGCCCGTGGCTGATGGGAGAAATGCAGGCGCAGGCCGAGCATGTCGGCACGCGGATGCTGTGGGACACGATCGTGTCGGTCGACATGAGCGTCTGGCCGTTCCGCGCGGTGGGAGACGGCGGTGACATTTATGAGGGCGAGACCCTTGTGATTGCGACCGGCGCGCAGGCCAAGTGGCTGGGGGTGCCGGGCGAACAGGAGCTATCGGGCAAGGGCGTCTCGGCCTGCGCGACCTGCGACGGGTTCTTTTACCGCGGCAAGAAGGTGGTGGTGATCGGCGGTGGCAACACCGCGGTCGAGGAAGCGCTGTACATGACCAACCATTCGCAGGACGTGACCCTGATCCACCGCCGCGATGCGCTGCGCGCGGAAAAGATCCTCGAAGACCGGCTGCTGGCGCACCCCAACATCAAGGTGCTGTGGAACAAGGCGGTCGATCACTTTGTCGGCGGATCGAGCGGGCTGATCGGGGTGTCGCTGAAAGACACCGTGACCGGCGAAACCTCGGTCGAGCCCACCGACGGTGCATTTGTGGCGATTGGCCATTCACCCGCGACCGAACTGTTCAGAGACCAGCTTGCCGCCGATGCCGCCGGTTACCTGCAGGTCGAACCCGGCACGCCGAAAACCGCTATCCCCGGAGTGTTCGCTTGCGGCGATGTGATGGACCACGTTTACCGGCAGGCGGTGACTGCGGCGGGCACCGGCTGCATGGCCGCGCTCGATGCCGAACGGTTTCTCGCCGCGCGCGAGCATCGCCAAGCGCGCGATTGAACAGACGCAATTAGCCCAAGGAGCGCAGCGCGCCTAGCAGCTGTCCTTGCAGCCAGATCCGCGCCTGCGGTTCGACAAAGCTGTGCCCGGCCTTGGGGCAAATCCGCAGCCGCTGATCGTCCGCTTTCCAGTGCGACAGGAACGCCTGCCCGGTGCGGTCGTGTTCGGCGATCAGCAGCGCCACCGGGCCGGAAAACTGCGCCAGACCCGCAGCCATGTCCTGCGCCAGCGTGGTGAGCGGCGGCGCCCGCTTGACCGCCTTGCTGAGGCTGCCCGCCATTTGCCGCAATTTGACCTTGCCGGTCAGCAGCCGCAGTAACGCGCGCGGATCGGTCAGCCGCCGCAGGTAATGTGCGCGGATCGCCCGGGGGGTCAGTTGCGGCATCAGTTCGGCCTCGATCGGTTGGCCGGTTTCAGGTTCCGGCTCCGGCTCGAAAGTCCACGGATTGGCCAGCACCAGTGCGTCCAGGCCTTGACCCTGCGCCAGCATCAGCGCGCTGGCGGCATCGCAATTGCCATAAGCAACGATCCGCTTCAGTCGCGGCCGGGCCGTACGGAAGGCAGCGATGGCGGCGGCGATATCCTCGGCGCCCGCACTGAAGCTAAGGTTCTCGCCAGTCGAGTCGCCTACCCCGCGCCGGTCAAACCGCAACACCGGGAAGCCCGCGCTGGCAATCTTGTTGGCCAGTTCGGCATGGCTGCCATAAGGGCCGCAGCGCAGTTCGTTGCCGCCGGTCACGATCAGCAATCCGGTGGCCGCATCACCCGAATCAAGCGAGCCGACCAGCATCGCACCATCGCAGTCGAACGTGATGTGGCTCCGCTTCACGCGGCGATCCCGATCGCCACGATCGCCGCCAGCGCATCGGCCTGCGCGCTGTCCTCGCCCGGTTCGGCGCGCAGCCACAGCGGGCCCCCGCTGAGCAATTCGTGCTCGATCGCGGTGATGCCGGGCTGTTGGCTGGGGGCCAGATCGCCCAGCTGGCGCAGCATTTCGCCCGACAGCGAATAGCCCGCCAGATCGAGCCCCAGCGCCAGCCCCTGCTCCATCAGCATATCGAGCCGTTCCTCACGCCCGGCCTCGCGCGCGGCCAGAATGCGGGCGCGCAGCATGGTCTTGAGGAGGCTGGCGCCCTTGACCGGCGCATAGTGCCAGCCGCCCAGCTTATCGGGCAGCACCAGCCCGCCGCCGCGCAGCGCGAGTACGTGGCTGGCCTCGAACTGGCGCGCTGCGGCATCGAGCGCCATGCGCCAATCCTCGGGCTCGATCAGCGCCAGATCCTGTTCGCTTTCGTTGAACCCGGGCAGATCTGGCAGGAAACTGTCGATCCCCGCGCCATCGAGCCGCCGCATCACTTCAACGGTGAAGCGCCGCAGCTTGTGGCCTTCATCGAACAGCGCGGGCGCGATCAGTATGCGGCGATCACGCGATTGATCGAACGTCAGCGCATATTCGCTGGCAGCTGCGCCGCCGGGCAGGGGGCAAGGATAGCTGGCAGCCTTCACGCTTTCGCTTGCTTGGCGCGGGTGAAGGCCAGCAGGCTACCGTACGTCTCGAAGATGTCGCCGTCGATTTCGTCCTCGTCGATGATGATGTCGAGCCGGTCTTCCAGTTCGGTCAGCAGCCCGGCCACCGCCATCGAATCGAGCTCGGGCAAGTCGCCGAACAGCCCGGTATCGACGGTAAAATCCGCGACCTGAGCAGGCTTCAGCCCCAGCACGTCGGCCAGAATTGCGCGCAATTTGTGGTCGGTCGTATCCATGGCCTGACCTTTAGCCGCGCGCTAGTATCCGGCGCAAGCGCTCGCGCGCGATCGCCGCCCAGTTTTGTGGCGCGGCGGCGCGGTAGCAATCGAGCCGGTAGCGCGGGCGCACCGCTTCCATCCAGTCGCGCTTGTAGCCATCGTTGCCGGTCCCGAAATCAACCAGTTCAACCCGGTCGCGGTCGATCACGTGTTCGAACAGCGCAGCCGACAAGGTGGTGCCGGGCGACAGCGGCTTGGCCGCCTCGGTATGCGCCAGCTTGTGAATGAACGCGGTGCCGTGCTCGACGGTCCACAGCTGCGCGGCCACGGCTGCGCCATCGGCGTGCGCCAATCCCATGCGCAATCGGCCTGCTGCGCTCTCGACCTTGGCAAATGCGCGCAGGAACGCGGGCGAGTCTTCGCCGAGTTTCCAGCTCTCGGCGTAGATTGCCTCGTAAGCGGCCCAGCTCGCTGGATTGAAACGGGTTTCGATGGTCAGCGCGACCTTGCTGGCCTTGCGTTTGAGCGTGGTGCGCAGCGAACCGGGACGGGCGGCGAGGTATTCAACGTAACTGCGTCCGTTCACTGGCAGCACGTGATTGACATCGCACTGGCTGCGAAAGGTACTCCAGCCAGCGGCGCGGAAGGCTGCTTCGAGCAGCGCGGTTTCGCCGTTTTCGCCGGGCAGCGGGGACATTGCGATGCGGGAGGTTTGCTTGGCCAGATCGCGCGCCAAGGCGGTCAGCAGCGCCGCAGCGTCGGCGCCGGGCGTGACCAGCGGGCGCCAGCGAAAGGTGTACCAGTTGGCCAGCGCGGACAATTCGGTGCCGCTGCGCTGCAAGGCCAGCACCGCGCGGTTATCGCCGTCACTGGCGACCGCCAGCAGCGGGGTCAGTCCGCAATGCTGCACCAGATCCTGCCACCATTCAAGCCGGTCAAATGGCGCAAAAGCGTGCTCAGCGCCAGGCAATGGCGCCAGCGCAGCGCCGCCTTGCACTTCGTTAAGATCATCGTGATAGTTAACCACGATCACAATTCACACCTCTTTCCGGGAGCCACCCGACCCTTGTTTTCGCCGCCTGAAACTGCGATCCGGCCGCTCGACCATCTCGCGCTGCGCGGCCACGACGCGGCCCCGGCTCTGGTGCTGCGCGGGGCCACCCTTAACTACAAGGACTTAAGGGATCGTGTCGCCCGGCTCGCCGGGTGGCTGAAATCCGCGCTGCCGCAGCCCGGCACGCGGGTGGCAAGCTGGGCGGCCAAGGGCGAATTGACCTGTTTGATGCCGCTGGCTGCGGCGCGCGCCGGGTTGGTGCACATCCCGGTCAACCCGCTGCTCAAACGCGCACAAGTCGCGCACATTCTGGCTGACAGCGGTACACGGCTGCTGATCGGCACACCGGCGCGGATCGCCAGTCTGGCGGCCAATGATCTGCCCAAAGATTGCTCGGCAGTGCGCGAGGACGAAACCTTGTCCGCCGCCGTGGACGCAACGCCATTAGCGCCATCCATGGCCGATCCCGATGCGCTGGCCGCGATCCTGTACACCAGTGGTTCGACCGGCCTGCCCAAAGGGGTGATGCTCAGCCATGCCAACTTGTGGCTGGGGGCACAGAGCGTCGCGAGTTACCTTACCCTGACGGCGGACGATGTGACGCTGGCGGTGCTGCCGCTGGCGTTCGATTACGGGCAAAACCAGCTGCTGAGCACCTGGTACGCGGGCGGGGCAGTGGTGCCGCTCGATTATCTGACCCCGCGTGACGTGGTGAAGGCGGTCGAGCGGCACGGCGTCACGACGCTGGCGGCGGTGCCGCCGCTGTGGATCCAGCTGACCGAGCTTGACTGGCCGCCCGAAACCGCAGCGCGGCTGCGGCGGCTGACCAATTCGGGCGGGGCCTTGACCGCCGATCTGGTTCGCAAATTGCGCGCGCTGTTCCCCGCCGCGCGACTGTTTCCGATGTACGGGCTGACCGAGGCGTTTCGCTCGACCTACCTTGATCCGGCGCTGGTCGATGCGCATCCGACTTCGATGGGCCGCGCGATCCCGCACGCTGAAGTCTTGGTGATCGGCGATGACGGCGCGCTGACGGCCGACGATCAGGAAGGCGAGCTGGTTCACTGCGGGCCGCTGGTCGCGCAAGGCTATTGGCACGACCCGGCGCGCACCGCCGAGCGGTTCAGGCCGGCCCCGGCGGCATCGCGGTATGGCGGCATGGCGGTGTGGTCGGGCGACCGGGTGCGGCGCGGCGCCGATGGCCTGCTCTATTTCGCCGGGCGGCGCGATGCGATGATCAAATCGGCCGGCAACCGGATCAGTCCGCACGAGCTCGAGCAAGCCGCGCTGGCGAGCGGACTGGTGGCCGAAGCGGTCGCGCTGGGTATTCCCGATGACCGGTTGGGTCAGGCCGTCCATCTGGTGGTGCGGGCACGCCCAGGTGCTTCCCAGCCAGAGCAAGCTTTGCCGCGCATCCTTATGGAACAATTGCCAAATTTTATGCAACCCAAGCACATTCACTGGCGCGACGCGATGCCAATTTCACCCAACGGCAAGATCGACCGGACCGGGCTCTATGCGGAGCTGGCCGCATGAAACCGCTCGGCCCGATCCCGCCCGGCTTTGGCGTAATCGATGGCCAACTGGCGCTTGGCACGCGCACCGCGTCAAGTTTGGTGGCCGAAGCTGGGCAAACCCCGCTGTTTGTTTATTCGGCGGCGTTGATCCGCCGCCGCCTGCACGATCTGCGTGACGCGCTGCCCCGCCGGGTGGCAATACATTATGCAGTTAAAGCTAATCCTTATGTCCCCGTTCTTCACCTGATGTCTGAACTTGTCGATGGGTTCGATATTGCTTCTGCTGGCGAACTCAAACTGGTCGAGCAGGCCGGGATTGCCGCGCACCGGATCAGCTTTGCCGGACCCGGCAAGCGCACCGCCGAGTTGGAGGCGGCGATCATTGCCGGGGTGACCGTCAACCTCGAATCCGAAGGCGAGGCGGCGCGTGCGCTTGCCGCCGCCGATCGGCTTGGGATCAGGCCAAGGCTGGCAATCCGCGTAAATCCTGCGTTCGACCTTAAGGGTTCGGGCATGAAGATGGGCGGCGGGGCCAAGCAATTCGGGGTCGATGCCGAGCGGGTCCCGGCGCTGGCCCGCCTGGTTATCGCCAACGGCGCTGAATGGCGCGGGTTTCATATTTTTGCCGGAAGCCAGGCGCTCAGCACGGCAGCGATCATCGATACCCAGGCGCAGGCGCTGGCTTTGGCCGCTGAGCTCGCCGAGGCCAGCGGCGCCGCTTTGCCGCATTGCAATCTTGCGGCGGTCTTGGCATTCCTTATTTTCCCGGCGACGAACCGGTGGACCTTGCCGCGATCGGCGCCGCCTTGACGGAAGCGCTGGCGCAGCTGCCGTCAGTGCTGGCCGAAACCCAGTTCTGCCTTGAACTGGGACGCTATCTGGTCGGTGAGGCCGGGATTTATCTTACTGAAATCATTGACCGCAAGCTCAGCCACGGCGAAGTATTCCTGATTACCGACGGCGGTCTGCATCACCAGCTGGCGGCCAGCGGCAACTTTGGCACGGTGGTGCGGCGCAATTATCCGGTGGCGATTGCCTCCAGGTTCGGTGCCCCGGTCGAAGAGCAAGCCAGCGTGGTCGGCTGTCTGTGCACACCGCTTGACCGGCTGGCTGAAAAGGGCGGGTTTCCGCGTGCCGAGGTGGGCGATCTGGTCGCGGTGTTCTGCGCCGGGGCCTATGGTGCCAGCGCCAGCCCCGCGCAGTTTCTGGGCCACGGCCCAGCCGCGGAAATGCTGGTTTAACGGATCTGCGGTGCACCGTCCCGGTTCGGGACCGGGCAATTTTGCACACGGTATCTGCACATAAGGCTAACGCAATATTCACCTTTTTTTACGATAGCGGAGGCTGAAATGTAGGGTCTTCGCTGTGGGCAGGGTATACCTGCGGTGCTGGCGCGGTTCCGCTTAAGGATGGGGCCAGATGAAACTCAACCGCGTTTATCGTCTGCTGGCGGGCAGTGCCGTGCTCAGCCTGTCGCTGAGCGGCTGCGCCGGTGGCAGCAGCGGTCCGCAGCTTCCCGCCGCCTCGTTCGTGGCGATGCAGGAAGGCCCGGGCGAGGATTACATCATCGGCCCGCTCGACGAGCTGACCATTTTCGTGTGGCGCAATCCCGAGCTGGGCGCCAAAGTCCAGGTGCGCCCCGACGGCCGCATCACCACGCCGCTGATCACCGATATGCCAGCGGTGGGCAAGACCCCCAAAATGCTGGCCGACGATATCACGCTGCAGCTGTCGCAGTACATCCAGGATCCGCTGGTCTCGGTGATCATCAACAAGTTTGCCGGAACCTACAGCCAGCAAGTCCGCGTGATCGGGGCGACCGGCAAGCCGGCTTCGCTGCCCTACCGTGCCAACATGACGCTGCTCGACGCGATGATCGCGGTGGGCGGGCTTAGCGAATATGCGGCCGGTAACCGGTCCAAGCTGATCCGGTTCGACAAGGAGACCGGCAAGCAGGCGGAATACGGGTTGCGGCTTGGCGACCTGCTCAAGCGCGGGGACAGCAAGGCCAACGTCATGCTGATGCCCGGCGACGTGATCATCATCCCTGAAAGCCAGTTCTGAGCGGCGCGGCGGGGCAAACGATGACCAACATCTACGATGAATTGCGCTCGGCGCTCTATTCGGTCTGGCACCGCCGCTGGCTCGCGCTGGGCGTCGCCTGGAGCCTGTGCCTGCTGGGCTGGCTGGTGGTGGCGATGGTCCCCAACAGCTATGAGAGCAAGGCCCGGATCTATGTCCGGCTTGACGACGTGCTGTCCCAGCAGATGGGCCTGGGGCACAGCGACCGCAAGCACGACATCGACCGGGTGCGCCAGACGCTGACCAGCGCCATCAATCTGGAAAAGGTGATCCGCGGCACGCCGATCGGGGCCGACATCGCCAACCCCAAGGACATGGAAAACGCGGTCCTTTCACTGGGCAAGCGGGTCAAGGTCGAGAGCGATGAGGAAAACCTGTTCGAGATCACCGCCAGCTATGGCAACGGCTCGAATTCGGATGCCGCCAATGCCAAAATCGCGCAAGCGGTGGTGCAGAAGCTGATCGACATCTTCCGCGAGGAAAACCTTGCCGACAATCGCGGCGAGATGTCGACCTCGCTGACCTTCCTCGACCAGCAGCTGGGGCAGCGCCAGAAAGAACTGGAATCCGCCGAGCAAAAGCGTCTGGCGATTGAGGCGCAGAACCCCAGCCTGGCCGGAGGCGCCGGGGCCGGTCTGCAAAAGCTTGAAGCAGCGCGCGCCGAACTGCGCGGGATCGACGCCGATCTGGCCGCTGCACAAAGTTCCTATGCTGCGATCAACGGCCAGCTGTCGGGGACCCCGCGCCTGATCGCCAGCGCCGGTCCGGTCGGCGGCGCGCGCGGCGCGCTGGCCGATGCCCAGGCCCAGCTCAATGCGCTGCGTGGCCGCGGATTGACCGAAAACCATCCCGACGTGATTGCGGCGCGCAATCAGGTCGCTGCCTTGCGCGCGGCGGCAGCGTCCGAAGGCAACAGCGGCGGGGGCGGGGTGCCCAACCCGGCCTATTCCTCGCTCGAATCGATCCGCGCTGAGCGCGCCGCCAATGTCCAGGCGCTCTCGGCCCGGCGCGCGTCGGTGCAGCAGGAGATCTCGTCGATCGCTGCACAGCAGTTTTCCAATCCCGAAGCGGGGGCCGAATACCAACGCATCACCCGCGATTATGATGTGATGAAAGCGCAGTACGACAAGCTGCTGCAAGACCGCGAAGAGCTGAAACTGCGCGGGTCGGTGGAAACCGAGCACAATGCGGTGAAGTTCCAGGTAATCGATCCGCCGACCACGCCGCGCTCGCCGATCGCGCCCAATCGCCCGTTACTATTGGCGTTCGTGCTGTTGATGGGGCTGGGCGCGGGCGCTGCGGCAGCCTTTGCGCTGGGCCAGCTGCGTTCGACCTTTGCCACCACCGGGCGGCTTGAGAAGGCGCTGGGACTGCCCGTGCTGGGCGCGATCAGCCAAGCGCTAACCGAAGCCGGCCGGGCCATGCGGCGCAAGCGGATGAAGTATTTCTACGCGGCCAGCGGCGCGCTGGGCGGCTTGTTCGTCATCCTGCTGACAATCGAGTTCATCCAGCGCGGCCTGGTGGCCTGAGGGTATTGCGATGACCGAACAGACCAAGATTCCGATGCCCGAAGCAGGGCTCCAAGCCGACCCGTCCAAGCGCCGGAGCGCCACGCTGATCGAGCGCGTGGTGCGCAATTACGACCTGGTCAAGCTGGCCTCGGCGCCGATTCCTCCAGAACTGGTGCCGCCAGCCAGCGCCCGCCGCCGCTATCGCCGCGCCGACGAAGTGATCGAACAGGCCCAAGTCACGCCGGATGCTGCGCCCGAAGTGGTGGTGGGTGAAGTGATCCAGCCCGATCCCGCCGCGGCGCCCGCTGGTGCTGCGCCGGTTCCGGCCAAGCTGCCCGAACCCGTGGTGTTCACCGGTGCGCGTCATCCGGTCGATCGTCACCACTTGCGCGATCAGGGGCTGATCGTGCCCGAAAGCACGGTCACGGCGGTGCTCGAAGAATTCCGCATCATCAAACGCCAGTTGCTGCGCAATGCCGATCAACTGGCGCAGCAGGGCATGGGCCCGGCGGCGCAGCGCGTGTTGATCTGCTCGCCGCATCCGGGCGAAGGCAAAAGCTTTACTGCGGTCAATCTCGCGCTGGCGATTGCGGCCGAGAAGGAATGCGAAGTGCTGCTGGTCGACGCCGATTTTGCCAAACCTTCGGTGCTCTCGATGTTGGGTTTGCCCGGCGGCCCGGGGCTGATGGATGCACTGGCCAATCCCGCGATCGACGCGGCCGACTGCGTGATCGGCACCGATGTGCCCGGGCTGTGGGTGCTGCCGGCCGGCAGCGCGACCACCTCGGATACCGAATATCTGTCAAGCGCGCGCACCCGCGACGTGCTCGACCGGTTGGTGCAGGGCGCGCCGCAGCGGTTCGTCATCTTTGATTCGCCCCCGGCGCTGGCGGCTTCGCCGGCCGCTGCACTGGCCAAATATGTCGGGCAGGCGGTGGTCGTCGCGCGCTGCGACAAGACCGGGCAGGGCAGCCTTGAGGATGCGATCTCGCTGCTCTCGGCCTGTCCCAACATCCAGCTCATTCTGAATGCCGTCCACTTCAGCCCGAGCGGTCGCCGCTTCGGCTCGTACTATGGTTATGGGGGCTGACCATGAAGCAGCAATTCTTCGTACCGCTGGCCGCGCTGGCCGCGAGTTTCACATTGAGCTGGCCCGGTGCGGCCCAGGCGCAGTCACTGGCTTATGGCGATGTCGGCGGCCCCACTGCGGGCAACGACAGCGGTGCTGACAGCGGCGGCGATGATGCCGCCGACGATGAGGGCGCCGTGGTCGATGTCGGCGGTTTTGCCAAGCGCACCGGGCGGCTGCGGATCACGCCCTATATCGAGGCGCAGCAGGTGGTAACCGCCGAGCTTTCTCCGGGCAACGAGGTGCTGACCTATTCGACGCTTGCCGCCGGGGTTGAAGCGAACCTGACCGGGCGCAATGCCGAAGCCGGGGTCGCGGTGCGGTATGAGCGCCGCTTTGCCTGGGGCAGCAGCAGGATCACCGATAGCGATGTGGTCAGCGGTGTGGCCCGCGCGAGCGTCGGGATCATCCCGCACACGCTGTTCCTCGAAGGCGGAGCGACCGCCGCGCGGTTAAGCGTCGAAAACAACGGTTCGACCACTCCGGGGCTCGAGTTCGGCAATTCTTCGGCGCAGATTTATGGCGCTTACATTGGCCCGGCGATCAAAGCGCAGACCGGCGTTCTCAACGTCGCGGGCCATTACCGCTTCGGCTATAGCCGGGTAACCACGCCCAAGGCGCTGCCGGTGGCGGCGGGGCAGACCCCGATCGACCTTTATGACGAAGGCACCGTGCATAACGCCATGCTGCACCTCGGCACGCAGGCGGGCACGGTTTTGCCGGTCGGGGTCGGGCTGGGCGCAGGCTGGATGCGCGAAGATGTATCCAATCTCGATCAGCGGATCGATAACCGGCATGTGCGCGGCGACGTGACGCTGCCGGTCGGCCCGGACCTCGCGCTGGTGGCCGGGGTGGGCTATGAAAAGGTCGAAGTGTCGCAGCGCGATGCGGTGTTCGATAGCGTCACCGGCCTGCCGGTAATCAGCGGCAATGGCCGCTATGTCACCGATCAGACCCAGCCGCGCCAGATCGCGTATGAAAGCGAAGGCCTGATCTGGGACGCGGGGGTGCTGTGGCGTCCAAGCCGCCGTACCGCGCTCGAAGCGCATGTCGGCAAGCGCTATGGCTCGACCACCTATTACGGCAGCTTTGCCTATGCGCCCAACGTGCAGACCACGCTCAACGTCTCGGTCTATGACGGTATTTCGGGCTTTGGCGGGCGGCTTAACCAGGCGCTGGCCGAGCTACCGACCCAGTTCGAAGGGCTGCACAATCCGCTCACCGGCGGGCTGAGCACTTGCGTGGCTGGCGTGCCAAACGCCAATGGCAACAGCGCCAATGGTAACAACCGCGGCGGCTGCCTCAACGGCGCGCTCGGTTCGGTTCGTTCGGCCGTCTTCCGCGGCCGCGGGGTAATGGCCAGCCTCGGGCTCACCGGCAGCCGCCTGCAATACGGTCTGGGCGCTGGTTACGATCGCCGCAGCTTCATCGCCGCGCCGGGCACGGTGTTGGCGCTGGCTAACGGGGTGATCGATGAAAACTACTGGGTCGCGGCCTATCTCAACGGGCGGATCGACCGCAATTCCAGCTTTGGCACCAATCTGTGGGCCAACTGGTACCAAAGCGGAGACGCCTTGGCTGGCAACAGCAGCGCAATCGGCGCAACCGCAGCATATTACCGCACGCTCACCGGCAGTCTGACCGCGACCGCCGCGGTGGGGGTCAACGGGGTCAACCGCGAGGCGCTTCAGGATATCTGGACTGCCTCGGGGCTGCTCGGCCTGCGTTACTCGTTCTGAGCCTGGAAAGGGGAATTTCAATGTTCAACGACTTTTACGGGCTGACCGGGCGGCCATTTCAGCTCACCCCCGACCCGACCTTCTATTTTGAGAGCCTGACACACCGCAAGGCGCTGTCGTACCTCTCGTACGGTCTGGCCCAGGGCGAAGGCTTTGTGGTCATCACCGGCGAGGTTGGCGCGGGCAAGTCGACGCTGGTTGCGCACCTGATGGCAACGATCGATCCGGCGCGGCTGACCGCGGCGCAGATCGTCACCAGCAAGCTCGACGGCGAGGAACTGGTCCACGTGGTCGCGCAGGCTTTCGGGCTGATCGTCGAGGGGCATGACAAAGCCAGCGCGCTGGGCGCGATCGAGGCGTTTCTGCACGACGAAGCGCGCGCCGGCCGGCGCTGCCTGCTGGTGGTCGATGAAAGCCAGAACCTTGAGCTCGACGCGCTGGAAGAACTGCGGATGCTGTCGAACTTCCAGCTCGGCGCGCATCCGCTGCTGCAGACGCTGCTGCTCGGCCAGCCCGAGTTTCGCGATACGATTCAGGAGCATCCGCAGCTGGAACAGCTGCGTCAGCGAGTGATCGCGGCGCACCACCTTGAGGCGATGGAGCTGGGCGAAGTTCAATCGTACATCGAACACCGCCTGAAATGCGTCGGCTGGAACGCCAATCCCAAGTTTGACCAGCGGGTATTTACCGAGCTGTTCGAAGCATCGGGCGGGGTGCCGCGCCGGATCAACCAGATCTGCAACCGGCTGATGATGCTGGGCGCGGTCGATCAGCGCAACCGGATCGATGGGGCAATGCTCAGCCAGGTGCTCGAAGAGCTCGAACTTGATGGCACGCTGCAGCTGAAGAAGCCGACCCCGCGGCCTGAGACGTTCGTGGCCCCGGTGGCCGCGCCAGTTGCACACCCGGTCGATGCCGTGGCGCTGGCGCAGCTGCAGGCGATGCTGGCCGAACGCGATGCGCAGATCGCCGAACTGCAACAGGCGGTGATCGAGCTGGCCAACGAACGGGAAGCCGCACCCGCTGCGGCAACGCATCCGGGACACAGCGCCGCGCTGGCCGCGATCGAGGCCAAGCTGAGCGGTTTCGAAGCAAAGATGCTCGAGCAGGAACGCACGATCCGGCACACGCTGACCATGCTGATCGAGTGGATCGAGGCCGACGACGCCAGCCGCGCTGCGGCCTGACCGGCGCCAGAATGTAAGAATGTGGGGGCGGGCACCATGCCAGACCAGCTAATCAACGGCCTGTCGGTCGATGTCGAGGACTGGTTCCAGGTCGGCGCCTTCGAAGGCGTGATCGACCGCAGCAACTGGGACGGTCTGTCCGGCCGGGTCGAGCGCAATTGTTGCGCGATCCTCGATCTGTTCGCCGCGGCCGACGTCAAGGCAACCTTTTTTACGCTCGGCTGGGTGGCGCAGCGCCACGGCCCGCTGATGCGGCGGATCGTCGATGCCGGGCATGAACTGGCCAGCCACGGATGGGATCATGAACGCGTGTTCCGGCTCGACCGCGCGGGCTTCACCGCCGATCTTGAGCGCAGCCGCAAGGTGCTGGAAGATGCGTCAGGGGTGCAGATCACCGGTTATCGCGCGCCCAGTTTTTCGATCGATAGCCGCACGCCGTGGGCCTATATGGCGCTGGCCGAGCAAGGCTATGCCTACAGCTCGAGCGTCGCGCCGATCACGCACGATCATTATGGCTGGCGCGAGGCACCGCGGTTTGCCTTCAGGCCGCTGCCGTGGAGCAACCTGATCGAGCTCCCGGTCACCACCGCGCATTTTGCCGGGCGGCGATTGGCAGCCGGCGGGGGCGGGTTCTTCCGGGTGTTGCCTTACGGCTTTTCGCGCTGGGCAATCCGCCAGGTCAACACCCGCGATCAGCGCCCGGCGGTGTTCTATTTCCACCCGTGGGAGATCGACCCCGACCAGCCGCGCGTCACTGGCGCCTCGCTGCGTTCGCGCGTGCGGCACTACACCAATCTGCGCGTAATGGCGGGCAAGCTTGAGCAACTGGTGCGCGAATTCGCCTGGGGGCGGATGGACCTGCTGGCGCACCGCGAGGCGGCGCACGCGGTGGACCTGGCCGCATGAATGCGCCGTTCCGGCCTGCGGCGCTGCGCGTGAGCGCGGCGGACCTGCGCGATCCGGCGGAACTGCGGCGGATCGAGGGGTTTGTGCAGCGCCACCCGCAGGCCACGGTGTTTCACCGCCCTGGCTGGCTGCTGGCCAGCGCTGCCGGGACCGGGAACCGGGCGCATGCCTTGCTGAGTGCGTGCGCGGGCGAGTTGGCGGCTTATTTGCCGCTCACCGAAATTCATTCGCCGCTGTTCGGCCGGATGCTCGCGTCAAGCGGGTTCGCGGTGGGCGGCGGCTTGCTGGCGGATGATGCGAAGCATGGTGCGGCGTTGTTTGCCGCGGCGGAGGAACTGGCGCTGCGGTTGAGCTGTCCGGCGATCGAGCTGCGCGGCGGGGTCTTGCCGCTGCGCCGCGCGGGCTGGACGATCAAGCACGATTCGCATTGCGGTTTCATCCAGCCGCTGGCCGCCGATGACGCGGCGCAGTTGGCGCTAATTCCGCGCAAGCAGCGCGCCGAAGTGCGCAAGGGATTGGCGGGCGACCTGACCATTACCGTTGGCACCAGCGCCGCCGACCGCGCGGCGCATTACGCCGTTTATGCCCAAAGCGTCCGCAATCTGGGAACGCCGGTGTTCCCGGCGGCGCTGTTTGCCGCGGTGCTGGATGAATTCGGCGAAGCGGCGGAGATCCTGACCGTCTGGCACGGTGCAGTCCCGGTGGCGAGCGTGCTATCGCTGTATGATGGCGGCGCGGTGATGCCGTATTGGGGCGGCGGCACCCACGCTGCCCGCCGCCTGCGCGCCAATGACCGGATGTATTACGAGCTGATGCTTCATGCCCGGCGGCGTGGGTGCAGCCGGTTCGATTTCGGCCGCTCGAAGACGCACAGCGGGGCTTATGAATTCAAGCGCAACTGGGGGTTCGATCCCGAACCGCTGTCCTATGCGCAGTGGACCGCGCCGGGCGCGGCATCGCGCGATGCCGATCCGACCAGTGCCCGCCATTCCGCGCGGATCGCCGTATGGAAGCGCCTGCCGCTGCGGCTGACCAACCTGATCGGCCCGCATATTGCGCGGGGGCTGGGATAATGGCTGGGATGAACGGCGAGGTTCTGTTCCTTTCGCATCGGGTGCCGTTTCCGCCCAATCGCGGCGACAAAATCCGCTCGCACCATGTGTTGCGCCATCTGGCCGCGCTCGCCCCGGTGCACGTTGCGACCTTTGCCGATGACGCGGGTGATATGGCGCAGGACCACGAACTCGCCGCGCTCGCCGCCAGTCATTGTCTGATCCAGCGGCGCAAATCGTTGGTCCGCGCGGGGGCGGAAGCGCTCGTCCGTGGCCAGCCGGTCAGCCTGACCGCGTTCCGCGATCCAGCACTCGCCGCTTATGTGCGCAAGGTCCTGGCCGAGCGCCCGGTCGGCACGATCTACGCCTTCTCGGGCCAGATGGGGCAGTACATCCCCGCCAGCTTCAAGGGCCGGGTGATCTACGATTTCGTCGATGTCGATTCGGCCAAATTCGAAGCTTATGCCGAGGCCGGTCACGGCCCGCGCCGCTGGATCGACGCGCGTGAGGGGCGCTTGCTGGGGGCCGAAGAGGCCCGGCTGGCGCGCCGCGCCGATGTCAGCCTGCTGGTCTCGAACGAAGAGGCGGCCTTGTTCCGCGCGCGGCTGTTGCCGCAGGACCGGCTCGAATGCGCGGTTCAGGCGCTGCGCAACGGGATCGACAGTGCGCTGTTCGATCCGGCCGGCTGCGCACCGGCACCTGCCATGCTCGAAACCAGCGAGCCGCGGCTGATCTTTACCGGACAGATGGACTATGCGCCCAATGTGGCCGCCGCGCAGCGGGCGATCACGCGGCTGTTGCCGCTGATCCGGCAGCAGTTTCCCGGGGCGACTTTTCATGTGGTGGGACGCAACCCGCCCGATACCCTGCGCGCTTTGCATGGCCGCAACGGCGCCTTTGTGTGGGGCGCGGTCGATGACATGCGCTGCTACCTGGCCGCCGCCGACCTGGCGCTGGTGCCGCTGGAACTGGCGCGCGGGGTGCAGAACAAGGTGCTTGAGGCGATGGCGATGCGGCTGCCGGTGGTGCTCACCCCGGCGGCGGCGACCGGGATCGGGGGCAGCGACCAGCAGCATTACGCGGTCGGCCACGACGATGCCGGACTGGCCGAACAGGTCTGCACGCTGCTGGGCGATGCGCCGCGCCGGCGCGAAATCGGATCCGCTGCGCGGCGCTTTGTGGTCGATGCGCTGAGCTGGCAAGCCACGCTTGCCCCGCTTGCGGCAATGCTGGGTCTGCCCGATGCGGCCGCGCGCAATGCCGCCTGAAGCAATGGCCGCGCCAGTTCTGCTGGTCAAAGCTGCGGGCAGTTCGCAGTGGCGGCGCAGCAGTGTCGCGCTGGGTGTGACCTGGCTGGCGTTGGTCGCTGCCTTTATGAGCGACTGGTTGGCGATGCTGGACCAGTGGTGGAACAGCTCGACCTATAACCATGCGCTGCTGGTCCCGGCGATCATCGGCTGGCTGGTCTGGCAACGCCGCGGTGCGGTGGCGACGCTGACCCCGCAGCCGTGGCGCTGGGGTTTGCTGGCGCTGTCCGGCGCGGTGTTGCTGTGGGTGTTGGGCGCCTTTGCCGGGTTCGACCTGCTGCGCCAGAGCGGCGCGGTGGCCATGCTCCCGGCCAGCGCCCTGCTGCTGCTGGGTCCGCGGGTGTTTGCCGGCTTGCTGTTTCCGTTCGCCTATATGGCGTTTCTGGTGCCGTTCGGCGATGAACTGGTCCCGCCGCTGCAAATGATTACCGCCACGCTGACCGTCTGGCTGGTTCACGCCAGCCAGATCCCTGCCGCGATCGACGGTGTGTTTATCGATACCCCGGCCGGGCTGTTCGAAGTGGCCGAGGCCTGTTCGGGGGTAAAATTCCTGATCGCGATGATCGCGCTGGGGGTGCTGGTCGGCAACGTCTGCTTCATCAGCTGGCGGCGCCGGATCGCATTTTTCGCGCTGTGCCTGGTGGTGCCGATCCTGGCCAACGGGGTGCGCGCCTGGGCGACGATCTTTGCCGCGCAATATGTCGGGGTGGAACGCGCCGGCGGGATCGATCACCTGATCTATGGCTGGGTGTTTTTCGCGTTCGTGATCGCCGCCGTGCTTGGGTTGTCGTGGCGGTTTTTCGACCGCGGCATCGACGATTCGCTGGTTAATCTGGCGCGCTTGCAGGCGATGCCGCTGCTGGCCCGCGCCGAGCGTCAAACAATCTCGGTCCCTGCGGCCTTGCTCGGTGCGGCGCTGCTGGTGCTGGGCGGGAGCGCCTGGGCCCGGGCGGCCGAAGCGATCGCCGCGCCGATGCCGCGCCAGCTGTTCCTGCCCGCAGTGCCGGGTTGGCAGCGCGTGTCCTATCAGCCGCAAGCCGCGTGGGAACCGCGTGCCGGCGGGGCCGATCACCGCCTGCTCGGCCGCTACCGCGATCTGGCGGGGAACGAAGTCGATGTGTTCTATGCGCTCTATGCCGCGCAGGGCGAAGGGCGCGAAGCCGGTGGGTTCGGGCAGGGCGCGTTGATCCCTGAGAGCAGCTGGTCATGGAACAGCAGCGGGCCCGGCGTGCCCCCGGCCAAGTCCGAGCGGCTCATGTCGGGTGGTAGGATTGAGCGCCTTGCCCTGACCTATTACCGCACCGGCCCGCTGCTGACCGGTAGCAACGCGCGGCTCAAGCTGGCCAATATCGCCGACCGGCTGTTGCTGCGGCCGCGCCCCACGGCCATGCTGATCGTGTCGGCCGAGCAGCGCCCCGGGCGCGACGCAGCCTTGGCGCTGAGCGCATTTGGCCGGACAATCGGCGATCCCGGTCAATGGATGGACCATGTGAGCCAAGCCCGCTAAGCGCGCCCTATGTGCGGCATTACCGGGATCTATCACCTCGCCACCCCAAAACCGGTCGATCCGGCGCGGATTGAGCGGATGTGCGCCGCGATGGCGCACCGCGGGCCCGATGGGCAGGGGGTGTGGACCGCGCCGGGGGTCGGGCTGGGCCACCTGCGGCTGTCGATCATCGATCTGGCCGGATCGCCGCAGCCGATGGCCTCGAGCGACGGCCGCGCGATGTTGGTGTTCAACGGCGAGATCTACAATTACCGCGAACTGCGCGAGGAATTGCGCGGCAGCGGCGCCGAATTCCGCACCGATGGCGACAGCGAAGTGATCCTCGCCGCGTGGCAGCGCTGGGGCCCGGCCTGTGTCACCCGCCTCCACGGCATGTTCGCCTTCGCGATTTACGACCTTGAAGCGCGCACGCTGTTCCTCGCGCGTGACCGGTTGGGGGTGAAGCCGCTGTTCTATGCCCCGCTCAGCGACGGCAGCCTGGCCTTCGCCTCCGAGCTTAAGGGGTTGCTGGCCAATCCGTTGCTGCGCCGCGAGCTCGATCCGCTGGCCATCGAAGATTACATGACCTGGGGCTACGTCCCCGATCACCGCTCGATCCTGACCGGGGTGCACAAGCTGCCCGCCGGGCACACGCTGCTGCTGCGCCATGGCGCACCGCTGCCCGCGCCAGTGCAATACTGGGACGTCTCGTTCGCCGAGCGCCGCCAGGGCCGCACGAGCGATCTGGAGGCCGAATTGCTGCACCTGCTGCGCCAGGCGGTGACTTCGCGGATGGTGGCCGACGTGCCGCTGGGCGCCTTTCTGTCAGGAGGGGTGGATAGCTCGGCGGTGGTCGCGCTGATGGCCGAAGCGAGCGGCAGCCCGGTTAAAACCTGCACGATCGGCTTCGATGTCGCCGCGCTCGATGAAAGCGCGTACGCCCAGCAGATCGCCACCCGGTTTGCCACCGATCACCGCGCTCGGCAGGTCTCTCCCGACGATTTTGCGCAGGTCGATACATTGGCGGCGATGTTCGACGAGCCGTTCGCCGATGCTTCGGCCTTACCGACCTGGCGGGTGTGCCAACTGGCACGCGAAAGTGTGACCGTGGCGCTGTCGGGCGACGGCGCGGATGAGGCTTTTGCCGGCTATCGGCGGCACAAGTTCCAGCACGCCGAAGATCGGCTGCGTGGGCTGGTCCCGCAGGCACTGCGCGGGCCGGTGCTGGGCGGGCTGGGGGCGGCCTATCCCAAGGCCGACTGGGCTCCGCAGCCGCTGCGCGCCAAGACCACGCTGCTCAGCCTCGCCGGGACCAGCGAGGCGGGATATGCCCGCGCGGTGGCAATCCTGCCGCCCGAACTGCGCGCCGGGCTCTATTCACCCGAATTCCTCAAGCTGCGCGGCGATTATCGCGCCGAGCAGCCGTTCGAGGCGGTAATGCGCAGCGCGCAGGCCCGTTCCGGGCTCGACCGTGCTCAATATGCCGATCTCAAATTCTGGCTGCCCGGCGATATCCTGACCAAAGTTGACCGCACCAGCATGGCGGTGAGCCTCGAAGCGCGCGAGCCGCTGCTGGATCACCGGCTGATCGAATTCGCTGCGGCCTTGCCCGAAAGGCTGCGCACCAAGCGCGGCGAGGGCAAGTGGCTGCTTAAAAAGACGATGCAGCGTTATTTGCCCGATGAAGTGCTGTATCGCCCCAAGCAGGGCTTCGTCATGCCGATTGCGCAGTGGTTCCGCGGCCCACTGGCCGAGAGCGCGCGGGCGATCGGTTCCAGTGCTGCGCTGGCGCGGACCGGGTGGTTCGATGCCAAGCGGCTAGGCGCGCTCGCCAACGACCATATCTCAGGCCGCGCCGATCACGGCCGGCTGCTGTGGCAATTGCTGATGCTGGACAAGTCGCTCGCCGCGCTGATCGCCTGACCCCAGGCTTTTCTCAAACGCCAAAACGAAAACGGCCCCCGCTTTCGCAGGGGCCGCTTGAAATTCGTGGAAGCGCTCAGCGATTGCCGAAGGCGCGATCAAGCCAATACCAAACAGACATCGGATGCCTCCTAATCATAGGTGTCGAGCCCAGTGCGGGTTCGATCAACGCAAATTGTAACGAATTACTAACCAAAGGCAATAGGACATTATTAACCATAAAATTTCGGAACATATGTATATTATTTGTTTTAATTCAAGAATTTAAGTTAGATGAGGAGTCACCGAGGGGATTGCCGCAGTGAAAACTAGCCGCGCACAATTGTGCCGATTTGGGCGATAACATCAGGAAAAATTGAACGTGATTCGCGCCGCCTAACGACCAGCCCAGTGCGAGGCGAAGACAAGCTGACTATTCTCGGGGTGGCGGGGCCGGCCGCGTCCTGTAATGGGGGCGCAGTTCAAGTAGGCGGCAACCTGATCAGGCGGCCTGGATGTGCGCGTTACCTTCGAGCAGCGTTTCCAATGCATCGAGCCGCATTGGTTTGGCTAAGTAATAGCCCTGAACAATGTCGCAGCCGATCGCGCGCAGCAGCGACAGCGTTTCGGGATCTTCGATCCCTTCAGCGATTACGCGGCGGCCCAGGCCGTGCGCCAATTCGATCGTCGATTCGACCAGCAGCATGTCGCTGGAATTGTCCACCAGTCCGGCAACAAAGCGGCGATCGATCTTGATTTCCTGACACGGCACCGAGCGCAGATATTCCAGCGTTGCGTTACCCGTGCCGTAATCGTCGATCGACAGATCGATTCCCAGCGCGGCAATGTCGGCCAGATTGCGCTTCACCAGTTCGTGTTCCTTGAACGGTGCCGATTCGGTCACTTCCAAAGTCAGGTTCGAGGTCGGGAAACCGGTTCGGGCCAGAACCTCGGTAATCTTGTCCGGAAGGTGCTCCTGCTGCAACAGGTTGGCCGAGACGTTGATGCTCAGGCGGAAGTTCGGATTGCTTGTGACCAGGTGCTTGGCCGAGCGGGTTGCTTCCTCCAGAATATGGTAGGTCAGCCTGCTGATCCGGTTATGTGCTTCGGCGGGCAGGATGAAGGCCTCGGGCGAGATTGCGCCGCGGGTCGGATGCTGCCAGCGCACCAGCGCTTCGGCGCCAGAAATCCGGTCGGTGCGCAGGTTGAACTGGGGCTGATAGGCGATCCAGATGTCGCCATCGTCGATCGCCGCGTCGAGCTCGCTCATCAGCGAGAGTTCCCACGCACTGTCCTCATCATCTGCGCTGGTGTTGAACATCACCAGTTTCTGGTCGGCGGCGGCGTTGTCAGCCGCGAGCAGCGCGCGCCCGATCCGGTTGGTAACCGGGCGTGACAGGTCCATGTCGACGCCAAAGGCCATTTGCACATCCACCTTGCGGTCACGGATGACAAAATGACTTTCGATCAGCCGCGCAAGCCCTTCAAGGTGATCGACCAATTCGGTGGCGATCAGGGGCGGGGTGAGCCAGTAGAGTACGTCTTCGGCCTGGTAGCAGGTCGTGACTTGGCCTGGCAGATTCAGCCTGCGCGCGATCTCCGAGATAAGATCATCTTCAACCGGCTCGGCAAAACTCGCCCCAATTGCGGCATAATTGCGTATCCGCATTGCTACAACAGGACGCGATGCAGCAAGCGGCTCTTCACGCAGTGCCGACAAGTTGGGCATAAGTGTGCCGGCATTACGCAGGCTCGCCTCAAGCAAATCGCGCTGCGAGGTGGCGCGGATCGCAGAGATGCCGAACAAGAGGTACGCGGGCAGGAAATCTGCGGTTACCAGAAAGAGATCCAGCACAAACGGAATCGCTAGGCCAAGCGCAACAGCGGCTAGTGCGATGGCGGCGGCGCGTCGGCGCGATCGCATGCGCAGAAACAGCGCGCTGAACCCGATTGCCACCAAGAATGGCAGCAGCCAGCCGATGTTGAGAGGATGGCTTTCTCGCAAAGTCTCGGCACCGATTGCGTGAACATAGACGCCTGGAAACCAATCCTGGCCGGCTACGGAAAGCCAATCGGTCGAAGCCAGAGTCGTGTTGCCCACGATAATGTCTTTGCCAGCTACGTCGAATGGCAGCTTCTGCCCCTCGATCACATCAATGTAGGAGATTGTCGGCACCGAATTTACGTTTATCGTCCAGTCGGGCCGGAAAAGCGTACCCGGAACGGCTCGGACTCCGGCTATATCGGCTGCGATCCCGGGTACATTTTGGCCATTAATCTTACTGGCGTAGAACAGTTCTGCCGAGAGGGAGAACGGCGTCGACCTGCCAGTCAGCGCCCTAAGTTGCGCGACTTCTCTGAATGGCTTGGCTGGGATAACAATCTCTTCGATTGCAGTATTTCGATTGTTCAGCAGCATCGCGCCAAGGAAAACTTGGCCATGTCGCTTGACCAGAGTCGCGGCAAATGCATCGTCACCGATAGCATCGACCGGATCGGCAAACGCTTTGTCATAGTATATGCGGCGCGCACCTTGCGCCAAAAGCGTTTCGACCAGCTTCACATCGTTTGTACGCGAGTAATTGAGCGAGCCGAGTTCTCTTACCGTACGGTCATCTATGGCGACCACTACCACCGATTGGTCGGCTGGGCGCATCCTCAAGTAGTTCCGCCCGCCACGGTAGATATCTTCAATCGGCATTGTCAGTTCGAGCAATCCAACAATCCCGCTGATCACCAACGCCCAGATAAAGATCCGCAGCCGGGTCGGGCGCCTTTTTTTCGCTGGATCGCGGCGGAACGGCGAGGTCATTGCGAGGTTCCGTCGCGCAGGACAGGGTCCGTGCAATAGTCACGAAAAATCAATCCGTTAGGCTGGGTGCGCCGAACGGAACAGGGATTGGATCGGGGCTTTATCCCGTGCGTCATGCGATGGAGTTAGCCGCAAGATGGTAATAATTCGTTATCCCTAACTTGAGAACAATGCGCGACCTGCAAATACCTTAGCGTGAATCGACCATGACCAGCTCGGTGTTCTCCAGCGCGGCGACGACAAGCCGGGATTCCCCTGTGATCGCGACCCCGTCACGTGGTTCCGCAGCCATGCCGTTGACCGCGATCCGTCCGGTTGTGGCGACGAGGTACTGGTGGCGCAGCGGATCGAGCGGCAATCCGATCGTTTGGCCTGCTTTCAGCGTCGCTGCCAGCACCCGCGCATCGGCACCGATTGCCAGCGCATCGTCGGCGTCTGGCGTGTTGCTCGCCAGCACTTCCCAGCGTCCGGCGCGTTCCCCGCGCGGAAACGCGCGCTGGCCCCAGCGCGGCGCGTCGCCCTTGCTGTCGGTCTCGATCCAGATCTGAAACAGGGTGGTCGGCTCGGCCTCAAGGTTGAATTCGGCGTGGGTGATGCCGCTGCCCGCGCTCATCACCTGCACGTCGCCCGCCCCGGTCCGGCCCTTGTTGCCCAGGCTGTCCTGGTGGGTGATTGCGCCGCTGCGCACGAAGGTGATGATCTCCATGTCGCGGTGCGGGTGAGGCGGAAAACCGCTTTGCGCGGCGATCGTATCGTCGTTCCACACGCGGATCCGGCCCCAGCCCATCCGGGCAGGGGCGTGATAGGCGGCAAAGCTGAAATGGTGCACGGCATTAAGCCAACCGTGATCGGCATGACCGAGGCTGGCGAAGGGACGCAGGTCAATCATGGTGGTATCCACATCGGCGGGGTGTGAGCGCCGGAATAACTGCGATATGGGCTCGCCAAGCTGCCGTTCAAGCCATTGGCCCAGCTAGAAAGATTTGCGCAGGCCCAAGAAAAAGCCCGCGCCACGGTGCATATTATAGCCGACCAGCCCCAACCCCGCTGCCAACATGCAGCAGTACGTCCTACGGGCGCGGTCGCATCCGGATCACGCTTCGCCGTGCCCAGCGGCGAGATAGTCGGCGCTTTGCATCTCGATCAGGCGGCTTGCGGTGCGCGCAAATTCGAACGCGCCATCGCCGGCGGTGTAAAGCGCGTCGGGCTCGGCTGCGGCGGTGACGAACAGCTTGACCTTGTTCTCGTACAGCGCGTCGATCAGCGTAACGAACCGCGCGGCCTCGTTGCGGTTTTCGGGTCCCATTTGCTGCACCCCGACCACGATTACGGTATGGTAGGCGTGCGCCACTGCCAGGTAGTCCGCCGCGCCGCGCGGTTCGCCGCACAGCCGTTTGAAGCTAAACACCGCCACACCTTTGAGGCTCTTTGGCACATGCAGCACACGCCCGCCGCCCAGCGCAAGATCGGCCGAAGGGACATGTGCGCTGTCTTCGGGCGGGTAATCGGTTAGCCGGAAAAACGCCTCGCGCACTTGCGCAGTGGCGGCATCGCCTAGCGGGGTGTGCCAGCTATCGATCCCTGCCAGCCGCTCAAGCCGGTAATCGTGCGGCCCGTTGAGCGGCAGAACATCGAGCTCGCGTTCGATCAGGGCAATGAACGGCAGGAAGTGTTCGCGGTTCAGGCCGTCCATATAAAGCTCGGCCGGGGCGCGGTTCGATGTGGTCACGAGGCACAGCCCGTGAGACATAACCAGCTGGGTGAACAAGCGGCTCATGATCTGCGCGTCGGCTGAATTGTTCACCACCATCTCGTCGAACGCGAGCAGTCCGAGGTCGCGCGCCAACGCGGCGGCGACCGGCGGGATTGGATCGCCGCTCTGGCTTTTGCGGGCCTCGCGTAGCAAGGCGTGGACTTCGAGCATGAAGGCGTGGAAATGGACGCGGCGCTTGCGCTTGATCGTCGTGCAGGTGAAGAACAGGTCCATCAGCATCGATTTGCCGCGACCAACCCCGCCCCACAGGTAGACCCCGCGCGGAGCATCCGGCTTGCGCCCGAACAGCCGTGAAATCACCGAACCGCCCGCGGGTTGCTCAAGCTGCTGCTGAAGCTGATCGAGCCGCTCTGCCGCTGCCGCCTGCTCGGGATCGGGGCGCAGTTCTCCCGCAGAGACCAGCGCCCGATAGGCCACCAGCACGCCGCTCATCGCGGCGAGGTCGGCTTGCGGATCGTGCCTGAAAAGGCGGCGATAATCCCGCTGCCCTCCTGCTCGACAATGCCGCGCAGAAACACCAGCCGGCGCGTTTCCTTGAGCAGTTCGGTCACGGCATCGCACGCCTGCCCGGGCTTGGCCGCGCCGATGAACTGCACTGACAGGTCAAGCGTCACCGCGGTCCCGGCTTCGATAATGCCGAGCATCCGTGAACAGGCGAACAGCGCGATATCGACCAGCGCGAGGACCGTGCCGCCGTGGACGTTGTCGGCCAGGTTGGTGTGACGATGTTCGGGATACATCCGCAGCCGGGCCTTGCCATCATCATCGCGGCGCACCAGCAACTTGGGAAACATCCAGCTGTTGAACCGGGTCGGATCGTTGAGCTGCCACGTCTGCCAGCCCGGATTATCCGGATCGGGCGCGCTTTTGAAACCGCGATCGTCGCTCACGCTATCGGCCTCACCTAAACGTGGCGCCCTCAAACATGCTTGGCCGCCTGCAACTTCTTGATTTCGGCGATAGCGCGAGCTGGGTTCAAACCCTTGGGGCAGACGTTGGCGCAGTTCATGATCGTGTGGCAGCGATACAGCCGAAACGGGTCTTCCAGCTCGTCGAGCCGTTCGCCGGTCATCTCGTCGCGGCTGTCAGCCAGCCAGCGGTAGGCCTGGAGCAGGATCGCCGGGCCCAGGAATTTGTCCGAATTCCACCAATAGCTTGGGCAAGCGGTCGAGCAGCAAGCGCACAGGATGCACTCATACAAACCGTCGAGCTGCTCACGCTGCTCGGGGCTTTGCAAGCGTTCCTTGCCCGATGGGGTGGTGCTGACGGTTTGCAGCCACGGCTTGATCGAGGCGTACTGCGCATAGAAGTGGGTGAAATCGGGGACTAAATCTTTGATTACCTCCATGTGCGGCAGCGGCGTGATCCGCACTTCGCCAGGCAGATCTTCGATCGCGGTGGTGCAGGCGAGACCGTTGCGGCCGTTCAGATTCATCGCGCACGAACCGCAAATCCCCTCACGACACGAGCGGCGGAAGGTCAGCGTCGGATCGAACTCGGACTTCATCTTGATCAATGCGTCGAGCACCATCGGCCCGCACGCATCAAGATCGATCTCGAAGCTGTCATAGCGCGGGTTCTGCCCGCTGTCGGGATCGTAACGATAGACGGTAAAGCGTTTGACCCGGCTCGCGCCCGTAACGCGGTGCGCAGTGCCTGTGCTGGCAATCTTGCTGTTCGCGGGAAGGGTGAAGCTCGCCATGTCGATCCCTGTAGCATGCGGCGTGCTGGCCGCTATCGCGGCTCTATCTAGCGTTGTTGCAGCGCAGAACAAGGTGGCGCTGACGATTTTCAGCCAGCCGAGCGGCTCAGTTCGCAAAAACCGCTGCTGGAGCCGCGTTGCGCAACCGAATGCGGTGGGCGATCAGGCCAACGAGCAAGGAGCCCAGCTGGATGATGGCGGCTGCGCCAGTGATCACGGAAAACGTTTTTTCCAGAGCGATCAGTCCAGCGGCGGCCAGCGCTCCAGCTATGACAATGAGCAGTTGGGCGGCGGCCATGACGATCGGATAGCGGCGCGAACTGCGCAGGACGATCACGGTCTGCGCGGCCAGCAACAGCGCGTCGATGCCCAATCGATCGGCGCTGTACGGCCAGCTTGGTCGAGCGTTCGGCTGGCCCAGCGTCAGCAGCACGCACAGCACGGTGCCAATCGTGAGCACGTGCGCACAGGCCCGGTCAGTCTTGTCACCTTTGATCAATACGAACAGATACAGCGCCAGCACCGCGATCAGCAGCGGTTTGCCCGCGAAGTCGAACAGCAACTGCCACAGCGACAGACTTCCGGTCATGGTGCGAGCAGTGCATCGAGGGTCGCGGCGACGCTCAAGAGCAATAAGGCAATCGCCGTGATTCCTGCGGCAACCGCTACGATTGCGCCTAGCCGGAACCACAGCCGGGATGGTCCATCGAGTGCTTGGGAATTTGTGGAGGGTTGCAACGTGCCACCTCCCTCTCGCGCACCTGGCGCAGCGAGTTCGGAAGCCCCCTCCACAGCGCTGACTTGACCCGCGCTGCCGCGTTGCTGAAGCTGGATTGGGTTACCTGTAAGCGACTTACTGGTCGGGATGGTCATCAACAACGTACTTTGGCGGCGATAGAGTCGCGCGATCTGCGCGCGTGGCAGGCCGCCCAGGCGTTGCCGGATCACTTCGATACGCTGATTGACCGCGCTCTCGGAAATGTTTAATTTTCGGGCGATTTCTTTGCTCGTCAGGCCCTCCGAGACAAAGACGAGAACTTCGCTTTGCTTGTCGGTAAGCGCGTCGAGCAGCGCCGCCTGTTTCAACAAATCGGACATACCGCAACAGCGATAATCCAACCAGCGGCTGGTAACAAATACATTTACGATCGGTTCGTTGCGCGACGGGGAACGATCCCGTTGCAGACCTGTAGTGCGGGTAGCTAGCGCCGGTCTGCAACGGGACTTCCGCCTGCGGGCAATTTGGGCTATGATGCTATCGAAATATTGCTGCCTTGTGCGCCGTCTGCCCGATCGCAGTGTCTGGTCCAGCGCACGCATTTCCTGAAGGAGGCGCTTGCCATGGCCTTTCCGCTTAAACCCGCAATCGGTGCGCTGGCGCTGGTCCTGACACTCGCCGCCACCACGCCCGCCTATTCGATCGGCGGCGGCGGCGGAGGCGGGGCGTCGATGCCCAGCACCAGCGCGCCTGAATACGATCCAGTGGTCGAATACCGCAACGGGATCGAGGCGTTCGAGGCCAAGGATTACAAGAAAGCTGCGGCCGCGTTCAAACGCGTGGTTGCAGTGGCACCGACCCATGCCCCGGCGCAATATCTGCTGGGTGCCAGCCTGCTTGGATTGGGAGATTACAAACGTGCGGTCAAGTCGCTCGAAGCCGCGCTCAAGGCCGATCCTGAGCTGATCGATGCCCAGCGCGATCTGGCAATCAGTTACGCCCGAAAAGGTGACACCGCCAAGGCTACCGCGCAGCGCGACGCGCTTGACGCGCGCAAGGCGGCCTGTGCCGGTGTTTGTCCCGCAGCCGCGCAGATCGACGCGGCGCTGAGCGCTGTCAACGCCACACTGACGGGCGGCGCGCCGCCGCAGGCGTTTGGCCCGACGCGGCCGCTGCATTCGCTCGCGGCAATCGACGCTACGTATGTCGAGGCGGTGAGCCTGATCAATGAGGGCCGCTATGAACCGGCAATCGCACTGCTTAAAGGCGCGCTGTGGAGCGCCGGGCCGCATCCCGATCTGCTGACGTATATCGGGTACGCCAATCGCAAGCTGGGGCATTACGGCACCGCTACAGGGTGGTATCGCGCGGCGTTGGCGGTTGCGCCGGAGCATCGCGGCGCGATCGAATATTACGGCGAATTGAAGCTTGAACGCGGCGATCGGCGCGGGGCGCTGGCGCATCTGGCGTTGCTCGAACGGATTTGCAGGTTCGGCTGCGTGCAAGCCGACGAACTGCGGGCGCAGATTGCGAAGGCCGGTCAATCCGCCTCCTGATATTGGCATTGGGGTTGGTCGCTGCGCTCGCTGGTGCCGCGCCCGCGCGGAACAGCCCGGTGCTGGCGGCGCTCACCTGGATCGCCCCGGGTCGCGAACGCGAGGTGCTGCTCGAACAGCCGGCGACCTGCCTCGACCCGGCGATCGCGCCCGCACAGGTTCGGATCGGAGAGGCGCTGTTCAACGCCCCCTATCTGTTCGGCGGGCAAGCCGCGCGCGCCGCCATCAGCTGCGCCAACTGCCACACCAACGGTCGGCGCAATGCGGCATTCTTCCTTGGCGGAATTTCGGACGAGCCTGGCAGCGCCGACGTCAGCTCGAGCTTTTTCAGCTTGGCGCGCTCCGACCGGCGGTTCGATCCCAAGCCGATCCCCGATCTGGCGCTGCCCGGCTTGATCGACCGCGATCCTGCCACGGGCGCGCTCGAACGGTTTATCCGCAGGCTGATCGTCGAGGAGTTTTCGGGCCGTGAACCCAGTCCGCAACAGCTCGCCGCGCTGGCCAGCTATGTCAGGGCGGTGAAGGCGTGTCCCGGCCGCAGCAGCGAGCGGCGCGGCCTAGCCACTGACCTGATGCTGCTCAGATCCAGCATAGTCGGCGCGCTCGGCCTGATCAGCCAGCACGATCCCGCCGGCGCCGCAGTGCTGATCAAGGCCGCACGGTTTCGATTGGGGCTGATCGATGAGCGGATGGCTGGACCCAAGCTGGCCGCGCTGCACAAGGCGCTGCTGGCCGCCTCGCTTCGGCTGGCGCAAGTACGGGTGCAGCGGGCTGACCTTTCGGGCTGGCTGACGGCGTTTGACCGAAACCTTGCTCCGCAGCTTCTCCGGCACGAACGGCAAAGCTTGTATGATCCGTACCAGCTCGAGCTGTGGGGCGCTGGCGGGCGGCGAACTTCGCTGCGAAAAACTGTTGGAGGAAATCTATAATGGGCTTGGCGACCTGGTACGATGAGCACGTGGTGCCGCGGCTGATCAAGTGTGCTTGCAGCTCACCTGCGATCATGCAGCTGCGCGAACAGGTTGTTCCACTGGCGCGCGGTGCGGTATTCGAACTGGGCTGCGGCGGGGGAATCAACCAGCAGTTCTACGCTGCTGCCCGGGTCACTTCCTATGCCGGGATGGACCCGTCGGCCAAGGGACTGGACTATGCGCGCGCGGCGGCGCAGCGGCATGGGCGTACGGCCGATATCCGGCAAGGCGTGGGCGAGGCGATCCCTTTCGACGATGCCAGTTTCGATTGCGTGGTTTGCACGTTCACGCTGTGCTCGGTCGATGATCCGGCACAGGTGCTGCGCGAGCTGCGCCGGGTGCTCAAACCGGGCGGGCGCTTGCTCTATGCCGAACATGGCCGCGCGCCCGATGCCGGGGTGGCGAAGTGGCAGGACCGGATCGAGCCGGTGTGGAAACGATTGGCGGGCGGTTGCCATCTGACCCGCCCGGTCGGGCAATCGCTGGCGCAGGGCCAGTTCGCACTGACCCCGCTGGGCGCAAGCTACGCGCCCAAGACACCGCGCTGGGCCGGCTGGATGGAATGGGGCGAGGCGGTGAAGGAAGGATAAGCATGGGGTCTGCGTGTTTTAGCGCGCAGCGGTCACGATCGTGAATCCAATCCCGACAAGAAAACCGATTACCATTAGCAGCATGGGCAATCTGACATTGAGATCGTAGATGTCCGTAACGGGGCTGTGGCTCGGGTGTGGCTTTAGCCCCATTGCCTTGCGATCAAGATAGGTGAGCGTGCCGCTAATGCCCATCAGTGTCGCAATGGCGCCGAGAATACATAACATGTAGCCGCCCCACGCCACGTTCATCTGCCACGGTATCGTTCGCGCACCAGTTTGCACCATCGGGTCAACAATATCTTTTAGGAAAGTAACCGTCAGGCCGATCATTGCCACAGACAAGGTAATGATCTGCTTCGCGATTTCTCCAGCTGCCTTAAGTCCTTCGACCATCGGGTGGACACTCCGCGAGATGTGGCTGGGGGCGTTTTTAATTCTGTGCTTCTGTGCCGGTTCGGTCATCGGTCTGATTACCAAAACGGCGGAAAAGGCGGAAGCTTTGTCAGTGCGATTGCCAATGTCTGCTCGCCAATGATCCCTTCGGGGTAGTCTGGGATAGTTTGCGCGGCTCGCGTCATTTCCGCGATCAGCAAGCCATAGGCCTGTTTTCCGCGGGCAATTGTATCGTCGCGTTCCGCGCCTTCGGGAAAATTTACAGCAATAACATTCGCCGCACGGCGCGCCATATCAGGCAAAGTAAATTCATTCCCGTGGCCCAACTTAACGCCAGCATCGGCAACCGCCTCATGTATCGCATCTTCAAGTTGCTTACTGATCAGTGCTTCGGTCATCTGATCACTCCCTGATCCTGAAGAGGGGGAAGTATTACTGCTATGAATGCGATTGGTCAAACGAGCCTGATCCTTAAAACTCCCGCACCTCGCCCGCCGGCATGATCCAGGTATTGTCTTCGCCATATTGCTGCTCGAGCGCGGCGCGGCGGAACCGGTGCGGGGCTTCGAACGGATCTTCCGGGGTCAGCATGATGCTGCCCCAATGCATTCCCACTGCCGCTTTTGCGCCGATATCACGCGCGATCATCACCGCTTCTTCGGGGGTGGCGTGGCTGGCTTGCATGATGATCCGCGGCTCGTAGGCGCCGATCCCGATCAGCGCGAGGTCGAACGGCCCGGCGCGTTGGCCAATTTCGCGGAATACCGCGCCATAGCCGGTGTCGCCGCCGAACCAGACTTTGCGCGTGGGCGAGGCCAGCGCCATGCTGGACCATAGCGTCCGGTTGCGATCAAACAGTCCGCGGCCCGAGAAATGCACCGCCGGCAGCGCGGAGATCATAAGGTCATCGAAGCGTTGTTGCTGCCACCAGTCAAGCTCGGTCACTTGCGCAAACCCCAGCTTGCGCAGTAGCGGCGCGAGGCCGAGCGGGCAGACCACCGGCGTCTCGGCGCGCCAGCGATAGGCTTTGAGCGCGGCCGTATCGACATGGTCGTAATGGTTGTGGCTGATCACGATCAGATCGAGCCGGGGCAACTCGGCGGCGGTCAGGGCTGGCGGCAGAAAGCGCTTGGGCCCCATCCCCAACGGCCCCGCGTGCGGGCTGAGATAGGGGTCGGTCAGCACCAGCTTGCCGCCGAGCCGCAGCGCAAAGCAGGCATGGCCCAGCCAGGTCAGCTGATTTTCGGACAAGGTTGCCAGATCGGGTTTGTCGGGACTGATCAGGCCCGCAGGGATCGGTGGCAATTTGGCGCGCCGCATATCCCAAAGCAGGAACTTGAGGAAATCGCGCAGCCGGGCGCGATGCGGCGGGCTGCCCGGCGGATTGCGAAACCCGCCACCGGGGCGGTGATGGTATGGTTTAACTGCGGGGGTATCACTCATGTCGAATAATGGCGCGCAGCGGGTAGGCAAGAATTGGGGCGCTGCCTTATCAGACAGCGCCCCATAATATTCTGGTCATTCACCAAACGTGCGCTGCCACCAGCCACGCCGCGTCGGGCCGGTATCAGCTTCACCTGCATCGACTGGAGCCAATTTGGCCTCCGCGGTCAGCGCCGGTTCGGTTGCCACGGCTTTCTTGCGACTGCGCTTGGGCTTGGCGGCAGGTTCGTCGGTGGCTTCCGGTTCCTCACTTGGAGCCGATTCGGCAAGCGAAGCTGCGGCCGGCGCCAGAGCCGGTGCGGCGTCAACCTTGGCCTTGCGGGTGCGCTTGGGCTTTATCGGCGCTTCAGCCAGTTCGGCCTCTGCCACTTCGGCCTCGACCGCAGCCGGTTCCTCAGTCACCACTTCAGTGGTTGTCTCAGGCTCGGCATCGGCTTTCTTGCGGCGGCTGCGCTTGGGCTTGGCGGGAGCTTCACCTGCTTCGGCCGGAGGCGCTGCCAGTTCGGCTGCTGCCTCGCCCGCTTCACCATCGGTATCGTCGCCGGTCTCGGATTGCTCGCCTTCGCTGCCAGCTTCGCCGTCGCCGCGGCCACGCCCGCCGCGCCGCCGCCGACCGCGCCGACGGCGCTTGCGCGGTGCATCGTCGTCCTCGCCTTCGGTCCGCTCGGCAAGGTCTTCGCTTGGCTCGGTACGCTCGGTATCTTCGGTTTTAGCTGCTGCCTCACTGGCTGGGCGATCTTCGTCAACCGGGCGCTCTTCGCTCTGTCCATCGGCACGATCACGGCCACCGCGCCGCCGGCGGCTACGACTGCGGCGCTTGCCCCGGTCCTCACCCCCTTCGTCGCGCTCCTCGTCGGGCTCTTCGGCTTCGATTTCGTCTTCGTCCTCGATCACCTCGTCGTCATCATCTTCCTCAATGGCGATGGTCTCGAACTTAGGGGTGAATTCGGGGCGCGGACCCGATGAACCGACGCGCATCTTGGCGCCTTCGTTCTCACCCTCGGGCAGAACCTCGACCCGAACACCGTAACGGTCTTCGATTTCGGCGAGATCGGCGCGTTTGGCGTTGAGCAGATAAACCGCCGCTTCGGTGCTGGCAAACAGCGAGATGACCGAGCCCTTGCCCTTGGCTGCCTCGTCCTCGATCGAACGCAGCGCCGACAGGCCCGCAGAACTTGCGGTGCGCACCAGTCCGGTGCCATCGCAGTGCGGGCATGACCGGGTGGTCGCTTCAAGCACCCCGGTGCGCAGCCGCTGGCGGCTCATTTCCATCAGTCCGAAGCTGGAGATGCGGCCAACCTGGATCCGCGCGCGGTCGTTCTTAAGCGCGTCCTTCATCGCCTTTTCGACCTTACGGACGTTGGCGTTGTACTCCATGTCGATGAAGTCAATCACGACCAGGCCGGCCATGTCGCGCAGGCGCAGCTGCCGGGCGATTTCACGCGCGGCTTCAAGGTTGGTGTTGAGCGCGGTTGCTTCGATCCCGTGCTCCTTGGTCGAGCGGCCGGAGTTGATGTCGATCGAGACCAGCGCTTCGGTCGGGTTGATCACAATGTAACCACCCGACTTTAATTGCACTTCGGGATCGTACATCGCGGTCAGCTGGTCCTCGGCGCCATAGCGCTGGAACATCGGTACCGGATCGGCGTACTGCTTCACCCGCTTGACGTGGCTGGGCATCAACAGCTTCATGAAGTCGCGCGCAGCGCGGTAGCCGTGTTCGCCTTCAACCACTACTTCCTCGATCTCGCGGTTGTAGATGTCGCGGATCGCGCGCTTGATCAGGTCGCTATCGGAATGAATCAGTGCAGGCGCGGTGGAGCCGAGTGTTCGCTCGCGGATTTCATCCCACAACCGGGCGAGGTAATCGAAGTCGCGCTTGATCTCGGTCTTGGTCCGGCTCAGCCCGGCGGTGCGCACGATGCAGCCCATCGAACGCGGCAAGGCCATTTCGCTGATGATCGACTTGAGCCGCTTGCGATCCGACGACGAGCTGATCTTGCGGCTGATGCCGCCGCCATGGCTCGAATTGGGCATCAACACGCAGTACCGGCCCGCGAGGCTGAGATAGGTGGTCAGCGCCGCGCCCTTGTTGCCGCGTTCTTCCTTGACGACCTGGACCAGCAGCACCTGACGGCGCTGGATCACATCCTGAATCTTGTAACGGCGACGCAGCGCCATGCGCTTGGCGCGCAATTCGTCAGCCTTGGCATGGCCGCGATTGCCGCCACCCTGGCGGCGGCGTCCGCGCCGACCGCGCCCATCTTCGCCGTTGCCGTCTTCGCCGCTGCTGTCATCCCCAACCTCATCGGCTTCAAACGTTCCGTCGACGTGGCCGTCCTCGATCGTTGCGACGTCTTCCTTCTCGTCGGTATCGACTTCGATCAGCCCGCCAAAATCATCGTCATCGTGATGATCGTGCGCGCCGTCTTCCCCGTCCCGGGATCCATAGTCGTCAGCCCCGTATTCGCCGTTGTCGTCGTCACCCGAATCGTCTTCGTCACCGTCTTCGATGGCGCGCAGCGCAGCCTCTTCCTCGGCGTGCGCGGCTTCTTCGGCGAGCAGTGCCTCGCGGTCTTCTTTGGGGATCTGGTAGTAGTCGGGATGAATTTCGCTGAACGCTAGGAACCCGTGCCGGTTGCCACCGAAATCAATGAATGCCGCCTGCAACGAGGGTTCGACCCTGGTTACCTTGGCGAGGTAGATGTTGCCTTTGATCTGCTTGTGTTCGGCCGATTCAAAGTCAAATTCTTCAATCCGGTTGCCTTTGAGCACCGCCACCCGGGTTTCTTCCGGGTGGCGCGCATCGATTAACATGCGCATAGTCATTATGAATTCTCCGTGCGCGCCCCGTGGAGACCGGCCCGAAACGGGCATCTCCACAGCAGGCGCGGCTTTGTGCGGTACCTCCGCGCACGGGCCAAATGGCCCGGGTTAATTGCGCGGATGGATCGGTGAGACCGCGGCCAGAAATGGCAGCGGCGGCGATAAGTGTGTCTGCCCCAGCAAAAAGGTGCGGCGTGGCAATGCGCGCACGACCAACCGCTTCGCCCACCCGAACCCCTTGGGTCCGAAGCGGTGAAAACGGCGAAAGGCTCTTCATTGGTGCATCAACCTGTATGATCCGAACCTGATTCTTAGCCGGATTCTCCCCCGAAGGCGGCCAAGCCTGCCCTCGATGGCGGGACAGTTAGCACCGGTTTGTAAATGCGGCAAGTTGAATGCGCCCCGCTGAGCGGGCGATTGCACAGCGCCCTCCAGCGCATTAGGCATACCCGCAATGCGCCGCTTTTTGCTGATCATTTCGTTACTACTGGCCCCGGTCGCGGTGTTCGCCGCGATGGTTGCGGCCGATCGCTCTTTGGGCGGACCAGGCCGCGGTTATGACTATGTGATCAAGGTCGATCTGCCGCCGGTCGGCGGGGTCGCCGGACTGCCGCAGATCGCCGGACCGATGGACGCCAGCCGCCCGCTGGTGGTGATCGATGCCGGGCACGGCGGCAAGGATCCCGGAGCCGGCAGCGGCGCGGTCAAGGAAAAGACGCTGACACTGGCACTAGCGCTCGCGCTGCGTGACGAACTCGTCAGGCAGGGCGGGGTGCGCGTGGCGCTGACCCGCAGCGACGATACTTACGTGTTGCTCGATGAGCGACCAGCGATTGCGCGGCGGCTGGGCGCCGACCTGTTCATTTCGCTCCATGCCGACAGTACCGACGGCGATGGCAGCGCGATCGGCGCGACCGTCTACACCCTGTCCGCCAAAGGCAGCAGTCAGACCGCGGAAAGGATTGCCGCCCGCGAGAACGCGGCCGATCAGATCAACGGGGTGCGGATCAAGGATCAGAGCGATACGGTCAACGCCATCCTGGTCGATCTGTCGCAGCGGGAGAGCCAGGCTGCTTCGCAGCAGTTTGCCGCGCTGATCCTGCGCGAGGCGCGCGGAGTGATCCCGTTCAAGGATGCCGCCGTGCAATCGGCCGCGTTTGTTGTGCTGAAAGCCCCGGACGTGCCTTCGGTGCTGTTCGAAACAGGCTATATTAACAACACTGACGATCTGGAGCGATTGACGACGGTGGCGGGCAGGCAAGGATTTGCCACGACTATAGCGCAAGCGATCAAGGTCTATTTCGCGCGCACCTCGGCGCAGCGCGGATGAGTGCAGGAACCCGCTGGCAATGGCGCGCCGCCCCATGCTAGAGCCGCTTCGTAATGGCTGAACCCGACGACCAATCGCCCCAATCCGTGCGGCTGCGCATCCGGCGCGAGGCCGGTGGCTTGTGGTCGCGGGCCGGAACTTTGGGCGGTTCGGCGCTCTCGTGGTGGAACAACACCCGGCTGCGCGACTGGTACGCGGAGCACTGGGCGCAGAGCCGACGGTTCCGTATTGTCAATTATCTGCTGGCCGCATTTCTGGCCGCCAACCTGCTGGTCTATGTCGCGGTCACCCGCAATCTGCCGTCGGCCGAAACACTGCTGACGTACCAGCCGCCGCTACCGACGATGGTGCGCGGGGTGAATGGCGAGATTGTCTACAGCTACGCGCGCGAACGCCGCGTGCAGCTGCGTTACGTTGATTTCCCCGACAAGCTGGTCAACGCCTATCTCTCCGCCGAAGATAAAACCTTCTGGTCGCACGGCGGGGTCGATTACGGCGGTCTGGCGGGCGCGGTGGTTGATTATGCAGCCAAGTTTGGCTCGGGCAAGCGCGCCAAGGGGGGCTCGACGATCACCCAGCAGGTCGCCAAGAATATCTTGATCGGCAACGAATATTCGCTTGGTCGCAAGCTCAAGGAGATGATCCTCGCGCGGCGCATCGAAAGCGTGCTCAAAAAGCCGCAGATTCTTGAGTTGTATCTGAACGAGATCCCGCTTGGGCGGCAGAGTTTCGGGGTCCAGGCTGCGGCGCAGGCCTATTTTGGCAAGGATGTGGCTGATTTGTCGCTGGCGCAGGACGCGTTCCTCGCCGCGCTGCCACGCGGTCCGGAAATCTATGGCCGCTCGAACCGCTCTGCCGAAGCCATTGTGCGGCGCAACTGGGTGCTCGACCAGATGGTCAAGAACGGCAAGGCCACCGTCGCCGATGCCCAGCAGGCCAAGGCGCAGCCGCTGGGGATCATTCCGCGCCGGGGTGATAATTGGGATCCCGCAAATGGCTATTTCGTCGAAGAAGTGCGGCGGCTGCTGATCGGCAAGTATGGCGAGAATGCCGAAAAAGGTCCGAACAGCGTTTACGCGGGCGGACTGTGGGTGCGCACATCGCTTGATCCGCAGTTGCAGAAGGCCGCACAGGATGCCTTGCGCGCCGGACTCATGCGATACGGCGGCGGCCGTGCGTTCGTGAAGCCGATCGATCATATCGATGTTGATGATGACGGTTGGCAGAGCCAGCTTGCCGCGCTTAATCGCTCGATCTCGTATCAGGATTGGCGCATTGCTCTGGTTATTGCCCGCGACGGTCCGCGTGCTGCGCTGGGGTTTGCCAATGGCACCAAGGGCGTGCTTACGGCTACAACCGCACCGTTGCGCAAGGGCGATGTGATCGCGGTGGCGCCGGCCGGAACCAATACCTGGACGCTGCGGGTGGTGCCCGAAATTTCGGGCGGGATGCTGCTCGAAGACCCGCGTTCGGGCCGCGTGCTAGCGATGCAAGGCGGATTTGACGCCGGGCTTGGCAGTTTCAATCGCGCCACCCAGGCGCAGCGGCAGCCCGGCTCGACGATCAAACCGTTCGTTTACGGCACTGGGCTCGATTTCGGGATGAGCCCCTCGAGCGAGGTGATCGATGGCAAGTTTTGCGTCTATCAGGGCGCCAGCCTGGGAGAGAAATGCTTCCAGAATTTTAATCGGCAGGGCGGCGCCAACGCCGCGCACACGATGCGCTGGGGGCTTGAACAATCACGCAACCTGATGACCGTGCGGATCGCCAACGATACCGGCATGGACCATGTGGTGAACACCTTCCAGCGGGTCGGGATCGGAAAATATCCGCCGTATCTGTCGTTCGCGCTGGGTGCGGGCGATACCACCGTGCAGCAGATGGTCAACGCCTACGCGGCACTCGCCAACAACGGCGTGCAGTTCCCGCCGAGCGTGATCGACTATGTTCAGGACCGCAGCGGCAAGGTGATCTGGCGGGCCGACAACCGCCGCTGCAACAAGTGCGAAATGGCCGAATGGGATGGGAAGCCGATGCCCCGGTTCGATTCGCGCGGCAAACAGGTGATCGATGCACGCACCGCCTTCCAGGTGGTCCACATGCTCGAAGGCGTGGTGACCCGCGGGACGGCGGTCATCCTCAGCGATCTGGGGCTGCCGCTGTTCGGCAAGACCGGGACCACTTCTGGGCCGACCAATGTGTGGTTCTGCGGCGGCAACCAGGATATCGTTGGCGGACTTTATTTAGGGTACGATGCTCCGCGCTCGCTGGGTGGTTCCGCGCAAGGCGGGACCACCGCTGCGCCGATTTTTAAGCAACTGGTGCTGGCGACCAAGTCGCGCTGGAGCACCAAGCCATTTGTCGCTCCGCGCGATATCCACTGGGTCAAGGTTGACCGGATTAGTGGCAAGCGCGTCTTCACCGGCACTCCGACCAATGAGTCCAAGGCGTCGGTGATCTGGGAAACCTTCAAGGCCGAGAGTGAAGCCCGGCCGGGTCTGGGAACCGAAGAGATCGAGGCTCAGCGCAGCGCCCTGATCAATGCGATCAAGCGCGGCGCACAGTCTCGCGGCCGCGCGCCCATGGCCGATACAAGTGCGGGTGATGCGAGCCAGCCCGACGCCATTCCAACGATAGCCGCCGAAACCGGTGTTACGGTTCAATAGTTCCGGCACAGTGCCACACAGGAGAAGACGATGAGCAAGCTGATGATTGTCCCGCTAGCCCTGCTCGCCGCGTTGCTGGTGCCCGCCGCGACGCTCGCCGATCTGCCGCAAGGCGCGGCCGCGCCGGACTTTACCACCGCATCAGCTTTGGCTGGAGTTGAAAAGAGTTTCAGCCTTAAGGCGGCGCTGCGCAAAGGGCCGGTGGTGCTCTATTTCTATCCCAAGAGCTTCTCGCAGGGCTGCACCCTAGAGGCGCACGCCTTTGCCGAGGCGATGAAGGACTTCAATGCAGCCGGGGCGACCGTGATCGGACTCTCGGTGGACACGATCGCCACGCAAAAGGAATTCTCGCGCAAGGACTGCCGTGACAAATTCGCGGTTGGGGTCGCTACCCCGGCGATCATATCGGGGTATGACGTTCACCTCAAGAAAGCCGATGGCAGTGCGACCGGGCTGAGCAGCCGGACCAGCTATGTGATCGGGCGCGATCGACGGGTCAAACTGGTTTTCTCGGATATGAACCCCAACGATCACGTGCGCAAAACGCTCGCGGCGGTGCGCGCGCTGAAGGCGGACCGGCGCCGCTGAACCGCCGCGTCAGGCCTTTACTTCACGGGCAATCCGGCTAGTGCGCTGGCTTGCTGAATTCTGGAGTCATTTGTCATGCGTGCCGAAGGGCAGGCCCACCTCGAGCGGATTGAAGCTGCGCTGGCGCTGGTCCGCAAGTTCCTCGATTGGGACCGTGCGCTGCGCCGGCTCGACGAACTGAACGCGCGGGTCGAAGATCCCAAGCTGTGGGACAATCCCAAGGCCGCCGAGGCGGTGATGAAGGAGCGCCGCCAACTCGAGGCGGCCATCGGCACGGTGCAAACTATCGGCAGCCAGATGGCCGACGCGGTCGAATATATCGATCTGGGCGAGGCCGAGGGTGACGAGGCCACGGTCGAGGAAGGCCTCGCTACGTTGGCAGCACTGGCCGAACGCGCCGATGCCGACAAGGTGCAGGCGCTGCTCGGCGGTGAAGCCGATAACAACGACACCTTCATCGAAATCCACGCCGGGGCAGGCGGTACCGAAAGCCAGGACTGGGCCGAAATGCTGCTGCGAATGTATTCGCGCTGGGCCGAAAAGCGCGGCTTCAAGGTTGAGGTGATCGAATACCAGTCGGGCGAGCAGGCCGGGATCAAGAGCGCGACGATACTGTGCAAGGGCGAGAACGCCTATGGCTATGCCAAGACCGAAAGCGGGGTGCACCGGCTGGTGCGAATCTCGCCGTACGATAGCTCGGCGCGGCGCCACACCAGCTTCTCGTCGGTTTGGGTTTATCCGGTGATCGACGACAATTTCGCAGTCGAAGTTAACCCGGCCGACTTGCGGATCGATACCTACCGCGCTTCGGGGGCCGGCGGTCAGCACGTCAACACCACCGATTCGGCGGTGCGGATGACGCACATTCCTTCGGGGATAGTCGTCGCGAGTCAAATCGATCGCTCGCAGCACAAGAACCGCGAGATCGCGATGGGGATGCTCAAAGCGCGGCTCTACGAAGCGGAAATGAGCAAGCGTGAAGACGCCGCCAGCGCCGAACATGCCGGAAAATCCGATATTGGCTGGGGCCACCAGATCCGCTCGTACGTGTTGCAGCCCTATCAGATGGTCAAAGACCTGCGCACCGGGGTGACCAGTCCGACCCCGGCCGACGTGCTCGATGGCGCGCTCGATCCGTTCATGGCCGCAGCACTGGCGCAGCGCGTCACCGGCGAAAAGGTCGAAGTCGAGGACGTCGACTAGTTTTTTTGCCAAGCGCTTGCGGCTCGGCTAAAGCCAAATCCTGATATGACCGGGCAGCTCAAATTCCGCACCTTGGCAGGCCTGATGCTGCCAGCACTGGCCGCTGTCAGTGCGTGCAAGTTGAGCCCTGCCGATAATTCACGGCCCGAGGCGGCGCGCGATTTCCCCCAGGCTTTCCGTCCGGTTTCGACTGCGGGCGGCACCGAATTCGCCGCCGAAGACCAGCGCGACGACTTGGGTGAAGCGCAGGTGGTGATGGATCTGGCCGCGATCAAGCCGGGAATGCGGGTCGCCGATATTGGCGCGGGGGAGGGCTACTATACGGTCCGGCTGACCGAACGGGTCGGGCCCAAAGGCCGGGTGCTGGCCGAAGATATTGACCCGGTCGCGATTCAGAATCTGGGCCGCCGGGTTGAGCGCGAGCGGCTCGACAACGTCTCGATCATCACTGGCACGCCTGAAGACGCCAAGCTGCCGACGGACAGTTTCGACCGGATCATGATGGTCCACATGTACCACGAGGTGAGTGAGCCTTACGCGTTCCTGTGGTACCTGCGCCCCGCGCTCAAGCCCGGCGGCCAGGTGGTGGTGGTCGATGTCGATCGCCCGACCGATCAGCACGGTATTCCGCCGCGCCTGCTGTTCTGCGAATTTGGCGCGCTAGGCTTTCGCCTGGTGCAATTTGTCAGTAAACCCGAACTCAATGGCTATTACGCCGCATTTGAAGTGGCCGGTGGGCGCCCGGCGCCCAACGACATCAAGCCGTGCAACACGGCCAGTGGAAAGATCGGGACGCAATGAATACACATACGAGTTTCAAGGGCTTGAAGCCCATTCTTTATGGTGGGCGCGAGGTTTGGCCGTTGGTTGAAGGCGGTAAAGGCGTCTCGGCCACGAATGGCATGAGCTCCGGCGCGTGGGCGGCCGCGGGTGGCATTGGTACGGTCAGCGCGGTGAACGCTGACAGCTATGACGCCGAGGGCAAGATCGTACCGCAAGTCTATGAAGCGCTGACCCGCAAGGAGCGCCACGAACAGCTGATCCGCTATGGGATCGATGGGGCGGTCGCGCAGGTTAAGCGCGCGTTCGAGATGTCGGGCGGCAAGGGCGCGATCAACATCAACGTACTGTGGGAAATGGGCGGCGCACAGCCGATCCTTGAAGGCGTGCTGGCCGAAACAACGGGAATGATCACAGGCGTAACGTGCGGCGCGGGCATGCCGTACAAGCTCAGCGAAATCGCTGAACGCTACAATGTGCTGTATCTGCCGATCATCAGTTCGGCGCGGGCCTTTCGGGCGCTGTGGAAGCGCGCTTATCACAAGGTACCGCACCTGCTCGGGGCGGTGGTCTATGAAGATCCGTGGCTGGCTGGGGGGCACAACGGGCTGTCCAATGCCGAAGACCCGCTCAAGCCCGAAGACCCATACCCGCGCGTTAAGGCGCTGCGCGATACAATGCGCGCCGAGGGCGTTTCCGACGATGTGCCAATTGTGATGGCCGGCGGGGTGTGGTTCCTGCGCGAATGGGATCACTGGGTCGACAATCCTGAGCTTGGCAGCATCGCGTTCCAATTCGGCACTCGGCCCCTGCTGACCGAGGAAAGTCCGATTCCGCAGGGTTGGAAAGATGCCCTGCGTGAGATCGAAGAAGGCGATGTGCTGCTGCACCGTTTCTCGCCCACAGGGTTTTATTCCTCAGCGGTGCTCAATCCGTTTTTGCGTAGCCTGCAAGCCCGCTCAGAGCGCCAGATACCTTATTCCAAGGTTGAGGCAGGCGAGCATTCCGTGCGGCTTGACGCGGGGGTCAGGGGCAAGAATTTCTGGGTCACACCCAAAGACCTCGAGCATGGGCGCGAATGGGTGGCGCAGGGCTTTACCGATGGCCTGCGCACCCCGGACGACACGATCATCTTCGTCGATCCGGCCGAGCGAGGGATGATCCAGCAAGACCAGAAAGATTGCATGGGCTGTCTGTCGCACTGCGGGTTCTCGTCGTGGAAGGACCATGACGATTACACCACCGGGCGGCTGGCCGATCCGCGCAGTTTCTGCATCCAGAAGACCCTGCAGGACATCTCCCACGGCGGTGATATCGACCAGAACCTGATGTTCGCCGGGCATGCCGCGTACCGGTTCCAGCAGGACCCCTTCTATTCGAACAAATTCACCCCCTCGGTGAAGCAGTTGGTCGACCGGATTTTGACGGGGGATTGAGTTGGTGGCCGGGGCACCCGCGTTTGAACTGCTGCTGGCCGAAAGCCTTGAAGGGCCCAAACTGCTGCTCAGTTTGATCCAGCCGGGCGTGCCAATGGCCCTCGGCGACGGGCGGCCAGTGATCGTTTATCCCGGCTTTCTGGCCAACGACTGGTCGACCATTCGCCTGCGCCGATCGCTCGCCGCTGCTAATTACGAGGCGTTTGGCTGGGGACTCGGGTCGAACTGGGGCGCGCGGGCAGCCTTACTCGACCGCTTGGAGCAGCGCCTCGAAGCGGCGGTGGCGCAGGGCAATGGCTGCAAAGCCAGCTTGATCGGGTGGAGCCTGGGCGGAATCTACGCGCGCGAGGTCGCCAAGTTGCGCCCCGATTTGGTTGACCGCGTGATCACGCTGGGGTCGCCCTTTTCTGGCGAGCCGCGCGCCAACAACGGCTGGTGGCTGTATGAATTCATCAACGATCACCTAGTCGATGCGCCGCCGCTGCAAATCGACGCGCCGGTCAAACCGCCGGTGCCGACTTATGCAGTGTGGTCGCCGATCGACGGGGTGGTCGCGCCGGCTGCGGCGTGCGGTCTGCCGGGCGAGAGTGACCGGCAGGTCGAAATCGGGGTGCGACATCTATCCTTGGCGCGCGCGCCCGAAGCAATAGTGCTGATCGGCGAGTTGCTGAACGCTAGCGCCTGATTTAGTCGCGCGGATCCGCGCCATAACGGTTGGGGCCCTTGCTCCCCGGCAGCAGCGCGAACAAGATGCTCGCCAGATTGGCCATGATCACTGCCCAGTCGATCAGCCAGGTCCAACCATCAAAACTGAGCCGGGCGCCCATGCCCCAGGTGGCCGAGATCGCGGTCCGCGCCAGCCAGATCGAGAAGCTCAGCACCGCCAGCCACACCCACGCCCCGCTGCGCCCGCTATCGTGCAGCCGCCGCACCAGCAGCGCGGGCAACGGCAGCGCCAGCAGCAGCGTGGCGGCATTGCCCACCAGCATGTGCGCTTCATGCGTTAGCGCCAGACCAGTGATGAACGACAAGGGCACCGAGACCAGCAAGCTGGCGAAGAGGTAGCTGATCAGCTCGCTGCGGGTTGCCCGTCCGCCAAAGTCAAAGCTGCGGCGAAGCACCTGCCACGGACCGGGCGCCATCGGCGTCTCCGCAACAGGTGGGCGCTCAATCAAATTCCCAGGCACGTTCGCCGTGGCTGGCCAGGTCCAGCCCTTCGCGCTCGTCATCCTCGCTCACCCGCATCGGGACGACCAGGCTGACCAGCACCGCGATCACCGCGGTGGCAATCGCCGACCACAGCGCGACCACCCCCACGCCAACCACTTGCGCGAAAAACTGATTGATCATGGTCACCCCGGCATCATAGCCGACCCCGCCCAATTCGGGCGCAAGGAACACCGCGAGCAGCAGCGAGCCGGTGATCCCGCCGACCCCATGGACCGCAAACACATCGAGCGAATCGTCGATCGACAGCTTGTGCTTGATCCATTGGATCATCGGGAAGCAGACCAGCGCGGCGATTGCGCCAAATACGATCGCCGCGCCGGGTGAAACGAACATCGCCGCCGGAGTGATCGTGGCGAGGCCCGCAACCGCGCCGGTTGCAAAGCCGATGCCGGTGGGTTTCCCGACCTTGAACTTTTCAATGGCCAGCCAAACCAGCGCCGCCACGCTCGCGCCCAATTGGGTGTTGATGATCGCGGTTGAGGCATTGTCGTCAGCCGACAACGCCGATCCGCCATTAAACCCGAACCAGCCGACCCACAGCAGCCCCGCACCGGCCATGGCGAGCGCTGGGCTGTGCGGCAGCATCAACTGGCGCGGGAAGCCCTGCCGCTTGCCGATCAACAAGGCCGCGACCAGCGCCGAGACCCCAGCGGTGGTGTGGACCACGATCCCGCCGGCGAAATCCTTGGTCCCGATCGAGGTGGCAAGCCAGCCATCGCCCCAGATCCAGTGCGCTACCGGAACATAGACCACCAGGCTCCACAAGGCGCAGAACCCGACCACCCAGCCAAACCGCGCGCGATCAACCCAGGCCCCGATCATCAGCGCGGGGGTGATCGCCGCGAAGGTTAACTGGAACAGCGCAAAGGTGCGCTCGCTGATCGCAGAGTCGCTGTGCAGCAGGTCGATCGTGTTGTTGAGCATCCAGGTGTTGCCGGTGCCGATCCAGCCGTTGGTCGGATCACCGAACGCCAGGCGGTATCCAGCCACGATCCACAACACCGAAACCACCGCCGCCACCGCGCCGACCTGAACCATGACCGACAAGAAGTTCTTCGTCCGCACCAGCCCGCCGTAAAACAGCGTTAATCCCGGGATGATCATCAGCAGCACCAGTGCCGAGCAGATCAGTACCCAGGCATTGTCGCCGCTGTTAAGGGCATCGTCCGAGGCGATGGCAGCAGCGCCTTGCGCCCAGGCCTGCAGTGGCACCATGCTGGCAGTGCCGGCAAGCCCCAGGGCCGCAAATTTACGCATCGAAATCTCCCCCCCCGCGCGCGCGGTTTACGTTGACTCGCGCAGTTCTCTCGAATGACTTAGAGCAACTATTGCGGCGGGGGCAAGCCACCCGGCGCACCGATGTTACGAGGGGGGACGGTTATGTGCGCATTTGCTAAAGCCAGCCGTCCAACACCTGATCGGGTGGGCGGTGGCCATCGGCCCAGTAGCGAATGTTGGCGATTACTTTTTCGCCCGCATGCGCGCGGCCTTCAATCGTTGCGCTGCCCAGGTGCGGCAGAGTAATCACATTGGATAGCGCGATCAGCCGCGGATCGACCTTGGGCTCGCCCGCAAACACATCGAGGCCCGCCCCGGCGATCTGGCCGCTGGTCAGCGCCGCGATCAGCGCTTCCTCGTCGATCAGGTCGCCGCGGGCGGTGTTGATCAGGTAAGCGGTGGGCTTCATTTCGGCGAGCCGCGCCGCGTTGATCAGGTGATGCGTCGATGGCCCGGCCGGACAGTGCAGCGTGATCACGTCGCTTTCTGCGATCAGCACTTCCAGGTCGGGTTCATGGCGCGCACCAAACATGCTCTCGACGCTGGGGGGCAAACGGTGGCGGTTGTGATAAACCACATCCATCCCGAAGGCCCGCGCGCGGTGCGCCACCGCCTGTCCGATCCGGCCCATGCCGACGATCCCGAGCCGCTTGCCGCCAATGCAATGCCCCAGCATCGCGGTGGGGGTCCAGCCAGTCCATTGCCCGTCGCGGATCAATTGGCTGCCTTCACCCAGTCGGCGCGGGACCGAGAGGATCAGCATCATCGCCAGATCGGCGGTATCATCGGTGAACACCCCGGGGGTGTTGGTCACGATCACCTTGCGCGCCCGCGCTGCGACAAGATCGATATGTTCGGTGCCGGCGCCGAAATTTGCAATCATCCCCAGCCGGTCGCCCGCCGCCGCCAGCATGGCGGCATCGATCCGGTCGGTCACGGTTGGCACGATCACGTCGGCCTGGCGCATTGCCGCAATCAATTCTTCGCGGCTAAGCGGACGGTCTTCGGAATTGAGCACCACTTCGAACAGTTCGCTCATCCGTGCCTCCACCGAGGGCAGCAGACGGCGTGTCACGTGCACTTTGGGCGTGCCGGTCACGCGGCGGTTGTTCGGCGTATCGGAAACGATGGTCATGGCCGGTGTAGCGCTAAGCCGCGGCGGCGGGGGCGGTCAAGCGACTTGATGCGAAGGCGGGTAGGGGGCTATTACCCGGGCATGTCCCGACTCCCCCTGACCATGCTGTTTGCTGCTGCCGTAGCGCTTTCTGCACCGCTCCACGCCGACGATCCCAAGACGCCGTACTGGGCCTCGATCCGCTCCAATGAAGTCAACATGCGGGTCGGCCCGGGTGAGGATTACCGCATCGCCTGGGTCTTTCACCGCCAGCACCTCCCGCTCAAAGTGCTACGGTTGAAAGAGGGCTGGCGGCTGGTGCAAGACCCCGATGGCGCGCAAGGCTGGGTGCTGGCGCGGCTGCTCACGCGTGAGCGTAGCGGTTTCGTTACCGGCCAGCAGCCCGCCGAGATGCACGAGCAGGCCAATGGCAATTCGCGGCTGCTGTGGCGGCTGGCGCCGGGCGTTGTGGGAAAACTGGGCGATTGCGGCAGCGGCTGGTGCCAGTTCGCCGTCGGTCCGCGCCAAGGCTATGTCGAGCAAACCAGGGTATGGGGCGCGGGCGAGCCCTGAGGCCCGCCTGCGCGATTGTTCAGACCAGTTCAAGCGCAACGGCAGTGGCTTCCCCGCCGCCGATGCACAGGCTGGCCACGCCCTTGGTTTTGCCGTGACGCTTGAGCGCAGCGATCAGGGTGGTGACAATCCGCGCGCCCGAAGCGCCAATCGGATGGCCCAGCGCGGTTGCCCCGCCATGGACGTTGATCTTCTCATGCGCGATGCCCAGATCGTGCATCGCGAACATGGCGACGCAGGCGAAGGCTTCGTTGACTTCGAACAGGTCGACATCGGCCAGCGTCCAGCCAGCTTTGGCCAGCACATCCTTGATCGCGCCAACCGGAGCGGTGGTGAAATCCTTCGGTTCCTGGGCATACGCCGCAACCGCCACTACCCGCGCGACCGGCTTAAGTCCTTTGCTGCTGGCGACGCTCTGCCGCGTGAGCACCAGCGCCGCCGCACCGTCTGAGATTGAACTGGAGGTCGCCGCGGTGATCGTGCCGTCCTTGGCGAAAGCGGGTTTCAATGACGGAATCTTGTCGGGCTTGCCCTTTCCGGGCGCTTCATCGGTATCGACCACCTTTTCGCCCGCGCGGCTGATCACGGTGACCGGGGCGATTTCCTCGGCAAAGGCGCCCTCGCTGATCGCAGCCTGCGCACGGCGCAGCGATTCGATTGAATAAGCATCCTGCGCCTCACGCGTCAGTTGATAGGCGTTGGCGGTATCCTGCGCGAAGGTGCCCATCGCGCGGCCCGCGTCGTAGGCGTCCTCCAGCCCGTCGAGGAACATGTGGTCGTAAGCCGTATCGTGCCCGATCCGCGCGCCCGAACGGTGCTTCTTGAGCAGGTACGGCGCGTTGGTCATGCTTTCCATGCCGCCGGCCACCACCATGTCGATGCTGCCCGCCGCCAGCGCTTCGGCGCCCATGATCAGCGTCTGCATGCCCGAACCGCAGACCTTGTTGACCGTGGTCGCCTGCACCGAGGTGGGCAGCCCGGCCTTGATCGTGGCCTGCCGCGCCGGGGCCTGACCCAGCCCGGCGGGGAGCACGCAGCCCATATAGACCCGTTCAATATCGCCGCCAGCAACGCCTGCACGGGCAACCGCCGCCTTGATCGCGGTTGCGCCCAGATCGGTCGCGCTGACATCGGCCAAAGCGCCCTGCATCGCGCCCATCGGGGTGCGCGCGTAGGACAGGATGACAATCGGGTCGGCGGCGGAAAGCTGGGCCATGGGTTGAGTGCCTTTCTGGCTGGCAAAACAGGGTGTGTCCGGCCCGTAATGCTGCGCTGCCGCAATGGCAATCGCGGATAGCATTGCCGCCGGATTTGCAGGCTTGGCTTGCCAAGCGCGGCAGTCTGCTCAAAAGAGTGGCAAAGAGCAACGGGAGATAGATCAATGAGCGCTGCCGAACTCAGCCGCATGGCCGCCGTCCTAAAGCGCCAGCGCGCCGCGTTTACTGCCGCCTTGCCCGAGCCAATGGCAGTCCGGCGCGACCGGATCGACCGCGCGATCGCGCTGCTGATCGATTACAAAGATGCGTTCGCCAAGGCGGTGAGCGCCGATTTCGGGCATCGCAGCACCGAGCAGACCTTGATGACCGACATCATGCCCTCGGTTGGTGCGCTCAAGCATGCCAAAAAGCATTTCGAGGCGTGGGGCCGCAACGAACGCCGCAAGGCGATGTTCCCGCTCGGGCTGCTCGGCGCCAAGGCCGAAGTTACCTACCAACCCAAGGGCGTGGTCGGGGTGATCGCGCCGTGGAATTTTCCGGTGGGCATGGTGATGGTGCCGATGGCGGGGATCCTCGCGGCCGGCAATCGCGCGATGATCAAGCCCAGCGAGTTTACCGAACGCGTGGCCGACGTGTTCGCCGAAGCCGTGCCGAAGTATTTTGCCGAGGACGAGATCGCGGTGTTCACCGGCGGGGTCGAGGTCGGATCGGCCTTTTCGCAGCTGGCCTTCGATCACATGATCTTCACCGGCGCGACCAGCGTGGGTAAGCATATCATGCGCGCCGCGGCGGAAAACCTCGTGCCGGTGACGCTCGAACTGGGCGGCAAATCGCCCACCTTCGTCAGCCGCAGCGCCGATAAGAAGAAAACCGGCGAGCGCATCGCGATGGGCAAGATGATGAACGCCGGGCAGATCTGCCTCGCCCCCGATTATCTGCTGGTCGCCAAAGATCAGGAAGCCGACGTGATCGAGAGCGTCAAGAACGGCGTGGCGGCGATGTATCCCAGCCTGCTCGCCAACGACGATTATACGTCGGTGGTCAACGGCCGCAATTACGCTCGTCTGCAAGGCTATCTGGCCGATGCCAAGGCGAAGGGCGCCGAATTGATCGAGGTCAATCCGGCAGGCGAGGACTTCGGCGGGTCGAACGGCAACAAGATGCCGCTGACCATCCTGCGCAATGTGAACGACGACATGAAGGTCATGCAGGAGGAAATCTTCGGCCCGATCCTGCCGGTGATGACCTATGACACGCTCGACAGCGCGATTGATTACGTCAACGCACATGACCGCCCGCTGGGTCTGTATTATTTCGGCAACGACAAGGCCGAGGAGCAGCAGGTGCTCGACCGGACGATTTCGGGCGGGGTGACGATCAACGACGTATTGTTCCACAACGCGATGGAAGACTTGCCATTCGGCGGGGTCGGGCCATCGGGGATGGGCAACTATCACGGGCAGGATGGCTTCAAGACCTTCAGCCACTGCCGCGCGGTCTATCGCCAGTCAGGGCTCGATATTGCCAAGCTGTCGGGCTTCAAACCGCCTTATGGCAAGCAAACCCGGTCCACTTTGGCGCGCGAGCTGAAGAAATAGCGCGGTTTTCGTCGGAAAGCGGTCAATCTACCCGATAGCCCACTTGCACGCAGCCAGCGCGCGGCCTAGGGCGCGGCTATCTGTTCAGCAAGGCGAGTCAGCCCCTTGGTAGACCTCTCCCAGTACCTGCCGATCCTGCTTTTCCTGGGGATCGCTTCTGCGCTTTCGGCGCTGTTTGTGTTCCTGCCGATGGGCGTCTCGCGGCTAACCGGCACGCACCAGCCAAGCGCCGACAAGCTGAGCGAGTACGAGTGCGGGTTTCCCGCCTTCGAAGACCCGCGCAGCCAGTTCGATGTGCGGTTTTATCTGGTTGCGATCCTGTTCATTATCTTCGATCTGGAAGCCGCTTTCCTGTTTCCGTGGGCGGTGACATTCCTCGAGCTGGGCTGGTCGGCCTGGATCACGATGATGGTGTTCATCGCCGAACTGGTATTCGGATTGATCTATGCCTGGAAGATGGGGGCATTGGATTGGGAATGAGCACTCTGGTTGATTCTGCAGGCCGCCCTTTGGGTGGTGCAGTGACCGCGCCCGACGCGGGTTTTTTCAGTGATCTCAATTCGCAGATCAGCGATAAGGGATTTCTGGTCACCAGCACCGAGGACCTGTTCCAGTGGGCCCGCACCGGTTCGCTGTGGTGGATGACCTTTGGCCTGGCGTGCTGCGCGGTCGAGATGATCCACGTCAATATGCCGCGTTATGACATGGAACGGTTCGGCGCTGCGCCGCGTGCTTCTCCGCGCCAGAGCGACGTGATGATCGTGGCGGGCACGCTGTGCAACAAGATGGCCCCGGCGCTGCGCAAGGTTTACGACCAGATGTCGGAGCCCAAATACGTGATCAGCATGGGCAGCTGCGCCAATGGCGGCGGGTATTATCACTACAGCTATTCGGTGGTGCGCGGGTGTGACCGGATCGTTCCGGTGGACATCTATGTTCCCGGCTGTCCGCCGACGGCTGAGGCTCTGCTTTACGGCGTGATGCAATTGCAACGCAAAATCCGCCGCGTCGGGACGATTGAGCGGTGAGCGTGCTCCACTCCGCCCCGAAATTCGCCACCA
>JANOTT010000063.1:0-24748 GCA_031416535.1 Novosphingobium sp. | reverse complement strand
CAAGGACGACTACATCGTCCTCGACATCGACAGCCACGCCTCGATCTACGACGGGTGCGCGCTCGGCAACGCCAATATCGTCCCATTTCGCCACAATGACGTAGAGGCGCTCGAAAAGCGGCTCAAGCGCATTCCCGAAGGGGCCGGCAAGCTGGTGATCCTCGAAGGCGTCTATTCGATGCTGGGCGATATCGCCCCGCTCAAGGAGATGGTCCGCGTCGCCAAGGAAAATGGCGCGATGGTCTTGGTCGATGAGGCGCACTCGATGGGCTTCATCGGCGCGAACGGGCGCGGCGTGGCCGAGGATCAGGGCTGCCTCGACGATGTCGACTTCGTGATCGGGACGTTCAGCAAATCGGTCGGCACGGTCGGCGGCTTCTGCGTTTCCAACCATCCCAAGTTCGAGATCATGCGGCTGGTCTGCCGCCCCTATGTGTTCACCGCCAGCCTGCCGCCCAGCGTGGTGGCGACCGCCGCGACCTCGATCCGCAAGCTGATGCACGGGTCGAACAAGCGCGCGCATTTGTGGGAGAATTCGAAGACCTTGCACAAGGCGCTGCGCGAGGCCGGGTTCCAGCTGGGCACCGCCGAGCCGCAATCGGCGATCATCGCGGTGATCATGCCCGATCTGGAGCGCGGCGCGGCGATGTGGGAGGCGCTGCTCAAGGAAGGCCTCTATGTCAATCTGGCGCGGCCGCCAGCGACCCCGGCGGGCATGACGCTGCTGCGCTGTTCGCTCTGCGCTGAACATTCGGCCGAGCAGGTCCAGACGATCATCGGGATGTTCAAGCGCGCCGGGGCCAAGGTCGGGATCATTGGTTAGGTGGCTGCTGCCGGTCCTCGCCCTGGCGGCGCTCGCCAGTTCGCCGGGATCCGCTAGCACCGTGGAGCCGCCCGTGGGCATGAGCGATGCGCCCTGCCCGGCGCCCCAGCCGGGCCAGTTCGCGCTCGATGCCCATATCCTCAGCACCGACTGGGCGTGGCAGTGCCGCTTTCGCGCGATCAATGCTTTGGTCGATCCGCAGCATCCGCCGCGCGCGGTGTTCATCGGCGATTCGATCACCGAGAACTGGCGTATCCAGGATCCGGACCTGTTCGCGCATGGCAATCTGGCACGCGGCATCTCGGGGCAGACCAGCCCGCAAGTGCTGGTGCGGTTCTATCAGGACGTGATCGCGCTGCACCCGCGCGTGGTGCACATCATGGTCGGCACCAACGACATCGCGGGCAACACCGGGCCGACCAGTCCGCAGGCGTACCAGAACGCGGTGCGCGCGATGGTCGATCTGGCCCGTGCCAACCACATCGCGGTGATCCTGGGTTCGATCCCGCCGTCGCTGCAGTTTGGCTGGCAGCCGGCGGTCAGCCCCGGCCCGTGGGTGGCGCAGCTCAATCTGTGGCTCAGGGATTATGCCCGGTCAGAGGGGCTGGTCTATGCCGACTATCATGCCGCGCTGGCCGGCCCGGCGGGCGAGCTTCCGGCCGAATTCGGTCCCGATGGCGTGCACCCCAACGCCGCTGGCTATGCGGTGATGCGCGGTGTGGCCGAACGGGCGCTGGCCGAGGCGGACAAGCGCGCGCGCAACCCGCACCGGAGCGACTGACATGGCCGGACGGCTGCAGGGCAAACGCGCGGTGGTGACCGGCGCCGCGCACGGGATCGGGCGCGCGATTGCGGCGGCATTCGTGGCCGAGGGGGCGCAGGTCCTGCTGGCCGATATCGACGCCGACGGTGCCGCGCGGGCTGCGGCGGACCTTGGCCAGCAAGCCGTCACCGCCGACGTCAGCCGCAAAAGCGAGATCGAGCGGATCTTCGCGCAAGTGACCGAGCACTGGGGCGGGCTCGACATTCTGGTCAACAATGCCGGGGTGACGCACGCTGCCGAGCTCGATGATCTGACCGAGGACGATTTCGACCGGGTGTTCGCGATCAATCTCAAGTCCGCGCTGTGGGCGACGCAAGCAGCGGCGCGGCTGATGGGCGAGGGCAGCGCGATTGTGAACATGAGCTCGGTCAATGCCGTCTTGGCGATCCCCAACCAGATCCCTTATGCGATCAGCAAAGGCGCGATCAAGCAGTTGACCAATGTCACCGCGCTGGCGCTCGCGCCCAAGGGCATCCGCGTCAACGCGATTGGTCCGGGTTCGATCATGACCGCGATGCTGCAAGGGATCATGAGCGATCAGGCAGCGCAGGACCGCATCCTCAGCCGCACGCCGCTGGGCCGCTGGGGCGAACCCGAGGAAGTCGCCGCGATCGCGGTGTTTCTGGCCAGCAGCGAGAGCAGCTACATCACCGGACAGACGATCTATCCCGACGGCGGCCGGCTGGGGCTGAATTACACGGTGCCAGTGGTCCACTAAGGACGGTGCCAGTGGTCCACTAAGGACGGTGCCGGTGGTCCGCCAGGCGGCCGTGCAGCACCAGACAAAAGTGCTCCGCCAACCCGGTCCCGAGGGGCCAGGCTGACGGAGCTAGACAAAACCACAAATAACCGGGTCGCATGGCCATCTGCAAATCTGGCTGTGGCCTAACCGACTTGACGAAAAAAGGACGTTAAGCCGATGATTTTCCGATGATCGAATTGGCAAGGCGCCGCCGCACCGAACCCGCTGACCGATAATTTCGTTGCGAAGGACGGCCGCAGAGTTAAACCCCGGGCTGTGGACAAACCGACGGTCGCTGCGCCAACAGGCTCGAATGGCGAAAATTTAGATACGATGCCGGTGGTCGCTAGGCGCGCTCCAGCGGCCGAAGCGGCGCTGAACGCGCCTGTTCGCCTGGCGCATACACCGGCGTTTGGCATCGACGGGATGCAAATCGAGCCGCGCACGCGGCAGGTCAGCTACAGCGATGGCGAACGCGAAACGCTGGAGCCGCGCGTGATGGAAGTATTCGTGGCGCTGTACCGCGCGGATGAAGCGGTGGTTTCGCGCCATGACCTGACCCTGTCGTGCTGGGGCGGCACCGTGGTGGGCGAAGACGCGCTGCAGCGGGTGATCCAGCGGCTGCGCAAGGTGGCGACGCGGTCTGCCGCGTTCCGGATCGAGACCATCTCGAAGGTGGGCTACCGACTGATCGCGTTGACCAGCCCGGCCGATGGCGCGCGCGGCGATGCGCCATGCGTCGCGGTGCTGCCATTCTCCAACCGGTCCAGCTTGCCCGAGGATGAGAGTTTCGCGCTTGGGATGAGCGAAGACCTGATCGACGCCCTGTCCGAAGGAGCCAACCTGCGGGTGATCGCCCATTCGGCGACGGCGCGCTTCAAAAACGCCCCGCCCGCCGACTTTCACGACGCAGGCCGCCGGCTCGGCGCGCGCTATTTTCTGGTCGGCAACGTGCGCCGCACCGGCTCCAGCCTGCGGGTCAGTGCCCAGCTGATCGAGGCGGCGAGCCAGGCGATCGTCTGGTCGCAGAAGTTCGAGCGGCCAGTGGGCGAGCTGGCTGCGCTGCAGGGGGCGCTGGTGTCCGAACTGGCGGCCTGGCTGGGCGCGACGGTGTACAATCTTGAAATGGACCGGGCGCTGCGCAAACCCGCGAACCTTACCGCCTGGGAATGTGTTGCCCGCGCGATGGCCGCGAGCCGCGAATACGGGGCCGAGGCGCTGCTGCGCGCGATCTCCGAATCGCAGCGCGCGGTCGAGATTGCGCCAGATTACGGGCTCGCCCGGGCTATGCTCGCGCTCACCATTTCGGGGGCATATCTGTCATTCAGCCTGGCCGATCCGGCCAAGGAGCGCGAAATGCAGGTGCATATCGACCGGGCCTTCGCGCTTGATCCTGAAAATGCCGCAGTGCTGGCGGCGATCGCTTCGGCCAGCGCCTACATCGGTCGGCCCGGCGATGGTTTGCCGCGCGCGTTCAAGGCGATCCGCCTGCGCCGCGGCCATGGGCTGGCCCATTATGCCGCCGGGATTTGCGCCCTGCTACAGGGTCTGGAAGAACAAGGCATCGGCCACCTGGAAGATTTTCTCCAGATCGAACCCGAATCGCATCTGCATTACATCACGCACGTGTGGCGCGGCATTGCCCGCTCCCGGCTGAACGCGTTTGCGGCCGCGCGGGACAATTTTGCCGAGAGCCTTTCGCTCTATCCCGGTAACTTCATCGCAAGGCTGCTATTGACCGCAATCGATTGGCGCGAAGGCGACGGCGCTGGGGCGGTGCGCCACCTGGCCGAGGCGCTGGAGCTGGAACCACAGGCCGATCGGGCGCTGCTGCACGCGCGGCTCGACCGGTTCTTTGCCGGTTCGGCGGAGCGGATCGCAATGCGCACCGCGCTGGATGCGGCGTGGGACCAGCTGGATGGGCGCGGCCAATCGCCACTGCAGCGCGGATGACAAACAGTCAGCTTAATGCCAAGCTGTGCCCGTTAGTAGGGGAGGACGAGCGATGCGCCGCTTTCGAGCTTCGGGCCTTGGCCTGTTATCGGTTGGTCTAAGTTGCGCGCTGGCCGGAGCTTCGGCGGCGCAGGACAAAACCGGACCTATGCCTTCGGGGCCGGCTGCTCCAGCCGCCGAGGCGCAGCACGATGCGCACCTGCACTCCGACATGAACGTGCCCAGAACCCCGCAGTTGCTGGCCGGCTACGGCGCTGGCGGGTTTGCCATCAGTCATGCCAAGCCGGCCGCGGCGAAGTTCTTCTCCAATGCCCTCGAACTGCACGCGGCCTTTGCGCACCGTGCCGCAATGGCGGCGATGGACGAGGCAGCGCGGCTCGATCCGGCTTGTGCAATGTGTCAATGGGGGCAAGCACTGACGCAGGGGCCGACGATCAATTATGGCAAGGCTGCCAAGGAACGCGCGCCGCTGCTCGTCATCGCCCAAGCCGCCAGAGACGGCGCGGCTAAGACCGGCACCGCCAAAGAGCGCGCGCTGACTGCGGCGCTGATCACCCGCTACACCCCGGCCAAGGGCACTGCCGCGCAGGCCACCACCGCGCAAGACCGCGCATATGCTGCCGCGATGCAGCGGGTCGCGGCGCAGTTCCCGCAGGACAACGAGATTGCCGTGCTGAGTGCCGACGCGCTGATGGTCGCAGCCTTCGCCGCGAACGGCGATTACGATCACGCGCTGCTGGCCGATTGTTTGCAACTGCTCGAAGGCGTGCTCGCGCGCGCCCCCGAACATAGCCCGGCGATCCATTTCTACATTCATGCGACCGAAGTGGTCGGCAAGCCCGAACTCGCCGTGCCCTATGCCGAACAGCTGGCGCGGCTGGCCCCGCGCGCCAGCCACCTGGTGCATATGCCAAGCCACACCTGGTACTGGACCGGGCGCTATCACGATGCCGCCGAGGCCAACCGCCACGCCGTCGAAATCGACAAAGCCAATGCCAAGCGGCTGGGACTGGGCCCGCCGCAGGGGGTGTGGGGGCTACCGTACCATTCGCACAATGTGATCTTCGGGTTGGGCGGCGCACTGATGTCCGGCGATTCGCGGATCGCGCTCGACCTGGCGCGGCCTTTGGTCGAAGTCGCGGCGCAGCGCAGCGAACCCGAACCGGCCAGCGAACTGCTCGCCGCCTCGGGATATTTCGCTCTCGCCCGGTTCGATCCCGCCAGCATGATGGCCTTGGCCGAGCCCAAGCTGCCGTACCTCAAGGCGGCGTGGCATTACGCGCGCGGTGAAAGCCTGGTCTGGACCGGCGACCTGGCCGGCGCACGGCGTGAGCGCGATGCCATCCCTGCCGCCATCGCTGCCGGCCCAGCCAAGGACTGGCCGCAGGACGGGACCAACGCTGCCGAACAGATGCTGGGGATCACCCGCGCGGTGCTCGATGGACGGATTGCCATGGCCGAGCGCCGCTGGAGCGATGCCGCCGGCGCCTTCCGGTCGGGCGCGCAGTTCGAAGAGACCAAGGAATTCGCGTACTTCAACGATCCCCCGGCATTCTGGTACCCGGTGCGCCGCGACCTGGCGGCGGCGCTGCTGGCGGCGGGCGATGCGGCCGGAGCCCAGCGCGAGGCCGAGGCATCGCTCAGGCTGCGGATGCTCGATCCGGTGGCTGAGCAGATCCTCGCGGCGGCGCGGGCCGCACTGGCCAAGGATTCGCCGCTGCTGCGTTAAGTGGCGATACCGCCGGTCCCCTGCGCCGCCTTGGCGCGCTGGAAGCCGGGGCGCTGGCTTAGGCGTTCGAGATAGGCCGCCATGCCCGGCGTGACCTGCGCCTCCAGTCCGATGCTCAGCGCCAGCATCACCGCGTAGCCGACCGATATGTCGGCCATGGTGAAGCGCCCGGCGCAGGCGAACGCTTCGCCCAGCATTGGCTCAGCGTTGCGCAGGCGCGCGCCGAACCACAGCGCATAGTCCTCGGCGGCCTGCGCCACGCGGCGCTCGGCCGGCTCGAGCCGGGTGTAGCGTAGGTGGATCGTCTGCGGGAAAGTCAGCGTCGCCTCGCCCATGAACAGGAAGTTCATATAGGCCGGGTAGGCGGGCTCGTTCGGCGCCACCGCCAGTTCGCTCGGTTCGAATTTGGTCGCCAGCACGTGCGGGATCGCGGCGCTTTCGGTCATCAGCACACCGTCGATGAAGCAGGCGGGGACGGTGCCGAGCGGGTTGAGTTCCTTGTACCCCTCGACCCGGAACCGCGGCGGGAACGGCATCACCTCCAGCTCGTAGGGCAGGCCCAGTTCCTCGAGCGCCCACAGCACCCGGAACGAGCGCGCATCGGCGCAGTGGTACAGCTTGATCATGCCGGGGTCGCGATGGCCGCTGCCGCGCACTTGTCGGTTTCCGCCTGGCTCGTTCCGCCCAAAGCCGCCGCCGCGATGAACCCGCCCACCACCAGCACCACGAAGCCAGCGGTGGCGAGGCCCAAATACTTGTCGATGAAGGCCTTGATCGGTGCGCCGAACAGCCGGAACAGCACGCCGACGAGCATGAAGCTGATCGCCCGGCTGACCAGACTGGCGAGCACAAACGACACCAGCGGCATGCCGATGAACCCGGCGGTGATCGTCAGCAGCTTGAACGGGATCGGCGTCGCGCCCTTGATCATGATGATCTCGGCGCCGTAATCGCGCAGATAGCAGGCCGCCTTGGGAAAGCTTTCGGTCAGATTCAGCAGGCTGAGCAGCTGCGCGCCGATGGTATCGTAAAGGAAGTGCCCGATGGCATAGCCAAGCAGCCCGCCGGCGACCGAGGCGAGCGTGGCGATGGCGGCAAACCGCACCGCCTTCTTTGGTTCCGCCAAGCACATCAGGCCCAGCACCGGATGCGGCGGGATCGGAAAGAAGCTGGCTTCGACAAAAGCGAACAACGCCAACCACCAGCCGGCATGCGGGTGCGCGGCCTTGGCCATGGTCCAGTTGTAAAGTTGGCGGAGCACCGGATTCCTTTGCACAGCAGAGCGACGCGCTTGCTTAGAGAGCGGCGCAGCAGGCGACAAGCCATGTCGGGAAATAACCGATTTGGTTATTTATCCTTGACATCGTCACGCTGTTTGGGTACATAAAGGGAACATCGCAAAAGACCGATTCGAGCGGAACCAACCGCCGCCGCCTTTAACCCACAGGATGCCGATCTATGACCAAGGCCGCTACCAGCCATGGCTCAGAGCCGCCGGCGCACGCCGCCAAGACGCGCAAAAAAGCCGTCAAGCTGCCGCCCGCCTTGCGCGAAGCGGAGGGTGAGTCAAAATTGAACAAGCACTGGCGGGTCTATTTCCTCGCCGCACTGATCGACACTTCGAACGTCAAGCTGTCGGCCGCGCAGGCCGGTATTTCGGCCAGCCGGGCTTACCGGGTGCGGCGCGAAGATCCGGACTTTGCGGCGCAGTGGCGCGTGGCGCTGTGCGAAGGCTATGAAAATCTGGAGATGGATCTGCTCGGCTTTCTGCGCAGTCCGGCACCCGAGCAGAAGCTGGACGTGCCCAACGGGATCCGGCTGCTGACGCTGCACCGCCAGTTTGTGGCCCAGCAACGGGCGCTGACCGACGATCGCAGCGAACAGGAAGTACTCGATTCGATCGACGCAATGATCGACGATATGCGCGAGCGGGCTGCCGCCAACGCATTGCTGATTGCAGCCGGCGAAAGGGCCGAAAATGCGTCCGAATGAGCGCCGCGCGTATCTTCAGGGGCTCGCTCCGCCCGCCCGCCGCGCCGCGCTCGAGCAGATGACCGACCGCCAGCGGCGGGCGCTGCGGACGCATTGGCGATTGTGGTCGCATCCCGGCCAACTGCCGCCCGGCGACGTCTGGACCACCTGGCTGATCATGGCCGGGCGCGGGTTCGGCAAGACCCGGGCCGGGGCCGAATGGGTCAGGGAAATTGCCGAAGCCCAGCCCGATGCCAGGATTGCGCTGGTTGCCGCCTCGCTGGCCGAGGCGCGCAGCGTCATGGTCGAAGGGGCAAGCGGGCTGCTGGCGATTGCTCCGGCCAAGCTGCGGCCCCGGTTCGAACCATCGCGGCGGTTGCTGACCTGGCCGTCCGGGGCGCAGGCGATGCTGTTTTCGGCGGGCGAAAGCGAAAGCCTGCGCGGGCCGCAGCACAGCCATGCTCGCCGGCCAGGCCCAGAAGGAGGGCTTCGTCAACGAAACCAGCGCCCGGATTGACGCCTTGCTCCACGGTGCCATCGAGGGCGAACTGGTCGCCCCGCCCGCTGCTCCTGCCGACGGACAAGCCTGGCTGGTCGGGGCTGGGGCGAGCGGTGACTGGCTTGGCCAAGCTGGCAAGCTTGCTGCACGTCAGTCCGGGAACTGGCTGTTTCTTACCGCGTGCGACGGGATGAAACTGCTGAACCGAGGTTCGGGACAGGAAATTCGCTATTCGGGAACCTGGAAATCAGCCGCGCGGCCCGCTCTGCCAAGCGGCGGTACCACCATCGATGTGGAAGCGCGGACGGCAATCGCTGCCATTCTTGCGGCTTTGACCACTGCCGGAATGATTCCCGCAGCTTGACCGCCTAGCCTCATAAAATCGTTTGGTTTTGATTCAAAAGCCTTCAATCCTTCATGAATTGGGATCAATTCGCAGGATTCTTGGGCAAAATCGCGACATTATTGCAACAGTCCGAACTTTTTGACGGCTTGCGGGAACAATCGGTAAGCGATAGACGTTTCGCTTACTCGGTGGCTCAATCCTGAACACTAAAAGGGGAATACGATAATGCGCAAACTCGTCATAGGGATGGCATTGGCCTCCTCGGCGCTTGCGACGCCAGCACTGGCTCGCGACGATTCATGGTATATCGAAGCTGATGCCGGCGGCATGCTCGTCGAAGACATGCAGAATCTGGTCAGCCCTGGTTTCGGTACACTGAACACCAAGACCGGCTTCGACGTTGGTGGCATCATCGGTTACGATTTCGGCGGATTCCGCTTGGAAGCTGAAACCAGCTATCGCCGCGCTTCGATCGATGGATATAACGTCTCGTCGTCCACGACCTTCTCTTCCGCGAACAACACTCTGACCGGTAATGTCAGTGCCCTCAGCTTTATGGTGAACGGCTTGCTTGACTTCGGTGCCGACGACGGCCTGCAGGGCTTTGTCGGCGGTGGTGCCGGCGTGGGCCGCGTTAAGGTGAATGCCGATGCGACTGGCACTGGGTTCGATTTCAATGATTCGGACACCGGGTTCGCATATCAGGCACTGGCTGGTATCCGTTATCCGATGTCCGACAATGTCGACGTTGGCCTGAAGTACCGTTTCTACAACCAGGACAATGTCAACCTGGTAAGCAATGGCGGGCGCCCGCCAACCGACACGCGGTTCCGTTCGCACTCGCTGATGCTGACGCTGGGCTACAATTTCGGTGGTGCGGTTGAAATGGTTCCGGTTCCGGTTCCAATCCCGGTTCCGGTGCCCGCACCGTTGCCGTTGCCCGTTCCAGTGCCGGCTCCGGTTTGCGAAAAAGGCCCGTACATCGTGTTCTTCGACTGGGATAAGTCGGATATCACGCCTGAAGCAGCTTCGATCCTCGACAGCGCTGTCACGGCTTATGCTAACTGCAGCAGCGTGCCGATCATGTTGGCGGGCTATGCTGACCGTTCGGGCAGCGTCACCTACAATCAGGCTCTGTCGGATCGTCGCAACACTGCGGTCACAGCCTATCTCACCGACCACGGTATCCCGGGCGGCGCGATCAGCAGCCAGGGCTTCGGTGAAAGCAACAACCGCGTGCCGACTGCGGACGGTGTCCGCGAACTGCAGAACCGGCGGGTGGAAATCACCTACGGTCCGGGTTCGGGCATGTAAGCTTCGCAGCGATGCGACAAGATTAGGGGGTCGGAGCAATCCGGCCCCTTTTTCTTTACCACCTCACGCGCCTTGAACATGGAGCAGACGATGACCAAGACCTTTTCTGCGCTGTCCGCCATCGCGCTCGCGCTCAGCGGTTGCACCTCGATCGGCCAGATCCCGACGGCCAAGCTGGCCAGCGGAACACTGCGCTCAGTGGGCGGAGCGCCGGCGGGCACAGTCGTCCTGGTTGCAGCCGGCGATCAGGTCACAATCAATGTGACGGTCATCGGATTACCGCGCGGCTCGCACGGGCTCCACCTGCACATGGTCGGCAGCTGCGCCGCGCCCGGCTTTACTACGGCTGGCGGACATCTCAATCCGCATGGCCTGCAACACGGCACCGCAAACCCGGCCGGAAGCCATCTGGGCGATCTGCCCAATCTGGTTGCCGACAGCTATGGCACGGGCACGGTCACTGCCATATTGCGCGATAGCCGAGCAGCGGTAGCGGCCGCTTTATTCGATGCCGATGGCACTACGATCGTGGTTCACGCCAATCCCGACGACAACCAGACCGACCCCAGCGGCAACAGCGGCGCACGGATTGCGTGCGGAGTGCTGCAGCACGGCTAGCTGGCCTTGCCGCCTCAGCCCACTTCGCCAGCCCGCTCGTTGCGCGTCGCTTCGGCGGCGGGCACCGAGCGGTAAGCGTAGATCAGCAGCGCCAGCGCAATCGGGACGAAACCCAGTAGCGAGAGGATGCCGACGCGCAGGTTGCCAACGTTTTTACCCGCCACGACCGTGCCCGCAAAGTCCGAAATCTGCCCGACAAAATACGCTCCGAACGATAGCCCGACCAAGGTCGTGCCAAGGAAAAATGAAGCTGTCGCGGTGCCGCGCATGCGCGGCAGAACCAGGTCTTGCGTGGTCGCAGCCGCAGCGCCAAGCGCGGTCGCTCCGCCCATTCCGGCCAGGAACCCCATCGTGTAAAACAGCGTTGGGTTGTCGGTGGTATAGGCCAGCCAGATCGGGATGATCGGTGAGACTGCTCCGAACATCACCACCCACAGGCGGCCCGCTGGATTGCGCGCGCGCAGTGCATCGGCAATCCGTCCGCCAATTATCACCCCCAAAAACCCAGAGACCGCACCGTTGCTGCCCAGCACGAAGGCCAGCTCTTGCTTGGGCAGCTTGAGAACGGTCTCCGCGTAAGGCGCCGCCCAGAAAGCCAGGGCGTAGGCCACCAATGAAATCAAACCATACCCCAATGTGGTGCAGACAAAGGCCGGGGTACCAAAGATGAGCCGGAAGGTTGCCGGGTCGCGCTCGCGCAGCGCACTCGCCCACGAAAACACTGCATAGTAGCCAAAGCCCACTGACAGCCATTGAGGCAGGTTGCCGGTGATCCGGATCATCACCCACGAAATCGCCGCCAGTGCTCCCGCAACTGCAAGGTTGATCAACAGCGCGGAGGTGCCGCGCTGGTATGCACCCCACACTGTGAATGGCGGTACGATCCCGCCCATATCCTGCAGGAAGGCCGCGAACGGCCGCGGCGAAACGCTGGACAGATCGCCGTCCATCACCCCGCGCTGCGGTTCTCGCAGCGTTGCCACCCACAGCGCCATCAGCAGACCGGGCAACCCAACCGCGAGGAACGCCGCTTGCCAGCCCAGCAGCCCGAGCGGGGCGTTGCCCTGATAGGTATCGTTCCAGACCTGCACGATATACGCCCCGATCAGCAGCGAAACACCCCCGCCCAGATACAACCCGGATGAGTAGATCGACAGCGCGGTGGCGCGCTGGCGGCGAGGGAAATAATCCGAGATCAGCGAGTAGGCGGTCGGGCTGGCAGTGGCTTCGCCCACCCCCACGCCCATCCGCGCCAGGGTCAAGGTCCAGGCATTGCTCGCAAACCCGGACAAGGCGGTCATCGCCGACCACAGTGCCAACCCGCCGCTAAGCAGTTTCACCCGGTTCCAGTTATCGGCCAGCCGCCCCAAGGGTATCCCGAACAAGGCATAAAACACGGCGAATGCCGCCCCGCCGAGGAACCCAAGCTGGCTATCTGACAAGTCCAGATCGCGTTTGATATCGACTGCCAGAATGCTGAGGATCTGGCGATCGATGAAATTCAGCACATAGACCAGAACAAGAATCAGCAAGACATACCAGCTGTATGAACTCGCCCGCTGCTCCGGAACGGTATCCGCTTGTCCTTCATTCATCGTGACTAATCCTCTCAACCCACTGCATATTTGACCGGATCGTTGAGTCCGGCCTTGGCAAATCCTTCGCGCCGCAAGCGGCAACTGTCGCACAGCCCGCAGGCCGAACCATCATCTTGCGGGTCGTAACATGACCAGCTCATGGCTGAATCGAGCCCGAGCCGCTGGGCTTCGCGCGCAATCTCCGCTTTGCCGAGAAACTGCAGTGGGGCGTGAATCGTGAACGCATCGCCCTCTGCCCCGGCCTTGGTGGCCAGCCGCGCCAGATCGGCAAACCCAGCGATAAATTCGGGACGGCAGTCGGGATAGCCAGAATAATCGAGCGCATTAACCCCGATGTAAACATCGCGCGCGCCCAGCGCTTCGGCCCAGGCCAGAGTGAGCGACAGGAATACCAAATTGCGCGCAGGTACGTAAGTGACTGGAATATTCGGTCCGACCCCGTCCTTGGGTACCGCCAGATCATCGGTCAGCGCGGAGCCGCCAAATAGTCTCAGGTCGAGCGGCAGGATAACATGGCGCTGCGCCCCCACTTCGGCTGCGATGACCCGCGCAGCATCAATTTCGCGGCGGTGGCGCTGGTTATAGTCGATCGTCAAGGCCTGCACAGCAAAGCCGGCTTCGCGGGCCAACCCAGCGCAAACCATAGAATCAAGCCCGCCCGAAAGCAGTACAACTGCCTTGCGGCCATGACCGGGTTGTCCTGCATGCATTACAAGGGGCTAGCCGCTGGCTGCGGCCAAGGCAATGCCCCTAGCCGCCAGCGCATTCTCCAACCCGGCGGGCCTCGACTGCGACGTCGAACGGCAACCCATCGGCAACGCCCTGGGTGTCGATCTGGACCAGCCGACTGGTTTCGCGCCGCACCCGGGTACGGCCATAGCCGTGCCCCTTGCAGGTGTATTGCACCACAACTTGCGCGGGCCCGGCCTCGACCACGAAGATTTCGCATTGCGCGCCCGGATGACGCAACTGGATCAGGCGGCGTCCGCTTGCCACGCACAGCTGCTGCGGCGCACTGATGGCGCGCTCGCGCATTTCCCAACGCCCGCTTTCGAGCTGATCGAGCATGGCGAGCGACGGCCCTGTGCCGAAGGCTGGTGCAGCCAATACCACCAAGGCGGCGTTGGTGGCCAAGCCTAGTCGTACGTTCAATGATCTCACGATCGAAGCCCCCCGCTGCGTGACGCCGCCGCAGGTGCGGCGCAGGAGTATCTTGTATCACCGCGACAATCAGCGACCAAACGTGCAATTCTTTCGACGGAATGAGCTCAATCGGCGAGTGTGAACACTTTCGAGCAAAATGCACAATCGATTACGATCACCCCGGCGTCGTTGCGCATGTCAACTTGGTCGGCCTCAGGAAAACTGGCGATTACCGTCGCATAGTGTTTCAGACTGCAACGGCAGCCCCGCACCAGCGGCGGACCTTGCTCGACCCGCACTTCGGTTTCCTCATGAAACAGCCGCCATACCAGCGCCTCGAGCGACAACCCGGGGTCGATCAGTTCGTCGTGCCGAATCGACCCGGCCAGCGCGGCGACGTGGTCCCATTCGGGATGATCCATCCGCACGTGCAGCCGCTCGCGGCCTTCCTCGCCTTCAGCCAGATGCTGCACCAGCAGTCCGCCTGCCACGCAGCCAGAGCCGGTGCTGCGTACTGCCACCCGAATTAGCGTCGGCACTTGTTCGGATTGGGCAAAATAGTTCTCGCACGCCTCGGCCAAGGTGCTGCCCGCAAGCGGGACGATTCCCTGATAACGTTGGCCGGAGCTGGCAACATCGAAGGTGATCGCCAGATAGCCTTTGCCGAACAATGCGTAGAGCGAAGGATTGGGGCCTAGCTGGGCCAGCCGCTCGGCGTCATGGCGAACATAACCACGCAGTTCGCCCGAGCGGTAATCGCACACCAGCAGTTCGACGATCCCGCCTTCGGTCTGCGCCTGCATGGTCAGCTGTCCGTCACCGTGCTTGAGCAACGATCCGATCAGTGCGGTCACCACCAAAGCCTCAGCCAATAAATGCGTGATCGCCGGCGGATAGGCGTGCGCAGCCAGAATTGTTTCGAGTACGGGCCCAAGCCGCACCACCCGGCCCCGGGCATCGCGATCCTGGATCGTCAGACTCAGGACCCGGTCGTTGCCGGTCTCACCTTCGGCGATAGGTTGAACCGAGCTCACAGCTGCCCGAAGGCCCAGCGCAGCACGCCTTTCTGGGCGTGAAGGCGGTTTTCAGCTTCGTCCCACACCGCCGAATGCGGACCGTCGATCACTGCGTCGGTCACTTCCTCGCCGCGGTGCGCGGGCAGGCAATGGAGAAACAGGGCATCGCTCGCCGCTCCGGCCATCAGGGCGGAATTGACCTGATAGGGCCCCATCGCTGCGACCCGCGCCGCGCCGTCGCTTTGCCCCATCGACACCCAGGTATCGGTGACGACGACCCCGGCTCCTGCCACCGCTTCTGCGGCATCGCTGGTCAGCGTGATCCGCGCGCCTTGTTCGCGGGCGCGATCAATATAGCGAGAATCCGGATCATAGCCTGCGGGCACCGCGATGCGCACGTTGAACTTGAACAGCCCGGCCGCCTCGACGATCGAACTCAGCACATTGTTGCCATCGCCGAGCCAGGCCAGTTCCAACCCCGGCAATGCCTTGCCTTGTTCGACAATGGTCTGCAGATCGGCGACGATCTGGCACGGGTGCGACTGGTCGGTCAGGCCGTTGATCACTGGAACGCTGGCATAATGGGCCAGCTCCTCGAGCTTGGCGTGATCGTCGGTGCGCAGCATAATCGCATCAACCATCCGGCTGAGCACCCGCGCGGTATCGGCAATCGTCTCGCCCCGGCCAAGCTGGGTCGTGCCGGCATCGAGCACCAACGCACTGCCGCCAAGCTGGCGCATCGCCATGTCAAACGAGACCCGGGTGCGGGTTGAATTCTTTTCGAAAATCATCGCCAGCACGCGCCCCGCGAGCGGCGTATCGGCATCGGCGCGGCCTTTGGGCCAAGCCGCGCGCGCCGCTTTACGCGCCATCGCATCGTTGATCATCGCTGCCACCGCATCCGCACCGGCATCGTTCAAGTCAAGGAAATGCCGGATCATTGCGCGGTTTCCGGGGGTTGATAGCTGGCCGCGCCGGCCGAAAGCTTATCGAAAAATTCGTCGATATGGCCGTCGTCGATCACCAGCGGCGGAACCAGCCGCAGCGTGTTGTCGCCCGCCGCTACGGTCAGCAACTGGTGATTATCGCGCAGGTGCGCCACGAACCCTCGGCTTTCGAACTTCATCTTGACGCCGAGCATCAGCCCCTTGCCGCGCACCAGTTCGAACAGCTCGGGATAATTGCCGATAAACTGTTCGAGCCGACCGCGCAGCCGCTCCGACTTGGCGCGAACTTCGGCCAAGAATTCGGCGTTGGCGACCACGTCGAGCACCGCTTCACCTGCCGCTATGGCCAGCGGATTACCGCCATAGGTCGAGCCGTGCGCACCAAGCACCATGCCGCGCGCAGCCTTCTCGGTGGCGAGACAGGCACCCAGCGGAAACCCACCGCCAATCCCCTTGGCGGTGGCCAGAATGTCGGGCAGGATCCCGTATTGCTCATAGGCATACATCGTCCCGCTGCGCGCGACGCCGCATTGCACCTCGTCGAGCACCAGCATCAGGTCATGTTCGTCGCACAGCTGGCGCAGGCCCTGCATGAAGGCGTCGGAGGCCGGCCGGATCCCGCCTTCGCCTTGCACCGGCTCGACCATGAAGCCAGCCGTATTGGGGCCGATGGCAGCTTTGGCCGCCTCGAGATCGTCGAACGGAACATATTTGAAACCGGGCAACAGCGGCATGAAGCCCTTATGCATCTTGTCCTGGCTGGAGGCGCTGATTGTCGCCATCGTGCGGCCGTGGAAGGCGTTGTTGAACGTGATCAATTCATACTTGTGATTGTTACCGACATGCTGGTGATAGGCCCGCGCGGTCTTGATCGCGCATTCCATCGCCTCAGCACCCGAATTGGTGAAGAACACCGTATCGGCAAAGGTCAGGTCGACCAGCCGCTGCGCCAGGTTTTCACCCTGCGGGCTGCCATAGAGGTTCGAGACATGCATCAGCGTTGCGGCCTGGCGCTGGATCGCGCCGATCAGTCCGGCGTGTGAATGGCCGAGCACATTGACCGCAATGCCCGCCGCAAAATCGAGGTAGCGAACTCCGTCTTCCCCAATCAGATGGCAGTGATCGCCGCGAACCGGGCGAAAGCCGCAACGCGGATAGACTGGCATCAGCGGGGTAATCGACATCGTTTGGATCCTTTGGCAATCGTCTTGAACTGGAAACGACAAATGGCGGCTCCCCTTACCGAAGTGGTGGGGGAACCGCCATTGCCGTGTTCTGAAATTGTCGCATCCGTGCGGTCATCCGACCGCCACGAAAGGCTCGCTCGTCAACCCTGACTCGGCTGCAGGTTGACGGCCGAGTACTTGCCTCGTCGGTCGACCTCGATATCGAATTCGAGTCGGTCACCCTCATTGAGGCCCGACATACCCGAACGCTCAACCGCGCTGATATGCACGAACGCATCGGGCTGACCGTCGTCACGGGTAATAAAGCCGAAGCCTTTCATTCCGTTGAAAAACTTGACCGTCCCGGTGGCGCGCTCGCCGGTCAGCTGGCGCTGCGGGGCTTCTTTCTTTTCAACCGCAATCACATCGCCGACAGCTTCGAGATCGCTGGCCGACACCTTGCCGCCGCGATCCACCAGCGTGAACTTGACCTGCTGACCTTCGGCCAAGCCTTCAAGCCCGGCGCGTTCGACTGCGCTGATATGAACGAACACATCTTCGCCGCCCTGATCCTGCTGGATAAAGCCGAAGCCCTTGTGCGCGTTAAAAAACTTCACCACGCCAGTGCCTTCGCCGACCACCTGGGCCGGCATGCTGCTGCTCCCGCCGCCGCCGCGCGGAGCACCGCCGCTGAAACCGCCGCCACTGCTGCGCGGCGCACCGCCGCCACTGAACCCGCCGCGATCACCACCACCACCGCCGAAGCCGCCGCGTCCACCGCCGCCGCCGCCGCCGCCAAAGCGATCACCACCACCGCCGCCGGAAAATCCGCCACGATCACTACCGCTCGAGAACGGATCAAAGCTCTCTTCGCCGAAACCGTCTCGCTTGTCGCGACCACGTCCGCGACGCCCTCTATCAAAACTCATAAAGACGAACTTACCTTCGTTTCGCCCAATCCAGACGGCTCAGTACGCGGACGAATCGCACCGGGCGACAGGGATCATAGCAACAAAGTTGCCTCCTCTGCACCTTTCCACTTACCGGAAGTACGGTCCATTGGCGAACGGAATCAGCGCCATGCCTGCATGTGCGCGCAACTGTGACATTTCTGCAAGCAAGATTGCATTCCGGCGGGCGGCTTTGGCGAATCAATGCTGTGCGATAATGCAGCATGCTTGCAAGTCGGGACGAGGCTTGGCAGAGCGCGGCAATGGATATCGTTGCACTACTGTCCGATCCCGCAGCTTGGGCTGCGTTGCTTACGCTGATCGCGCTCGAATTGGTGCTGGGCATCGATAACCTGGTTTTCATCGCAATCGTTTCGAGCAAGCTGCCCGCCGCGCAGCAAGCGCGCGCGCGGCGCATCGGGCTGGTCCTCGCACTTGGTCTGCGCATCGTCTTTTTGCTGCTGATCGGCTGGATCGTTACCCTGCAGCAGCCGCTGTTCGACTTGGGCCTGTCTGGCGCGCCGGGCGCGTTCGGCCAACCCAGTTTCGATACCGCCTTTTCGGGCCGCGACCTGATCCTGATCGCCGGCGGGCTGTTCCTGCTGTGGAAGGCGACCAATGAAATTCATCACAGCATGGACCGCGAAGGCGGCAGCGGCGGCCTCCTCGACCATAACAAGGGGATTGTCGAGATCACCTTCTCCGCCGCAATCGCCCAAATCATTGCGCTCGACTTGGTGTTCTCGGTCGATTCGATCCTGACTGCAGTGGGCATGACCGATCAGGTGCCGATTATGATTACCGCCGTGGTGGTCACCGTTGGCTTGATGATGATTGCCGCCGACCCGCTCGCGCACTTTATCGAGAAGAATCCGACGCTCGTCATGTTGGCCCTGGCGTTCCTGGTCATGATCGGCGTGGTGTTGATCGCCGACGGGTTTGGGGTGCATATTCCCAAGGGCTATATCTACATGGCCATGAGCTTTTCGGCGCTGGTCGAGACGCTCAACATCGTGCAGCGCGGTCGCCGCGCGCGGGCGCGCGAAGCTGGTTCCTGAGTCCGATGTTTCGCCAGTTGACCAACCGGTTCCATGCCAGTCCGCAAATCGGTTTGGGCGAAGTGGCCGAGGCGGCACGTGCCGGGTTCGGTCTGATCATCAACAACCGCCCCGAGGACGAAAGCGACGACCAGACCCCCGGTGCCGAGATCGCCGCAGCGGCAGCAGCGGCAGGGCTAGACTATGTTGCCATTCCGGTAACGCACGCAGGCTTCTCTGAGGCTCAAGTGACGGCAATGGCGCGGGCTTTGGCCTCGACCGAAGCGCCGGTGCTGGCCTATTGCCGCTCGGGCACGCGCTCAACCTTGTTGTGGGCGCTGGCCGAGGCGAGCCGGGGGCAAAGCCCGCACGCGCTGTCCGCCGCCGCTAACCAGGCCGGCTTTGACCTGAGCCCGGTGCGCACGCTGCTCGACATGTTGGCAGCGCGAACCACCTGACATGGCGGTGCCGTTCCTTGCAATCCAGCTGGCGCTATCGGTGGCGCTGATCCTGGCGGTGGCCTGGTTGACCCGCAAACTCGGGCTGGGGCGCGACGTGCGGCTGCACAGCGAAGACGAAGCCCGCGCACTTGCCCGGGCGGCGGTGTGCGGGTTCGAGCCCCGCGACCTCGCACTCGACCGCGCCGGGATCGCAGCACTGGCGCGCGACCGCGATGGCCGGGTTATGTTGCTGCGGCGCCACGGTGCGCAGTTTGCCGCGCGGCTGCTCGATAGCCACGCCTTTGCGCAACTCGACCGCAACTTCCTGACAATCGGCACCGGCGAGCGGCATTATGCGCCAGTCACACTCGATCTGGGGGAACAGGCGCAAGTCTGGGCCGCGAGCTTGCGGCGGCTAGCCAACTGAAATGCCCAAACTCGGCCCAGTCGAATATGCCATTCCCTTCTTCATTCTTGCCATCATCGCCGAGATGATCTGGGCCAAGCGCCGCCGCCCCAACGTTTACGAACCGCGCGACACGCTAACCTCGCTGGCGCTGGGCACCGGCAGCACCGCGGTGGGCGGGCTGACCGCGGCGCTGGCGGTTGGAGCGATGGTGTGGCTCTACGAGCACCGGATCGGCACGATCGGCTGGGCCTGGTGGGCGTGGGGCCTGTGCTTCGTGCTCGACGATTTCAACTATTATTGGGCGCACCGCACCGGCCACCGCGTCAGGTGGTTTTGGGCCAGCCACGTCAATCATCACTCGAGCCAGCACTACAACCTGTCGACCGCGCTGCGGCAGACCTGGACCGGGTTCTTCGCCTTGTCGTTCGTATTCCGGATCTGGCCTGCGTTCATCGGCTTCAACCCGGCGATGCTCCTCACCTGCGGCGCCATCAACCTGGTTTATCAATTCTGGATCCACACCGAGGCCATCCGCCGCCTGCCGCGCTGGTTCGAAGCGGCGATGAACACCCCCAGCCACCACCGCGTTCACCACGCCACTAACCCGCAATACCTCGACCGCAACTATGCCGGAGTATTCATCGTCTGGGACAAACTGTTCGGCAGTTTCGCGGCTGAACGCGATGACACCCGGGTCCATTACGGCATCGTCAGGCAACTCGGCAGCTTTAACCTGATATGGTCGGTGTTCCACGAATGGATCGGTATCACGCGTGATCTGTGGTCGGCGCCGTGGCGACACAAGCTGGCCTATTTGTGGCGCGAACCCGGCTGGAGCCACGACAATAGCCGGGAAAACTCGGCGACGATCCGCAAGCGCTGGGAAGCGCTTCAAGCACCGCCGAACACGCCAACGGACTAGCTTGCGCTGATTTAAGCGCGCGGTTAAACACTCGTCAAAAGAGGAGCCGGGCGCATGGAAGAATTTGACATTATCGTGATCGGCGGCGGCAGCGCGGGCAGCGCCGCAGCCGGCCGGCTGGCCGAAGACGGGCGGCGTCGCGTTTGCGTGCTGGAGGCGGGCGGAACCAATGATACTATCCGGGTCAAGACCCCTGGCTTCATGCCGTTCATTCCCGAAGCTTCGAATTGGCGGTTCGATACTGTGCCTCAGCATGGGCTCGATGGCCGAATCGGCTATCAGCCGCGCGGCCGCGGATTGGGCGGATCGTCGGCGATTAACGCGATGGTCTATATCCGCGGCAACCACTTCGATTACGACCAGTGGGAACAGCTCGGCTGCGCCGGCTGGAGCCATGCCGACGTGCTCCCCTATTTTAGACGCGCCGAACACAACGAGCGCGGCGGCGATGCTTGGCATGGAGAAGCAGGCCCACTCAACGTGATGGACCAGCACTGGCCTAACCCTGCTAGCACCAAATTCGTTGGCAGCGCCGCGGCCTTGCAACTGCCGCATAACGATGATTTCAACGGCGCCACACAAGACGGTTTTGGGATGTACCAGGTAACCCAAAAGGGCGGCGAGCGCTGGTCGGCAGCGCGCGCGTATCTGACGCCGCGGCCCAATCTGGCGATCAAGACCGGCGCGCTGGTCGAACGGCTGGTGATCAAGCAGGGCCGGGTCACCGGGGTCGCGGTTCGATTTGGCCAGCGGCGAGAGGTGCTGCGCGCGCGCGGCGGCGTGGTGCTGAGCGCGGGCGCGTTCGGCAGCCCGCAAGTGCTGATGCTCTCGGGCATTGGCCCTGGCGCGCACCTAGCACAGCACGGCATTACGGTAACCCGCGACTGCGCCGCCGTTGGCAGCGACCTGCAGGATCACATCGACTACGTCTCGAGCTTTCAGACCGCCTCCACCGAACCGTTCGGTGACAGCCTTGGCGGGACCTGGCGGATGATCAAAGCGATCATCGAACACCGCCGCAAGCGCACCGGGATCATGACCACCTGTTTTGCCGAAGCTGGCGGATTCTGGCGGTCACAGCCCGATCTGCCAGCGCCTGACATTCAGTATCATTTTGTCCCGGCGATGCTCGAAGATCACGGCCGGGCCAAGGTCAAAGGCCATGGCTTTTCGATCCATGCCTGCGTCCTGCGCCCCGCAAGCCGCGGTACGGTGCGGCTGGCGGTGGGCGACCCGGCCGCCGCCCCCGCGATTGACCCCAACTTCCTGAGCGATCCGCGCGACCTGGCGACCTTGCGCGCCGGGGTGCGACTATCGCACCGCATTGCCGCCGCCCCGCCGCTGAGCGAATATGCGCCGCAAGATCGCCATCGGTTCGATTTGGCTGATGATGACCAACTTAACGCCGCGATCCGCGCGCGGGCCGACACGGTTTATCACCCGGTTGGCACCTGCCGGATGGGCAGTGACGACGCGGCGGTGGTTGATCCCACGCTCAAGGCGCGCGGGTTGGAGGGGCTCTGGGTAGCCGACGCCAGCATCATGCCGCGGCTGGTTTCGGGCAACACCAATGCCCCGTCGATCATGATTGGCGAACGCGCGGCGGACTTTGTCAAAGCCGCGCTGGCTTAGTGCTGGCAGGCTAAAGCCTCGATCACGTCCTCCACCCGCGCCGGATCGCCCAGCGCGAGCACGTGACCGTCGCTCCCGGCGTGGAGCGGATCGCCGTTCCAATCGCACATCACCCCGCCGGCGCCTTCGACCACCGGGACCAGCGCGGCGAAATCGTGCAGCTTGAGATTGGCTTCGCAGACCACGTCCAAGTGCCCTGAGGCGAGCATGGCGTAATTGTAGCAATCGCCGCCCATCACCATCCGCTTGTGATCGGTCTTGGCGGCCAGCGCCATGAAATGCTCGCCGTCGTGCGCATCGAAATAATGCGGCCCGGTGGTGGCGAGCGCGGCTTCGTTCAGTGCGTGACACGGCCGGGTGCGAACCGGCTGGCCATTGAACAGCGTCGGCTGCCCGGTCACCCCGAGCCAGCGTTCGCCCAGCACCGCTTGGTCGATCACCCCGAGCACTGGCCAGCCATCGACCACCAAGGCGATCAGCGTGCCGAAAATCGGTCGGCCAGCGAGAAACGCGGTCGTCCCGTCGATCGGATCGAGCACCCAGATCCTTCCCGATGTGCCAAGGCTAACCCCGAACTCTTCGCCATGAATTCCGTCACCCGGCATTTCAGCCGTCAGCAATGCGCGCATCGCTTCCTCGGCGGCGCGGTCGGCCAGGGTCACCGGCGAGGCGTCAGCCTTGCGCTCGCTGGCCAGCCCCGAACGGAAATGCGGCAGGATCGCCGCCCGCGCGGCATCGGCCAAGCGGTGCGCCAGCGCGATTTCAGCGTCCAGTCTCATCAATCGAACAGGCTCGAGACCGAGCTTTCATCGGCAATCCGGCGGATCGCTTCGCCGATCAGCGGGGCGATCGAAAGGATCCGGATTTTGCTCGAGGTCTGCGCTGCGTTGGTCGGCAGGATCGTGTCGGTGATCACCAGTTCCTTCAGCGCCGAGCCGTTGACCCGCTCGACCGCGCTGCCCGACAGCACCCCGTGCGTCAGATACGCCGTCACACTCGCCGCCCCGGCTTCCATTAAGGCAGCGGCGGCATTGCACAGCGTTCCGCCCGAATCGATAATGTCGTCGATCAGGATGCAGTTGCGATCCTTCACATCGCCGATGATGTTCTGCACTTCGGACTGGCCCGGCTTGTCGCGGCGTTTGTCAACAATCGCGAGCGGCGCATTATCCAGCCGCCGCGCCAGTGCGCGGGCGCGGACCACGCCGCCAACGTCGGGGGAAACCACCATCAGGTTATCGCTGCTGCTGTGCCGCAGGATGTCCGCCGCCATCACCGGAGCGGCATAGAGATTGTCGGTCGGGATATCGAAGAAGCCCTGGATTTGCCCGGCGTGCAGATCAACCGCCAGCACCCGGTCAGCCCCGGCGGTCGTGATCAGATTAGCCACCAGTTTGGCCGAGATCGGGGTGCGCGGCCCCGGCTTGCGGTCCTGCCGGGCATAGCCGAAGTAAGGTAGCACCGCAGTTATCCGCGTCGCCGAAGCGCGGCGCAGCGCATCGATGCAGATCAGCAATTCCATCAAATTATCGTTGGCCGGAAAGCTGGTCGACTGAATCACGAACATATCCTCGCCGCGGACATTTTCGTGAATTTCGACGAATACTTCCTCGTCGGCAAAGCGCCGCACCGATGCTTCGGTCAGCGGCAGCTCGAGATAGTCGGCAATCGCGCGCGCCAGCGCAGGGTTCGAATTGCCGGTCAGCAGCTTCATCACGTGTCCCCTTTACCCGCGCCGAGTTCAGGCGCAGGCCTTAGCGGCGAGCCTAGCGATTGCAACCGGCAAGCGTGCGGTAATCCGCAGGTTCAGCGCTTGGTGCGGTGTTCTCCGCTGACCCAGCGCACCGTGCCCGAACTGGCGCGCATCACTACGCTGTGGGTGGTCATTACCCCGTTCTTGTGGCGCTTCACCCCCTTGAGCAGCGAGCCGTCGGTCACGCCGGTGGCGGCGAAAATGCAGTCGCCCTTGGCCAGCTCCTCCAGCCGGTAAATCTTGTTAAGGTCCTCGATCCCCCACTTGGCCGCGCGCGCCCGCTCGTCATCGTTGCGGAACACCAGCCGGCCATTGAACTGCCCGCCGACACAGCGCAGCGCGGCCGCCGCGAGCACGCCCTCGGGCGCACCGCCTTGACCCATATACATATCGATGTTGGTTTCCTCGTTGGTCACCGCGATTACACCCGCCACATCGCCGTCGGTGATCAGCGCCACCCCGCAACCCAAGCTGCGCAGCTCGGCGATCAAATCCGCGTGGCGCGGCCGATCGAGCACGCAGACGATGATTTCGTCCGGTGACACGCCTTTGGCTGCCGCCACCGCCCTGACGTTGTCGCTGGGGCTCTTGGCGAGATCGATGATGCCTTCGGGATAGCCCGGGCCGACCGCGAGCTTGTCCATGTACACGTCGGGCGCGTTAAGCAGGTTGCCTTCTTCGGCGCAGGCCAGCACCGCCAGCGCGTTCGCCCCGGCGTTGGCGGTCAGGGTGGTGCCCTCGAGCGGATCGAGCGCAATGTCGATCTTGGGTCCGGTGCCTTGCGCCGAGCCGACCTTTTCCCCGATGAACAGCATCGGCGCTTCGTCGCGCTCACCCTCGCCAATCACCACGGTGCCGTCCATCGCCAGCTCGTTGAGCGCGGCACGCATCGCCTCGACCGCTGCAGCATCGGCAGC
>JANOTT010000062.1:0-30916 GCA_031416535.1 Novosphingobium sp. | reverse complement strand
ACGGTTGCTTAGCGCGATTGACCCGCCAGACATTCCCAAGCATAGCGCGGCCACCCTCGATGAGGGGCGCTTAGCTCAGTTGGTAGAGCATCTCGTTTACACCGAGAGGGTCGGCGGTTCGAGCCCGTCAGCGCCCACCATGTTCCGGTTCAAGTGATATTCGACGCACGGTTTTGCCGTGTAAACTGCGCGATATACTCGCAATCTCAACACCTTAGATGGCGCTGGCGGCGCGGGTAGCGTGAGCGTGGGGCGCGGCAACATCCCCATTGCCGCAGGCATCCTCGGGCGTCCGCGGGCACCCCGATTGCTACCTGATTCGCGTCATGTTAGAAGTTCGAAGATAAGTGCGACCTCAGAAAGGGAGCCCAAACTATGCCAAAAGCAGCGTACGGTCGAACCTCCGGGATTTTTGCATGCCTGGTGGCAACGTTAGTATTGCCCCAACCGGCCTTTGCGCAGTCGCTGGAGGATCTGGACCGGCTGGCGCAAGGCAGCGCCACGCCCGCCGACGGGCTCGCGCTCGCCCGCGCGCAGGCTGGCGCAGGCGGCTTGCTCGATGCGCTCGCCACGCTCGATCGCGTGCTGGCGGTCGACCCGAAGCACAAACAGGCCTGGTTGTTGCACGCCAGTCTGCTGTGCCGGATCGATGACCGTGACGGCGCTGCGGTGGAGTTCGCCAGGTTGAAATCGAAGGATTACAAACCGGCGGAATGGCGTGCCGCGCAGATGCCCTGTGCGGCCGCTGCATCAACCGGACAAGGCGGCGCGCTATGACCAAAGCCCCGCTGTACTGGCTATTAGCCGCCGCGTTGCTGACGAGTGCGGGCTATGCTGCTGCGCAAACCAGCGCTGCGGCGATTGGCGTGGCCGCTTCGGTGGTCAAAGACGTCAAGATGAGCAATGCTGGATCACCCAAAGCGCGGCTGGTTGCGCCGCGCCAGCGGATCGCGCTGGCCGACCTGATCCAGACCGGCCAGGGCAGCCAATTGCAATTGCTGCTGCTCGACCGGTCGACCTTTTCGATCGGGGCGAATGCCACGCTGCGGATCGACCGGTTCGTCTATGATCCGGCGCGCGGGCGCAATTCGGGCGCGAGCGTAACGCGCGGGGCGTTTCGCTTCATGTCGGGCCAGCCCAACCGCGCAAACAGCTCGACAATTTCATCGCCGGTGGCAACCATCGGGATTCGCGGAACCGTGCTGGAAGGCGCTGTTGGCGGGGGTGCGGCCAAAATCGCACAGGGCGAAATCCGCGAGGTTCGGCAAGCCAAGGTGGACAACCGCACCGCCACGCTGGTGGTGCTGCGCGGGCCAGGCCAACGCACCGAAGCGGGGACCGATGCCGGCGCAGCGTCGGTCACCTCGGGCGGGGTGACCGTGGAACTGACCGAGCCGATGATGGCAGCGTTCGTGCCGCGTGAGGGCGCCGCGCCGATTGGTCCCTTTCGCATTTCGCCCCGGGGTCTTGCGATGCTGCAAAACCAGATCTTTCCGGCACGCATGAGCGGCGGCGGTGTGCTTGGCGGACTGCTCAATGTCTTGCCTGCGGTATTGCCTGCCTTCGGTGGGAGTGGGAATGGGAAGCCGCAAGTGGCCCCTGTGCCCAAAGGTCTGCCGGGCCAACCCGTTGACTAGCGACCTGCGGCGCAGTCCTTGAACGTTATTTGCTGCGCGCTTCGTACACGCCGTCCCAACCGGCGGGCGGCGAACTCCCGCTCAGCGTCTCGATCCGTTCACCGTAGAGCGCATAAAGCTGCGTAAGGCCGAAGCTTGCGGCTCGCTCGCGCAGGTCTGGCAGATGTGCGCGCACGCTGTCCCAGTCGCCCGCGCGATAAGCCGCCAGCATCGCTTCATGCCGTTCGCGCAGGGCGTCAAAATCGGCGTTTTTGGCAAAAGCCTCGTCACCCAGCAGCGCAAACACCCGCTCGGGCGCATCACGGCCGATGACCCTGACCCGGTCGAGTTCGAGCACCGCGAAATCGCCGAGATGATCGCGCAAGGCGCTGCCGATTGCGATCGACACACCGTAAAACTTGGTCAGCCCCTCGATCCGCGAGGCGAGGTTCACCGTATCGCCAATCAGCGAATATGACAGCCGCTGCGCCGAGCCCATATTGCCGACGCAGCACAGCCCGCAGTTCAGCCCGATCCCGATCTTGACCGGCCCGGGCCAGGTGACCGCGGGATCGCGGCCCTCGCCCGCGTTGAGCGTCTCCAGCCTGCGGATCATTTCAAGCGCCGCACGCGCGGCGTTGCGGTGCTGGTCGGGATCGTCGAGCGGGGCGTTCCAGAAGGCGACGATCGCATCGCCGATAAACTTGTCGATCGTCGCTTTGCGCCCCAGCAGCACATCGCACAGCGGGGTCAGCAGCGCGATCAGGAAGCCGATCAATTGCTTCGGGGCGAGATGCTCGGAAATGCCGGAGAAATTGCGTACGTCGGCAAACAGCACGGTCATCTCGCGCTCTTCGCCGCCCAGTTCGAGCCGGTCGGGATCGGCGGCAATCCGCCGGACCAGTTCGGGTGAAAGATAACGGTCGAAGGCTGAGTGGATATAGGCGCGGCGGCGCTCTTCGCGGTAAAATACCAGCACGGTCTGCGCGGAGTAGACCAGTGCCAGCACCAGCACCGGGTAAACCGGATCAAGCAGGAAGCCGCGCTGCGCGAACGCCAGCCAGCTTGCGCCAACGATCAGCCCAACCGCGCCGAGGACCACCAGCGCGCCCAGCGAGGCGCTGAGCCGGGGCAGCACCAACGCGAGGCCAAGACCGAGCCCCAGCAGCAGCGCCAGCTCGAGCCCATGAGCCCAGTCGGGCTGCACCAGGAACTTGCCGAGGATCATCTGTTCGACCGCCTGCGCGTGCGCCATCACGCCCAGTTCCTTGTCGCGCAGCGGGGTCGAGATCAGATCGCGCAGACCAATTGCGCCCGCGCCGACAAACACGATCTTGCCCCCGACCGCCTGTTCGAGTTCGGCCGGCGCAACCGCTCCCTCAAGAATTTTCCACGCCGGGATCGAGCGCGCCGCAACCGGCACGGTGTAATGCAGCCACAGCCCGCCCGCCGCCGTGGTCGGAATTTCGAACTGGCCAACCTTGATCGCCACCACCTGTCCCGGCGCGCCGCGCAATTCGCCGCTGGCGTCGCTGGTCCGGATCAGGATCGATCCGGCCCCCTGCGCCACGCGCAGCGCCTCGAGCGACAACGAGGGCAGCAATTGATCGCCCTGCCGCGCGAGCAGTGGGACAGAGCGGACGATCCCGTCGCTGTCGGGCGCAAGGCTGATCGAACCGCTCCCGGCGGCCTGCGCGCTCAGCACCGGCAGCGATTCGATGCCGCGCCGGAACGTCGGCACCGTCTCGCCGGGCGGCGATCCGCCGACCGCGAACCCGGCCTTGACCGCGACCGGTGGCCCGGCGTGGTCGTTGATCAGGAAATAGCCGAGCACCGCCGGGGTGGCGGCAAAGCTTTGCGCCAGCGCGGTGTCATGGTCGGGCAGGCGGCGCAGCGTCTCGATGACCGCAGGGGCGGCGCCGCCGCGGGCGAGCTGATCGGCGATCCGCGCGGGCGAGGTGCGATCGGGCTCGGAAAAGACGATGTCAAAGACCACCACCGAAGCGCCGGCCTGGCCGAGCCGGTCGGTCAGCCGGGCAATCTCGCTGCGCGGCCACGGCCATTGGCCAAGCCGGCGAATGCTTTCGTCATCGATATCGACCACCCGGACGGGGGCGTCCTCGTAAGCGCGCGGTGCAGCGCGTTCGTAGCTATCGAACATCAGCAGGCCGAACCGGTCCAGCGCGGGCAGGCGCAGCACTTGCAGCACGGCCACCAGCGCGACCAGCACCAGCCCCGCCAGCACCGGTGCCCGGTTTCCAGCCAGCCCCCCCTGCTTCGCCATCAGGGCCGACGCCGTCCTGGCTTTGCGGGCGGGGGCTTGGGCCCTGGTGGCGCGGCCAGCGGCGCTGGTGGTCGGCGCAGCGCAGCGAAGCCCGGCAGGTCATCGACCAGTCCCGGCATGGTATCAAACCGCTTGCCCATCGCCGAATCGAGCCGGACGAGTCGATCAAGCGGGAGCGGATGGGTGCGGTTGTGCAGCCCGTATTTGCTCTCGTCAGTGGTCGCGGTCAGCGACTGAAGCACGCCCGCCAGCCCCCACGGCGCATAGCCCGAGCGCGCCGCGATGACGACGCCGACCCGGTCGGCCTCGTACTCGTCGTCTTTATCCAGTCCGCGGGCATACAGGTCCTTGCCGGCGCTGAGCAGCGCTGCGCTGAACCGGTCGCCGATGCTGCTGCCCGTACTGATGCTGAAATAGCTGCGCATCTCGCTCAGCGATTGGTTGCGCAGGGCCTTTTGCAGCGCCGCGAGGTGATGCTTGCGCGCAACATGCGCGATTTCGTGCGTGAGCACGCCGGCCAGTTCGGATTCGCTGCGCATCCGCTCAAACAGGCCGCGCGTCACCAGCACGTAGCCACCCGGCGTCGAGAACGCGTTGAAATCGTCGCTGTCGATGATCCCGAATTTCCATGGCAGTCCGGGCCGTTCGCTGTGCAGCGCGAGCCAGCGGCCAAGCGTGTTGAGATAGCGCTGCTTGGCCGGATCGGCGATCAGCGGCGCCGCCCCAAGCAGCATTGCGGCCAGATCGCCGCCGATCTTGATCTCTTCCGGCTCGCTGATCTTGCGCAGCCCTTCGCCGATCTTTTGCGCGCTTTGCACTTTGCCGATGATGCTGTCGATGGCACCAAATTGCGCTGCTGCGGGCGCTGACACCAGCGCCGTAGCCCCCAGCAGCACAGCCAGCAGGCGGGGCGAGCGGATCATGGCGCCTTCCCTGGTTTAAGATAACCGATCGTGCTTTCCGTCAATTTATTCTGACTGGCGTATTGCTTCGCGGCGTCGTCACCGACGCCGAGCTGCTCAAGCTGGGCGAGTTGGCCGCGATCGAGCACCGCGCTGCGAATGTCGGCTTCATCGAGGCCCTTGACCCCGGTGGCCACCGTGCGGCCGGTGCTGCCGGTGCGCAGCGCCGCAATCGGGCGGCCGGCTGGCTGCACTGCGGGCTCAAGCCGCAGGTTGAGCAAGCGCACCCAGCCGCGCATTCCCTCGGCTTGCACCGACACCCAGCCGCCCCGCCGCTCGATGATGGTTACCGATTGATTGGGGGTGAGCGGTGCGAGTTTTTTGGCATCGATGAACGGTTCGGCAAACAGATCGCCCGCGCGGATCATCAGGCCGCGTTCGCTGGCCAGCGCGGCGGATCCGATCAGCACCCCGGCGGCGAACAGAATGACGCGCGCGCAATGCATGGCAACCGTCCTCCTTCGGCCAAAGTGCAAACCCCGGATCAAAGACTAACAGCTTTGCGCAAGGGTTCATACAGGCGAACGCCAAGCTCGCGGCCCTTGACCGGATGCAGCCCGCAATCGCGCCAATCGAACAGATCGCCCGCAGCATCACGGGTGGCCTGGGTCACCAGCACCCGCGCGATCCCCTTGGTCAGCCCTTCGACCCGGCTGGCCAGGTTCACGGTATCGCCGATCGCGGTGTAATCGAGCCGGTCGTTCGAGCCGATGAAGCCGACTACGGCGCTGCCGCTGTGGATGCCGATCCCGATCTCCAGCTCGGCGCCAAGTTCGCCCAGCTCACCGCGCAACTCTTCGAGCGCGGCCGACATCTCGAGCGCCGCTGCCACCGCGCGGGCGGCATGGTCGGGATGCGCAACCGGTGCCCCCCAGAACGCCATGATCGCATCGCCGATGAATTTGTCGAGCGTTCCCGCATGCGCGAAAATAACCCCGACCTGATGCGAGAAATAGGTGTTCAGCAGGCTCACGACGGCTTCGGGTGTGGTCACTTCGGACAGCGCCGTGAAGCCGCGGATGTCGGAGAACAGCACGCTGACTGCGCGCGCCTCGGCCGCCTTGCGATAGTCGAACTCGCCTTGGTCGATCAGCTCGGCGACCACCCGTGCATCGAGGAAGCGCATGAACATGCTGGCCGTGCGCAGCCGCCGGGCGCGCTCCTGGGCATAGGCAATTCCAGTCGCGACCAGGTAATAGGCCCAGCCAAAAGTCAGCGCGCCGAACACCGGCACAAAGGTGTCTAGCGCCAGCACCAGCCAGCTGAGCCCGATCACCGCGAGGGACAGCGCGGTCAACGCGATCAGCAAGCGCTGCGCGCCGATGTTGCGGGCAAAGCCGAACGCGAGCAGGCCGATCAGCGCCAGCGCGAGCGGCGCCGTGGCCGGGCGTGGCACCTCGCGCAGCCAATCGCCGCGCGCCAGATTGTCGAGCGCGGTGGCGAGAATTTCGACCCCCGGATAGGTGCTGCCCAGCGGCGTGACCCGGAAATCCGTCAGCCCCGGGGCCGAGGTCCCGATAATCACGATTTTGCCCGTGAATTCGTTAGGCGCGCGCTGCGGATGCTCGCGCAGGCCATCGCGGTAAAGATCGGAAAACGAGATATGCCGCCAGCCGCTGCGCCAGTTGAGCAGCATTTCGCCTGACCGGGGCAGCGGGCGCTGCGCCGCCGCGGTGATCCGCGCCGCCAGCGAGGGGAAACGCCAGCCGCTGCGGTCACCATACAAGGCGTGATGGCGGCCGACCCCGTCGCTGTCCGGGGTGAAATTGATCAGCCCGCCGCGCATCGCTGCGGGAAATTGCGCGACGACCAAAGGCAGCATGATCGGTGCGCGCGCGCCGGGGGCAGGGCGGCCCAGCGGCCGGGCACCGACTGCGGGGGGCAGTTCGCTGAGCACCGCACCCAGCCCATCGCTGTTCAGCGTCATGGCCAGCCAGACCTGGGGATGGCGCGCGACCGCTTCGGCAAAAGCCTCATCGTGTTCGGGGCGGAAGATATCGGGCTCATTGAACAGGATGTCGAAAGCGATGGCTTGCGGGTGCTGGCGGGCGATCTGCTCGATCAGTTCGCCGTGGACCGAGCGCGGCCACGGCCAGCTGCCGGCTTCGTCGTTCAGCTCCTCGAGCGACTTTTGATCGATATCGACAATCACCACCCGGTCGGACTGCGGCCGCTGCCGGGCATTGAGCGCGAGCAGCACATCGCCGCCGCGCTGATCGATGATCCGGGTCGCGCCCAGCCAGCCATAGTCGGCCAGCGCGAACAGCGCGAACAGCGCGGCCAGGGCCAGCCAGCGCCCGCCCGGGAAGCGTCCAATCATCGCTAGCGCAGCTTTCCCCATTGGTGGTGGTTATGGGCTGCGTGGTTTGGCTTGGCAACGGGGCAGACCTGCGGCGATTGCCTTGCTTTGCCGGGTTTGCCGTGTCAGATTGCTTGCCGGTTGGAGGGCACCATGTCGGCTATCATAATGCGGCGCAGACTGGTGGCGTTGGTGCTGGTCGCGATGCTCGCCGGACTGGCTGCTGGCGCAGCGATTGCTGAGCGCTTTGAGGGGGTGGCGAGCTGTGCCGGTTCAACCTGCCATGGCCGCGCCGAGGGTGACGGCGCGGTGGTCCGGCAGGATGAGCTGCGGCTGTGGCAAGAACCATCGGCGCGCGCGGGTGCGCACAGCCGCGCTTACGCCGGTTTGGTTTCGCCGCGCGGGCAGCGCATTACGGCCACGCTCGGGCTCGGCTCGGCTGGGTCTGCCCCCGCCTGCCTTGGCTGTCACACCACGCCGGCGGGGCCGCGCGGTGAACGCTTCCTGCTCTCGGACGGGGTCGGCTGCGAAAGCTGTCATGGCGCCGCTTCGGGCTGGATCGCAAGCCATTACGCGGTCGGGGCGAGCCATGCTGGCAATGTCGCGGGCGGGATGCTTCCGCTCGACAATCCGCAGGTGCGGGCATCGGTCTGCCTCGATTGCCATTTGGGCAGCGGCAAGCCCGGCCAGTTCGTCACCCATGCCATGATGGCGGCGGGCCATCCGCGGCTGTCGTTCGAGCTCGATCTGTTTTCCGCGCTCCAACAGCACTGGGATGTCGATACGGATTATGCGGCGCGCAAGCCGCAGAGCGACGGCGTGCGGTTGTGGGCGGTGGGGCAGGCCGAGGCAGTGCAGCGCTCGCTTGCCCTGTTTGCGCGCGCCGATCTGGCGAGCAATGGCCTGTTTCCCGAGTTTACCTTCTTCGATTGTCACAGCTGCCATCGCGGGATCAATGACAATCCCGCCCGCCCGCGCAGCTTCGAAACCAATCCCGGTCGCCCGATCAAATTTGGCCAGCCGCCGTACAACGATGAGAATATCATCATGCTCGCGGCGGTGGCGCAGGTGCTTGCGCCAAGCCAGGCGGCGCAGTTTGACGCAGCCGCGCGCGGGTTTCACGCCGCGATGGGCAAGGGCCGCGGCGAAGCGGTCGCAGCCGCCAAGCGGCTCGATGCAGCGGCTGGCGCACTCGGCGGGGCCATGACGCGCGCCTCCGCTGGCGGCGACACTGCGTTCCGGGTGATCGCGGCGATCGGCGGGCGGACGGTGTCGCCTCGGTTCACCGACTACGCCGGATCGGCGCAAGCGGTCATGGCGGTCGATACGCTGCTCAATGCGCTGGTCAAAGAGGGCCGGGTGACGATCGGGGTGGCCGCCGGGATTCGGGCGCACATCAACCGCGCCTATGCCGCCGTGGAAAGCCCGGCCAGCTACAATCCGGCCGGGTTCAGGGCGGCGCTGGGCGAAGCCGTGCGCAGCATCGGCACGTTACGGTGAAGGGGCGATGAAGCCTGCCCCGCTGGTTTGCGCGGCGGCGCTGGTGCTGAGCGCGTGCGGCGGCGGCGGGACCAGTGGTGCCTCGGGCGGCGGCGGCGGTGTGACGCCGACGCCAACTCCTACCCCGCCGCCAGCGACGGGTTCGGCCTATACCGCGCCCGTAGCCGAAGCGCTGGCAGTCGCGGATGTGCAAAAAATTGTCGCGGAGGCGGCTGCGCAGGCGCAGGCCGATGGCCGCCCGGCGGTGATCGCGGTGACCGACCGGGTTGGCAATGTGCTGGCGGTGCTGCGGATGACCGGCGCCCCCGCGCTGGCCCGGATACCGCGCGCGGCCGACGGCTCGCAGCAGGATCTGCAAGGGCTCGATGTTCCTGCAGAAGCGGCGGCGATCGCCAAGGCGATCACTGGCGCTTACCTGTCGAGCGGCGGCAATGCTTTTTCCACCCGCACTGCGAGCATGATCGTGCAGCAGCAATTTCCCCCCGCGGCATCGACCGCGGGGCTGGAAAGCGGGCCGCTGTTCGGGGTGCAGTTCAGCCAGTTGCCGTGCTCCGATCTCAATACCCGGCTGGCAGCGGGGCCAGCCGCGTTGATCGGGCCAAAGCGTTCGCCACTGGGGCTTTCGGCCGATCCTGGCGGGTTCCCGCTGTATAAGAACGGGGTCGTGGTCGGCGGGGTCGGCGTGGCGGCAGATGGGGCCTACAGCTTCGATCCCAACGTGCTCGACATCGATACCGATATCGACGAACGGATCGGTCTGGCCGGTACCGTCGGGTTCGAGGCTCCGCTGGGGGTGCGCGCCAACCAGATTTCGCTCGATGGCACCGTGCTGCGCTATACCGACACCGATTACGCGAGCCTCGCCGCCGTCGCTTCAGCCAGCTTTGCTGCAACGGTTCCCGCGCTGGGCAATCTCAGCCCGGTGATCGGCTACTATCCGGGCACGGCGGTCCTGGCCGGCGCGGTCTATGGCAGCGAAGCCTCGGGGCTGAGACGGGCGACTGCGGCCGAATTCACCAACAGCGATGCCTTTGTCTTGTCCGATGGCGCGGGGGCGGGCCGCTTTCCGCTGCGCGCAGGGACCGACGCCGCCGAGGTCGGGGTGGCGATTTCGGCGCTGGAAGCGCAGCGCATGCTCGAACAGGCCTTCGCGGTGATGTCGAAGGCGCGCGCGCAGATCCGGCAACCGCTCGATAGTCTGGCGCAGGTCACGATCGCGCTGGTCGATACGCGCGGGGTAACGCTCGGGCTGGTCCGCTCGCCCGATGCGCCGGTGTTCGGGATCGACGTCTCGTTGCAAAAGGCGCGCACGGCGGCGTTCATGAGCAATGCCAGCGCCGGAGCGCAATTGCTCGCCGATCCCAGCGCCGATGTGCGCAGCTTCGTTCCCGTAACGCGAACCTTCCTTGCCGATCCAGCGGCGCTGACCGGGCGGATCGCGTTTTCGGCGCGCGCGGTCGGCAATCTGGCGCGGCCGTATTTTCCCGATGGCGAACTGGCGCGCCCGAACGGGCCGCTGTCGCGCCCGATCGCCAGATGGAGCATCTTCTCGACCGGACTGCAATCGGCGCTGGTGCTGGCCAATCTGGCGCAGCATCTGAACTTCGTCACCGGCGCCAGTCTGGTCGATACTGCGGCGCGGTGCAGCTTTATTCCTGACGTGGCCCCGGCGCAAAACCGCTTGCAGAACGGCCTGCAGATCTTCCCTGGCGCGGTCCCGATCTATCGCGGCAGCACGCTGGTCGGGGCGATCGGGGTGTCGGGCGACGGGATCGACCAAGACGACATGATCGCCTTTCTGGGGCTGAGCAATGCCGCCACAGTGCTGGGGACGATCGGCCAGGCTCCCGCCGCCGGCCGCGCCGATACGCTGGTCTTTGATCTTGGCGGCGGGGCCAGCACCCGGCTGCGCTATGTCAGCTGCCCGTTCGCGCCGTTCATCGGCAGCGCCGCGCAGAATGTCTGCCAGGGGCTGTGATGGGCGCGGCGCAATTCCTGCTGGTGCTGGCGCAGGTTGCGGGTGAACCTGCTGCTGCGCCGCCGCCGTCATCCGCTGCTGTGCCCGAGCAGGCCAGCCCGCCCGAGGTCGATCCCGGGATCGTCGAGGGCCGCCGCCGCCCCGGGTTCGAAACCGGCCTGCCCGACCGGATCCAGCAGGATAATCCCGGCGCGGTGCGCGCGCCGCCGCCCGATGCCTTTCCGGCCGACCAGTTCCCGGTGCCCGACCGCTGGCGGATCATGACCGGGCTGTGTCCCGCGCGCGGCGCGGATCAAACGCTGGTCGAACTTTATCCGAACCTGCGCCATGTGTGCCATTCGAAGCGCGATCCGTTCCATCAGAACCTGCTCAAGGGCGATCTGCCCTTGCCCGCGGGCAAGCGGCCGGGCTTCCTCAAGGGCGACGACTGGTTTCTGACGCTCAACGCCATTTCGGACACGGTGTTCGAGCCGCGCACCTTTCCGATTCCGGTCGGCGTCCAGGCGAGCGAACGGCCCGGCAGTCTCGACGTGTTCGGCAAGGATGCGAGCTATGTCTTTTCGCAGACCTTCATCTTCGGCGCCGCGCTGAGCAAGGGCAACACCGCGTTCAAGCCGCCCGCGATCGAATACCGGATCGCGCTGGCGTTCAATTTCTCTTATGTCGATGTGCCCGAACGGCGCGTGCTCAATGTCGAGCCATCGAAGCCGAGCCGCCGGTTCGATCAATTCGTGGGCGTGCAGGAGCTGTTCGTCGATTACCATCTGCGTGACGTTTCCGCGCGTTACGATTTCGATTCGGTGCGGGTCGGGATTCAACCTTTCCAGGCCGATTTCCGCGGCTTCCTGTTCAATGACAACCAGCTTGGCTTGCGGTTCTTCGGCACCCGCGACGGCAACCGCTGGCAATACAACCTCGCGGCGTTCTGGCGGCTCGAAAAGGACACCAATTCGGGGCTGAACTCGGTGGTCCAGCGCCCGCGCAATGACTGGCTGTTGATCGCCAATCTCTACCGCCAGGATTTTCCGCTGACCGCGCTGACCAGCCAGCTCACGGTGGCCTACAACCGCAACCGCGAGGCGGGCCGGGTCGAGATCGATACCAACGGTTTTCCGGTGCGTCCGGCGCTGCTCGGCACGCTGCGCGGGCGCGATTACGATGTGGTCTATCTGGGCTACAATGCCGATGGCCGGATCGGGCGGTTCGGGCTGACCGGGTCGAGCTATCTGGCATTGGGGCAGGACCGCAACAGCTTCTTCACCGGCAGGCGGGCCAATATCCGCGCGAGCTTTGCTGCGGCCGAGCTGTCTTATGACAAGGATTGGAAGCGCTTTCGGCTGTCCGGGCTCTATGCCAGCGGCGATGGCGATCCGCGTGACGATGTCGAAGGCGGGTTCGATGCGGTGGTCGAGAACCCGCTGCTTGCCGGCGCAGATACCTCATACTGGGTCCGCCAGACGATCCCGTTTGCCGGCGGCGGACGCGCGGTGGCGCTGAGCGGGCGCAACGGTGTGCTGAATTCGCTGCGCTCGTCGAAAGAACAGGGCCAGTCGAACTTCAACAATCCCGGCACGATTTTGGTCGGGGTGGGCGGCGACTTCGATCTGCGCCCGACCGTGCGCGTCTCCGCCAATGCCAACCACCTGTGGTTCGCGAATACCGCCGTGCTCCAGGCTTTGCGCAATGAGGGCAGCATTCCCAAAGACATCGGCTGGGATCTGTCGCTGTCGGCGATCTGGCGGCCGCTGGCGACGCAAAACATCGTCGCGCGGCTCTCGGCGGCGGCCTTGCTGCCGGGCGATGGCTTCCGCGATTTGTTCGATAACAGCCAGCGCCACGCGCGGTACTATTCGGTGCTGGCCAACATGATCGTGAGCTATTGATGCGGCCCGCGCGCGCCTTGCTGGTTCTGGCCGCGCTGACCTGCGCGGGCAGCTTGTTGCTCAAAGCCACGGATATCAGTGCCAGCGAGGGTGAAAAGGCGGTGGTGCGCGATTACGCGCTGGTCACCGCTCCCCCGGCGCCGGCCAGGCAAAGCGTGGCAGCGGCGGCGGCCAAGACCGATGGCTGCCAGTCGTGCCATGTCAAAACCGAAGCTCCGACCATGCACGTCTCGCCAGCGGTGCGGCTGGGCTGCACCGATTGCCACGGCGGCGATGCGGCAGTGCGCGGCGATCCCGCGCGGCCGCGCGATGATCCGGCCTATGCCGCCGCGCGCGACCGCGCGCATGTGCTCCCGCGCTATCCCGAGGCGTGGCATTTCCCATCATCGGCCAATCCGGCGCGCAGCTATAGCCTGCTTAACCGCGAAGCGCCGGAGTTCGTCCGGTTCATCAATCCGTCGGACTACCGGGTCGCGCGCGAGGCCTGCGGGTCCTGCCATTTGCCGACGATTGAGGCTGGTGAGCGCTCGCTGATGGCTACCGGCGCGATGCTGTGGGGCGGGGCGTCGTATAACAACGGGATTGTCCCGCTTAAAAACTACCTGTTCGGAGAGGCTTATACCCGCGATGGAAAGCCCGCGCGCGTGGTCGCGCCGGGCAATCCGCCGGGCACGGTTAGCCCGCGCCAGGCCGCGCGCGGCGCGCTGGCCGCGCTCTATCCGCTGCCGCGCTGGAACGTGGTGCCGCCGGGCGATGTGTTCCGGGTGTTCGAGGATGGCGGGCGCACCAACGGCAGCGCCTTTCCCGAGGTGGGCATTCCCAACGCCAGCGGTTCGATCCAGCGGCTCGAAGAGCCCGGTCGGCCCGACCTCAAACAGTCGTCGCGCGGCCCGGGCACGGGGCTGCGGGTGGCGATTCCGGTGCTCAATATCCACAAGACCCGGCTCAACGATCCGTTCCTGTGGTTCATGGGGACCAACGACCAGCCGGGCGACTATCGCCATTCGGGCTGTGCAAGCTGTCATGTGATCTATGCCAACGATCGCGAGCCGCGCCATAGCCTGACCTATGCGCAATTTGGCCGCGATGGGCAGACCCAGACCGCCGATCCGACGATTGCCGACAAGCGCGCCGGGGCGGATGCGCATGGCGGGCTGCTGGGCGATCACGGTCCGGTTGCCGAAGGCGTCAAAGCGGATGCCGCAAAGGAATCCGGCCATCCGCTGGGCCACGTGTTCACCCGCGCGATCCCGACGGCGCAGTGCATGACTTGTCACATGCACCAGCCCAACGTGTTCCTGAACTCGTTCCTGGGCTATACCATGTGGGACTATGAGGCCGATGCGCCGCTGATGTGGCCGGGGCCGGAAAATCAAACGCCGCGCCCGCCGGGCATGAGCGACGCGGACTATCAGCGGCTATACAAGCGCCAGCGCTATCCAGGCAGCGCGACGATCCGCGCGATCAACGATCGCAATCCTGAGGCGGCGGCGGCGCGCGGGCTGTGGGGCGATGTCGATTTCCTGCGCAACGTCACCGATCTCAACCCGCTGCTCAAGGACACGCAGTTCGCCGATTATCACGGCCACGGCTGGAATTTCCGCGGCGTTTACAAGCGCGACCGGGCCGGCAACTTGCTCGATGCTGCCGGCGAGCAGGCCAAAACCGCCCCGCAGCCCGAACATATCGTCGACCCCGGCGATCCGGAAAAATGGCGTCGCAAGGGCGAGCCCCAGTTCGTGCCCCCGGGGACCAATCCCGGCAAGTCGGTGCACCTGATGGACATCCACGCCGAAAAAGGCATGCAATGCGCCGATTGCCACTTCGCGCAGGACAACCACGGTAACGGGCTGATTTACGGCGAGGTCGCCAATGCGGTCGAAATCGGGTGCAAGGACTGCCACGGCACCGCCGATGCCGATCCCACCCTGCTGACTTCAGGCCCGGCCGCACCGCCCAAGGGCACCAATCTGGCGCTGCTGCGCAATCCCGATGGCCAGCGCCGGTTCGAATGGTTCGATGGCGATGGCGGGCGGCGCGAGCTTTACCAGCGTTCGATCGTCGATCCGAACCTGACCTGGCAAATCCATCTGACCAAGGATAGCGTCGATCCGACCTCGCCCTTCTTCAACCTCAAGTCGGCGCGCGCCAAGCTGATGAGCAAGTCGGGGGCGGAGGATGGTAGCTTCGGCTTCGGCCCAGGCGTGCCCAAATCGGACCGCGCGCACGACGACGGCAAGCTGGCCTGCTTTACCTGCCACCTGGCGTGGACGACCAGCTGTGGCGGTTGTCACTTGCCGATCGAGGCCAACTGGAAGACCGCGGAGAACCACTACGAGGGCGAGGAATCGCGCAATTTCGCAACCTACAATCCGCAAGTCGCGCGCGACGACATGTTCCAGCTGGGCATTCATATGACCACCAAGGGCAATCAGATCGCGCCGGTAAGGTCGACCTCGGCGCTGGTGCTGTCTTCGACCAATGCCAATCGCGAGCGAATCTATATCCAGCAGCCGCCGATCAGCGCGCCGGGCTTCTCAAGCCAGGCCTTCGCGCCGCATTTTCCGCATACCGTGCGCACGCAGGAGACCAAAACCTGTAGCGATTGCCATGTCAGCGTGGCCGAGGACAACAATGCGATCATGGCCCAGACGCTGCTGCTGGGGACCAACTTCGTCAACTTCGTCGGCCTCAATGCCTGGACCGGGCTCGAAGGCGGGATCGAAGCGGTGCGGGTGACCGAATGGGACGAGCCGCAGGCGGTGCTCGGCTCGTACCTGCAACGCTATGCCTACCCGGACTATTGGCGGATGCATGTCGAGCAAAATGGCCGCGAACTGAAAAACTGGACGCGCGGCAAACCGCTTAACGCCGTAGCTGCGGGCGACAGCCATCCGGTCGAGGAGTTCCGCAATGTCACCGAAGGCACGCCGGGCCGGGTCGGGTGTCTGCAACTGCGCGGCGAATACCTGTATGTCGCGCAAGGCACCGGCGGCTTCCACGTTTACGATGTGGCGTCGGTCGCCAACAAAGGCATCGCCGATCCGATCATATCGGCCCCGTTTGCGGGTGATGCGCAGGTCGACACCATCAATGCCACCTGCATGGCGCTTCCCACCAACCAGCCGATTGCCCCGCCGCGCAACACCCAGTTGATGCGCGACGCCAATCAAGAGCAAGCGTTCTTGCCGATCTACAACTACGCTGCGATCACCGACAGCGTCGAGGGGCTGGTGCTGGTCAACGTCAACACCTTCTCCGACGGCGAATTCCGCAACAACAAGCTGGCGCGCGCGCTGACCTGGAACCCCGGCGGCGTGCTCAACGGGGCGCGGCACATCGTGCTGGCGGGCGAGGTGGCCTATGTCGTGGCGGATAAAGGCCTGGTGGTGATCGACTTGTCCGACCCGCTCAAGCCCAGGGTTACGGCGGTGCGCGCGCTGACCGATGCCCGCGCCAGTGCGGTGCAGTTCCGCTACCTTTGGGTGACCGACCGTGATGGGCTCAAGCTGTTCGATGTCACCGACCTGCGCAATCCGCTGGCCGTTGCCGAAGGAACCGTGCCGCTGGCCGATGCGCGCCGGGTCTATATCGCACGGACCTATGCCTATGTCGCGGCGAAGGCGGACGGACTGGTGATCGTCGATGTCACCCGCCCGCGCGCGCCGCAGATCTACCAGCGGGTGACTCTGGGCGGACAGCTCAGTGATGCCGAAGACGTGGTGGTCGCCTCGACCAATGCCTCGCTGTTCGCCTATGTCGCCGACGGGCGCAATGGCCTCAAGGTGCTGCAATTGACCTCGCCCGCCAGCCAGCCAAACTTCTTCGGCTTCTCGCCGCTGCCCAAACCCGAGCTGATTGCCTGGGCCAAGACTCCGACGCCCGCGCTGGCGCTGTCCAAGGGCATCGACCGCGACCGCGCGGTGGACGAAACCGGCGGGCAGATCGCGGTATTCGGCCGGCTTGGCTCGCGCCCGTTCACCCGGCCCGAGATGGAGCGGCTGTTCCTCACGCGCCGGGGCTTCCCCTACAAGGTCAGCGACGAAGCCGACAATTCGGCGTGGCGCGCGCGCCGCTGAGCGCAATAATTTAGGGACTGTCCCTAAATTATTGCGCCGCGCGCTCGTTGGCATTGTTCCGCACTGTGCCTTGCATGGCCGCGTCGAACACTGCGAGCGCAGCCCAAGGCTCGGTTGCCACGGCTTCGAAATGGGTCAGCAGCTGCGTTCCGGCCCAGCGGTGCAGGGCATAGGACGGTGGCTCGGCGGTGACCATCGGACGACCGTCCGGGCGGCCAGGATCAAACGCGTTGAGGTCCAATGCCACCGCCGGGGCAGTTGAGGGGCAAACGGTCAGCGAAACGCCCTTGAACGTCGTGTGGAGCGGACGGTGGAGATGGCCCGTGATAATGCCGCATACCTGCGAATGCCCGGCAATCGCCGCACCGAACCGGGCGATCCAGGCTTCGTTGCCGCTGCCATCCAACCAATCCAGCCCGCTGACGATCGGCGGATGGTGCATCGCGATCAGCACCGGCGTGTGCGGATCGGCGTCCAGCCGCGCGCGCAGCCACGCGGCCCGCTGGGCGCAGAACGCACCGCCGTGGCGGCCGGGTTCGGTCGTGTCGAGCGCGATCAGCCGCAGCCCCGGGAACGCAAGCTCGAACTGCACAAAGCCATCGTTGCTCGCCGTATCGGGAAAGGCGGTGAGCAAAGCCGCGCGCTCATCCCAGTTGCCGGCCAGCAACCGGTACGGGATCGGGCAGGCCGCGAGCAAGGTGCCCAGCCGGCCATAGCTTTGCGCATCCCCGCCATTGGTGAGATCGCCGGTCAGGAGCAGCAGGTCGGGACGGTTCGGGCCATGGCTGAGCCGATCAAGCACGGTGCGCAGGCGGCGGACATTGTCCTCCTCCGGATCGGTGCGATCGAACCCGATGTGACAATCGGTAATTTGCGCAATCAGCACCGGGGCCTCCCAATCTATTGCTTTTTCGGTGGCGCGACCCCGCGCGGGGCCTGCTGCGTCAGGTGATAATCGTGGCACATCGCGCAGTTCGAGGGAACCTTGCCGCGCGGTGCAGCCTCGCCAAGATGGCAGGTGCGGCATGACTTGAGATCGGGCAGCAGCAGGTCGGATGCCGAATTCGAGCGATCGGCAGCGTGGCAAGAGGTGCACGTCTCCTGCTTGTGCGCCGCGTGCGTGAACCAGCCGTGGCCAAGATAGCGCGAAACCTGCGTCACCGGCAGCACCGAGAAACGTCCCCCGACCGCCGAAGCTGTGTGGCATTCGCCGCAAATGCCCTTGCTCGACAAGGCTTGCGCAACCGCCCCGACGCGGGTGGCGGGCGGCGAAAAGCGCGCAAAATAGGTGCCGCCAGTGGCATATTCGCCGGGCCGCTGGCGCCCGGTGACAAGCGGTGCCGCCCGGCGCGGCGCGACCGAGAGATCTGCGACCATCTGATCGACATCGCCGTGACGCAACCGGCGGAAGGTGTTGCCCACCTTGTCATAAGCCAGGCTGTGGCAACTCTCGCAGTCGCGCTCCATGTCGATCGGCACGAAGCGGACGCCATCGGCGGTCGGGCGGTGGCAATCCGCGCAGTCGAGGCCCGCGCCTTTGCCGGTCCGCAGCGCCATCTGCGCCACCCCGCCGCGCCGATCAAGGTGCAGTTCGTGCGGGAAGGTCAGTCCGCTCGCCTCGCGCGGATGCTCGTCCAGCGAAACCCGGGTCAGTTTGTCGCTCCCTGCGGTCAGCGCGACCGCCGGACGGAATTGCGGGTGCTGTTTGCCGAAATCGCTGGCGTTGCCCAGCTTGGTGTCGGGCAAGCGGTCCTTCAGCGCGCCGTGGCAATCGGCGCAGAAGGCCTGCGCCGGGGCGGCCATCTGCCCCGCGCCTTCGTGCTCGGTATGGCAATCCGAGCACGCCCCGGGACCGGGCTTGCCAAACATTTGCGCGATCCGCCATTGCACGGCATCGCCGGCGCTGAGCGGCCCGCGCGCATTGGCCAGCCGCGCGGGCGCTGCGTGATCGTGAACATCCTTGTGGCAGGCGACGCAGGTCGCGTCGCGCACCGCCTCGAACGGTTTGACGTGGCACGCCTCGCATTTGCCTTCAAGCTGATGGTGCGCCAGGCTGAGCGGACCCGGGCTCCACGCGGCGTCACCCGTCACGGTCTGCTTTGGCGCGCGGGTCAGCATGCTATAGATTGGCAGCGCGAGGAAGCCGGCCAGCAGCGCCAGCGCCAGCAGCCACGACATCGTCCGTTTGCCCGGCAGCCGCCCGGCGAGCGAGAAGGCGGTCTTCTCGTCGGTTGCCGGCGCCGTCCCGGCGGCCAGACCGATGGTCAGCAACACCGCCCCGTCGGCGTCCTGCGACACGCCAATGCGGTAGCCGCCCAAGCCCAGCTCGCCGCCGACTTGCGGGTTGATTGCCGCGCTGCGTACCTGCCGCCCGTCGAGCGTGAAGCCGAGCGATCCCACCGCCTCGATTTCCACCCGCGCGGTGTCCACGCCCGAGATGGTGGCATGGTGCGGATCGAGCGAGAGATCAGCCAGGTGCAGGGTATTGTCGGCCGACCGGCCAAGGGTGACCGGGCCTTCCGCGACATCGCGGTCGCGCACGATCTGGCGGCCCTGCGCGGTGGTCTCGATGGTCCTGAGCCGGAAGATCATGTCCGCCGCCGCCCTACCAATAGAAGAACACGCTGACCACATGCGCGATCAGCGCGGCCAGCAGCGCGAAAGTCGCGGGGACATGGACGTATAGCCAGACTTCGAGCAGCGCCTTCAGCCGCAGATGCCGCCGGATCCGCTCAAGCTGCGCGCGGCGGCGTTGCAGCAGCGCCTCGACCCGAAGCAGCGCCGGATCGTCAGCCTCTTCGCTGGCGGCCAGGTTCAGCGCATCAATCGCGGCCTGGGTCGGGCTGGTGCCGCGCCCGCCACCGGCCAGCCGCCGCCACAACCCATCTGAAAACGCGCGTTCGCCCAGGGCCGCAAGCACGGGTTCGGTCCAGCGCCGCTGCAGCGGCTGCGCGGCCTCTTCCAGCTGCCGGTCGACCGCAGCCAGCGCCTCGATCATCTGCGGCTCGGTCATTTCCTCGCGGTTGTTGCTCAAGGCGGCGGGCAGCAACGCGTAAACCGTAACCCCATAGACGCCCGAGACAATCACCAGGATCATCAGCGCATAAGCCAGCGTGTGGACGTTCCAGCCGAACTGAAACCCGCTGTGCAAGGTGGCGATCACAATCAGCGCCAGCCCCAGATAGACGTGCGCCGAGGTCCAGGCCTTGAGCGACCAGCTGCCGCGGGTCATGTTGCGCTTGCGCACCCCGAGCAGCGCCAGCCACACAATCAGCCCCGCGCCAAGTGTGCCAAGCGTATAGCCAAGCCAGCTGCCGCCGTTGGCGCGCGGCTGCACATCGACCAGCGCGTAAGCCAGGATCGCGGCGAGGCTGAGTGCAATCGCGCGCTTGAGCCAGCGGAAGCGGCGATGGCGCAGGAACCCCTCATGCTCGGCGCTGAGCTGGCGTGCCGCCGGCCGAGGCGTCTGCCGGGTTAGGCGCGGAGCATCCGCCATCAATCGTCCCGGGCCAGCCGCGCGACCGAGAGCATGGCCTCGGGCGCGACGCGGATCGCCGCGCCGGTCGGGCAGGCGCGAACGCAGGCCGGGCCGCCGTCGATGCCGGCGCACATGTCGCACTTGATCGCCTTTTTCGGCGCTTCGCTGGCCTTGCCGCCCGCGCGTTTGCGCCAGGCTTTATCAGGCTCGCCCGGACCCGGCCCGAACCCGAACGCCAGCCAGGCCAGCAGCGGCGGCTTGGGCGGCGGCACGCTGTCCATCCGGATTACGCCGTAAGGGCAGTTGCGCTGGCAATTGCCGCAGCCGATGCAGGTGTCGTCGATGAACACTTCGCCGTCGGGTCCGCGTTTGATTGCATTGGGCGGGCAATCGGCCATGCAGTGCGGATGCTCGCAGTGGCGGCACGAGGTCGGCACGTGCAGATGCGCGTAAGTCCGCCCGGCTTCGCGATCGAGGCGGCTGAGCCCGTCATGGCTATCGGCGCAGGCTTTCTCGCAATTGTCGCAGCCAACGCACAGCGTCTCATCGATCAACAGCACGTCGGTTGCCTCGCCCAGGCCATTGTCGACGAGGAACTGGGCGGTTTCCGAATACATGTCGACCGCGCCCGAGAAACTGGCCTTGCGGCCTTCGATGAAGGCGTTGATGTCGCGCCGGGCGGCCATATCGGCGAGCGCCTTGCGGCGCAGCTCGGGCTTGCGTTCAAGCAGCCGCGCAAACGCTTCGCCCGGCAACCGGATTACCTCGGAGCGGATCGCGGCTTTGACCGTGGCGACCCGCAAGCCCCCATCGAGCAACGCCATCTCGCCCACGTAAGAGCCGGCCGGCAAATAATTGAGGAACACGGCGCGGCCGCCGATGGCCTTTTCGACGACCATCGAGCCGCGCCGGATGACAAAGATGTCAGTCCCCGCATCGCCCTCGGCCAGCACCACCTCGCCCGCGCGGACGGTCTGCACCTCGGCCAGATCGACCACTTCGGCAACATCTTCGCGGGTCAGTCCCGAGCCGAACATCTGCAGCAGTTGCCGCTCGATCGAGACCCGCGTAATCGCGCGTCCGGCGGCTGGAACCGTGGCCATCAGCTTGAGCGCGGCGGTGCGCGACAGCTCGATCGCGATCACCGGCTGCGCGGCGCGCACCGTCGCGCCGCGGCGCCGTCCGGAAATCAGCCCGACCTCGCCGACGATCTCCCCTTGGGGGATCGGCACGACCTTGGTCGGATCGTCCTTGTCGACCTCGACCAGCACCGATCCTTCGGCAATCGCGAACAGCGAGGAGCCGGTGTCATTGCGCACGAACAGCGCTTCGCCCGGAGCAAAGCTGCGCGCGGTGCTGTCCAGCATCAGTTCGCGCAATTGCAGCGGAGAGACCTCGCGCAGCACTTCGATATTGCTGCCGAACAGCGCGAGCCACGCCTCGACCGAGCGTTGGCCGGGCAAAGCGGCAAACCGCGCGGCCAGGATCGGCTCGTCGGCCGGCTTCAGCGCGCGGTTGCCGTTGATGAACTCGACCGCGTCATAGCCCTGGTTCATGCAGTGCTTGATCAGCGGATAGCCCGCCAGCGCGCCGATTACATGGATGCCGGGGGTGGTTGATTCGAATGCAGGCGAAAGTACCGGGAACGCTTCGCGATCGGGGCTGGTGAAGGCGATCCCGCAGGCTTCGATAAATTTGCGCGGCGGGTTCGAGCCCATCCGCGCGATGATCCGGTCGCAGCGGATCGTCGCCTGCCCATCGCGGGTGTCGAACACGATCTCGTGCGCGCGGACCTCGGCCGGGCTGGTCTCGGTCATGATCGTCAGCCGCCCGGCAGCGGCAGCATCCTGCATCAGCTTGACGTTGGCGGCCTTGGAGCGCGAGAAATCGGCGGTGCGGTTGATGATGGTAACGGTGTTGCGCTGCGCCGGATCGGCCGCAAGGCCGAGCGCGTTCTCGATCCCGGCATCGCCCGCGCCGACCACGGTGATATGCTCATCGACATATTCGCCGGGGTCGCTCAGCTGGTATTGCACATGCGGCAGATCGCCGCCCGCGCACTGCATCAAGTTGGGGTTGCCCTGGGTGCCGATGGCCAGGATCACGGCTTCGGCGCGGATGGTATCGCCGCCTTTCAGGCTGAGTGCAAAGTTACCATTTTCGCCCGCTATTTCGATGACCTCGGCGTTCAACCTGACGTTGACCTTGCCGGCCGCGATCTGCTCGTCCCAGGTGCCAAGAATGCCTTCGCGCTGGCCGGCCTCGAATGCAATATCGGCTCGCAGCACCAGATTGCCGGGCGTCGCCATGACGTGCTTGCCCTTCTGGTATTTGAAGATCGTGTCGCACAGATGATCGGCTTTTTCGATCAGCACGTGGCTCAGCCCCAGCGATGCCGCGCGCGCCGCAGCGCTCAGCCCGGCCGGGCCGGACCCGACGATCGCAATCCGCACCCGATCTGCCACTGGATTTCCCCGAAAACCTACCCGCTCATTCGCTCCGCGCCGATAGTTGCACAATCGCAGAGGCTAATCCATACCACAGCAAGCGCGGAGAACGATCCACCTTATGACCCAAGTTTCAGAGCGGCGCTGGCGCGGTGGCACGATCCTGTTGTTGCTGGCCTTGGCGCTGGCCGGATTTGTGATCGCGACCAAGATCGTTCGCGGCAATTCGCAAGCGGCGCCGGCCAGTGTTGCGAGCGACCCGCTGACCACGCTTGAAGCGCGGGTCAAAGAAAAACCTGATGACGACGAAGCCTGGTCGGAGCTGGCCGGCGCCTATTTCGAGGCCGGCCGGTTCGATGAGGCGGTGACCGCCTTTGATGCGGCTGTGCGGCTTTCCCCACAACGCGCGGCGCTGTGGTCGGGACGCGGCGAGGCGCGGGTGATGGCCAGTCCGCACGATCCGATGCCCGCTGCCGCCGCCGCCGATTTCGCGCAAGCCGTGGCCCGTGATCCGCGCGATCCCCGTGCGCGCTATTTCCTGGCCGTGAAGCAGGACCTCACCGGCGATCACCAGGGCGCGATCGACAGCTGGCTGGCCCTGCTCGCCGATACCCCGTCCGGTGCAGTCTGGGAAACCGACCTGCGGCGGACGATCGAGCAGGCCGGCAAGGTCAATCGGATCGACGTTGGCAAGCGGCTGGCAGGGGTGCGCCAGCCCGCATCGCTGGCTGCTGCAGCTTTGCCTGCTCCGGCCGTGCCTGCTTTCGCTGGGCCGACTGCGCAGGACATCAGCCGTGCCTCCGCGCTGCGGCCTGCCGAGCAGCGCGCAATGGCTGAGGGCATGGTCGCGCGGCTGGAGGACAAGCTCAAGCGTAATCCCGCCAATGTTGATGGCTGGATCATGCTGATCCGCAGCCGGGTCAATCTGGCCGAACCGGACAAGGCCCGCGCCGCGCTGGTGGCGGCGGTCGCGGCCAATCCGGGACAGGCTGCGCAATTGCGTGAACAGGCCGCGGCACTGGGCCTGCGCTGATCTAGTCTGCACTGGACTAGGCGTAAACTGCCTGAAGCAGGGCGCCGCTTTCGAACAGGAAGATCGCGAACGTGATCACCAGGCCGGTCAGAAACAGCAGATAGGCCAGCCGCAGGAAGCGGTATTTCTTGTGCTGGAGGACCATGCCGTTCTGGTGGATGTCGCGCAGCATGGTGCGGTAAATGCGCTCGTCGTCACCCAGTTCGGCCAATATGCCGTCGGCGAACGCATCCTCGCTCAGATGGCTAAAGGTGCCGAAGAACAGCAGGTTGGGCCGCGCGTTCGCCCCGCCTTTGCCCGAGATCGAGGGCAGGACCGCCGCCACCGCGCACATCGCCGAGAGAAACGCGAAGCCAGCCAGCACCAGCAGCGAAATCGGTACGCTTCCGCTGCGGACCTGGCCGATGGCAATTGTGAACACGACAAAGGTCGCGCCCATCAGGATGCTGGCCTTCTGATCGGCCATCTGGCTAAGCGCAAGGTTGGTCTGGGTGGCGGTGCGCACCAGATGGATCGCGTTGACTGCGAACTTGCGCGGTTCGGCGCTTGTGCCCTGTGCCATCTGCTCACACCACGCCGAACGCCAGCATCGCATCGGCGACCTTCTTGAACCCGGCGATGTTGGCCCCCCGGACATAGTCGCAGTAGCCGCCCTCGCGGGTCCCATAGGTCTGGCAGCTGGTGTGGATCCCGGCCATGATGTCCTTGAGCATCTGCTGGAGTTCGGCCTCCTTCCAGGCCCGGCGGCCCGAATTCTGGCTCATCTCCAGCCCCGACACCGCCACCCCGCCGGCATTGGCCGCCTTGCCCGGCGCGAACAGGATTTTCGCGGCCTTGAACACATGGACGCCTTCAAGCGTGGTCGGCATGTTCGCGCCTTCGGCCACGGCGGTGCAGCCATTGGCGACCAGCGTTCTGGCGTCGCCGCCGTCCAGCTCGTTCTGCGTGGCACAAGGCAGCGCAACATCGCAGGGCACGCCCCACGGGGTCTTGCCCGGATGAAAGCGCGCCGCCGGGAACGCCTCGCAGTATTGCTCGATCCGCCCGCGCCGGTGCGTTTTATGCGCCTTGACCCAGTCGATCTTGTCTTGCGTAATCCCGTCAGGATCGTGGATGAACCCGCCCGAATCCGACAGCGTCAGCACGGTTCCGCCCAGCTCGACGATCTTCTCGGCGGCATGGGTTGCGACATTGCCCGAGCCTGAGATCACCGCGCGCTTGCCCTGCAAGTCCTGCCCCTTGGTCGCGAGCATCGAAGCGAGGAAATAAACCGCGCCATAGCCGGTTGCTTCGGTGCGGATCAGCGAGCCGCCCCATTCGAGTCCCTTGCCGGTGAGCACCCCGGTAAACTCGCCGGTGATCCGCTTGTACTGCCCGAACATGAAGCCGATCTCACGGCTGCCGACTCCGATGTCGCCGGCCGGAACATCGACATCCGCGCCGATATGGCGGTAAAGCTCGGTCATGAAGCTTTGGCAGAAGCGCATGATCTCGCGCACGCTTTTGCCTTTGGGGTTGAAGTTCGAGCCGCCTTTGCCGCCGCCCATCGGCAGCCCGGTCAGCGCGTTTTTAAAGGTCTGTTCGAAGGCGAGGAACTTGAGCACCGATTCGGTGACGCTGGGATGGAACCGGATCCCGCCCTTGTACGGGCCGATGGCATTGTTGTTCTGCACCCGCCAGCCGCGCTGCACGCGGATATTCCCGGCGTCGTCCTCCCAGCACACCCGGAACGAGACCACCCGGTCAGGCTCGGCAATCCGGCGCAAAATCTGCTGCCGGTGGTAATCCTCCTTGTCGGCGATGAAATCGAAGATGTCTTCGGCGACCTCTTGCACGGCCTGGACGAATTCGTCCTGATGAGGATTGCGGCGCTTCACCCCCGCCATGAAGTTACTGAAATCGACATGGTCTGATACAGCCATCGGACTATCTCCCCCCAGCGCCGGTCCCGCACCGACAAGGCATCGGGCGGGCGCGCGTGCATGAAGCGGCGAAGCTATGCCGACACTGGCCAGTTGCATAGCCCCTGTTGGGCTATCGCTGCGCCCGAATTTGCGCGGGTCAGCTGTTCGTTGCAAATCCCCGCCGATCAGGACTGATCAAGCCAAGCGCGGGTCACAGCCGATCGCATCCTCCACCGGGGATTTCCCAGCACAGCGCGCGCCTCACCGCGCCTCGGCCAGCAGCGCTGCAGTATCGGCGGTGTTCCAGTCGCGTCCGCCCACCGTGCGCCACACTTCGCGGCCGCTGCTGTCGTAAAGGATCGTCACGGGCAGGGTGTCGGCGCCGAACTGGAAGGTCAGCGAATTATCGGGGTTGAGCCACGGTTCGAGCCGGGTCACCCCGCGTGCTTTCAGGAACGGGGCGACGCCGTCCAGCTTGTCCATGTCCTGATTGACCGTCAGCACTTTTAGCCCCGGGTTATCGGCGGCGAGTGTATCGAGCTGCGGCAGTTCGGCGACGCACGGCGCGCACCAGGTTGCCCACAGATTGATCAGCAGCGGCTTGCCTTTCAGGCTGGCGAGCTGGAGTTCCTTGCCCGCCAGGTCCTTGAGCGTGAAATCGGGCAGGGCCGAGCCCTTGTGGCTGCGGTCGATCATTCCCGCCGCCGCGCCCGGTGCTGCGCCCACTGCCGGTTCGGCCGGCGCGGTTGCTGCCTGAGTCGCTTGCGGTTGCGCCTGCTGCCCGCTTTGCCTATCGCACCCGGCGAGCGTTACGGCGCAGACGGCGCAGACGGCGCAGCCAAGGGCAACGAGCTTGAGCGAAGGCGAAGACAGCAAGGGCAATTCCAATGCGATGTGGGGCGGACGGTTCGCGGGCGGACCGTCGGCGATCATGCGCGAGATAAATGCCTCGATCCCATTCGACAAGGCCTTGTGGCGGCAGGACATCGCTGCTTCCAAGGCGCACGCCGCGATGCTCGCCGCGCAGGGCATCGTCTCGGCCGCCGATGCGGCGGCGATTGCCGGGGGTCTCGACCAGATTGCGGCCGAGTATCAAGCCAACGGCGTGCCCGAAAACTGGGACCTCGAAGACATCCACATGACCACCGAAAGCCGGTTGGCCGAACTGATCGGTGCAGCGGCCGGACGGCTGCACACCGCGCGCTCGCGCAACGATCAGGTGGCGACCGATTTCAAGCTGTGGGTGCGCGATGCGATCGACGGCGCCGACGCCGCGCTGGCCGCGCTGCAAGCCGCGCTGGTGACCCGCGCGGGTGAGCATGCCGCCAGCATCATGCCCGGCTTCACCCATTTGCAGATTGCCCAGCCGGTGACGCTGGGGCACCACCTGTTGGCCTATTACGAGATGGCCGCGCGCGATCGCGCGCGGTTTGCCGATGCCCGCCGGCGGCTCAACCAGTCGCCGCTCGGCTCGGCCGCGCTGGCCGGAACCGGGTTCCCGATCGACCGCGCTGCCACCGCTGCCGCGCTCGGTTTCGATGCGCCGACCCGCAACAGCCTCGATGCGGTGTCCGACCGCGATTTCGCGATCGAGTATCTGAGCGCGGCGGCGCAAACCGCGCTGCATCTTTCGCGGCTGGCCGAGGAGCTGATCCTGTGGGCCAGCCAGCCGTTCGGGTTCGTCAGCTTGCCCGACAGCCTCTCGACCGGCAGTTCGATCATGCCGCAGAAAAAGAATCCCGATGCGGCCGAACTGGTGCGCGGTCACTCGGGGCGGATCGTCGGCGCGCTGATCAGCCTGATGGTGACGATGAAGGGCCTGCCGCTGGCCTATTCAAAGGATATGCAGGACGACAAGGTGCCGGTGTTCGAAGCCGCCGGGCTGCTCGAGCTGTGCCTGGCCGCGATGACCGGGATGATCGCCGGGGCGACCTTCCAGGCGGCACGGATGCGCGCCGCCGCCGAGCTTGGCTATGCCACCGCCACCGATCTGGCCGACTGGCTGGTGACCGCCGCCGACGTGCCGTTCCGCGAGGCGCACCATATCACCGGCGCAGCGGTCAAGCTGGCTGAAAGCCGCAGGGTCGCGCTCGATGCGCTGACGCTGGCCGAGCTGCAGGCGATCGACCCGCGGATCGATGCCCGCGTGTTTGCCGCAATGTCGGTCGAAGCGTCGGTGACGGCGCGCGCCAGCTATGGCGGAACCGCGCCGGAACAGGTACAGGCGCGGGTGGCCGAAGCGCGTGCGGCGCTGGGTCTGGAGTGATGGCGATGCGGCGTGCGGTGCTTTGCGGACTGATCCTGGTGCTGGCCGGCTGCGGCGCGGCCGCGCCGCTCAAGCCCAAGGTCGGCCAATCGCTGCCGGTTGCACCTTATGGCGCCGAGCAGAAACCCACCGCCGAAGCCTTGCTCAAACCGACGTCGCAGGCTGCGCCAGAGCGCAGCGTCGAACTGCGCAAACGTTCGGAAGAACGCGTGCAAGACCCGTTCGACCTGCCGCCTGCCGACGACTGAAAGCTTTTCCCATGGATCATTTCGAATACCGCAACGGCGTCCTGCATGCCGAGGACTTGCCGCTGAGCGTGATCGCCGAGGCGGTCGGCACCCCGGTTTACGTCTATTCGCGCGCCACGCTGGAACGCCACGCGCGGGTGTTCAAGGCGGCGCTGGCGCATCTGCCGAACGCGCATATCGCCTTTGCGATCAAGGCCAACCCCAACCTGGCAGTGCTCAAGGTGATGCAGCGCGAAGGGCTGGGTGCGGACGTGGTCTCGGGCGGCGAGCTGGCGCGCGCGCTGGCGGCGGGCATGGCGGGTGAGGACATCGTCTTTTCGGGCGTGGGCAAAATGCCGCGCGAAATGGTTCAGGGGCTCGACGCCGGGATCGGCCAGTTCAACCTCGAGAGCGAGGAGGAAGGCGTCGAACTGTCGGCCATTGCAGCCGCGCGCGGGCTGCGGGCGGCCTGCGCCTTGCGGGTCAACCCCGATGTTGATGCCGGAACGCATGAAAAGATTTCGACCGGCAAGGCCGAGAATAAGTTCGGTGTGCCGTATGACCGGGTGGGCGAGATTTACGCCCGGCTCGCCGTGCTGCCCGGGCTCGAAATGCGCGGACTGGCAGTGCACATCGGCAGCCAGCTGCAAAGCCTCGATCCGCTCGAAACCGCGTTCACCAAGATGGGCGATCTGCTGCGCGAGCTGCGCGGGGCCGGGCAGAGCGTGACGCACATGGACCTGGGCGGCGGGCTGGGCGTGCCGTACCGCGCGGGCGAGGTGTTTCCGACGCCTGAGGCTTACGGCGCGATGGTCGGGCGGGTGACCAGCGGCTGGGACGCGCGGCTGATGTTCGAGCCGGGGCGGGTGATCACCGGCAATGCCGGGGTGCTGCTGACCGCAGTGATCCGGGTCAAGCGCAGTTCCAACCGCGCGCCGTTCGTGGTGGTCGATGCGGCGATGAACGATCTGGCGCGCCCCGCGATGTACGGCGCATGGCACGATTTCGATGGCGTCGCGCCGCGCGGCGACCGGATGGTGGCCAACATCGTCGGCCCGATTTGCGAGACCGGCGATACCTTTGCCATGGGCCGCGATATCGACGCGCTGGTGGCGGGCGATCTGGCGGTATTCCGCACCGCCGGCGCTTATGGCGCGACGATGGCCTCCAGCTACAACAGCCGCGGGTTTGTGGCCGAAGTGATGGTCGATGGCGATCAGTTTGCGGTGGTCGCCGACCGCATCCTGCCCGCCGACATCACTGCCGCCGAGCGCGTGCCGGAGTGGCTGCTGTAACCGCGATGCACAGCCTGCCGCTCTTCCACCGCATCGCCGGTAAGTGCGTGATCGTGCTGGGCGAGGGTGAAGCGGCTGAGGCCAAGCGCCGACTGGTCGAGCGCGCCGGCGGGGTGGTTTCAAACGATGCTGCGGCGGCGGCGGCGCTGGCCTTTGTGGCGCTCGATGCACCCGAAGCGGCCGCGGCCGCGCTCAAGGCCCGCGGGCTGCTGGTCAATGTCGTCGACCGGCCCGAGCTCTGCGATTTTACCGTGCCCAGTTTGCTCGAACGCGGACCGGTGCTGGTTGCGGTTGGCACCGGCGGGGTTTCGGCCGGGCTGGCCAAAGCGCTGCGGTTGCGGCTGGAGGGGCTGCTGCCGCAATCGCTGGGTGCGCTGGTGCTGGCCTTGGGCAGCGCGCGGGCGCTGCTGCGCGAACGTTGGCCGGATGGCGGGGAGCGGCGGCGCGGGCTGGATGCGGCCTTGAGCGCGGGCGGCTTGCTCGATCCGCTGGCTGACTATGCGCCAGGCGCGGTCGGTCAGTGGCTGCAAGGTGCTGAGGCAGGTTCGAGCGGGGTTGCCGAATTTACCCTGACCAGCGACGATCCGGATGATCTGACGCTGCGCCAGGCGCGCTGGTTGGGGAGCGCCGATCTGGTGCTGCACGATCCCGCGGTGTCCGCCGCGATCCTCAACCGCGCGCGGGCCGATGCCGCGCGCGAAGTTCTGCAATCCGGGCTTGGCGCGATCGATCACCCCGGCCTGGTCGTGATCATTCGGCGGGGCTGAGCAGTACTTTCAACTGGGCGAGCGCGATCGGTTTGGCCGGATCGTCTTGCCAGCAGGTCGCATTGACCAGCGCCACCCGCCGCCCGGCCCGGGTCACCGTGCCGCTGGCATAGGTCCGCTGCTCGGTCCCGCCGCGCATGAACTCGACCGTGATGTTGACCGGCTTCAGGCGCACCGGCTCGCCCCGCCGCTCAAGCTCGGCGCGCAAAGCGGCGATCGCGGCCATTTCCATCAGCCCGCTCATCGCGCCGCCGTGCAAGAAACCCGGGCGGCCCGAGACCCGCTCCGAATAGTCGAACCACAGCACCGGGCTGGCGGCGCTGTCCGGCTCGACGCCGATGCCCAGCGCCGCGGCGTAAGGCGGCAGTGCAGCGCTCACAGATACGTCCCGTGTGTGGCCATGAAGGTGCCGATGACGTGCGCGACCGGATCGAGCGGGTCGCCATCGTGCGCGATCCCGCGAATAAAGCTGATCGTGCGGGTCAGCTTGTAGCATTCGCCGTGGCCGATCACGGTCTTGCCGGGCACGGCGGCGCGCATGTAATCGACCCGCAGGTCAAGCGTGGCATGCGCGGTAAACCGCCCCGCCAGCGTCCATACCGCCATCGAAGTGGCATTGTCCATCAGGCTGATGATCGGGCCCGAAGCGAGCACCCCGGTCTCGGCCACGCCGACCAGTTCTTCGCGCCACGGCAGCGCCAGTTCGACCCAGTCCGGGCCGTGCGCGTGATAGGTAATTCCCAGCCAGCCGCCGTGGCCATGGCGGGTCATCATGCTGGAAGCGCGCGCCGGATCGAAGACGAAACCGGACGGCAGATCGTGCAGGCTGGGGGGCGCATCGGCGCTGGTCATGGTGCTGCTGTGGTGCGCCACGGGGGGCATTACAATGTTTTAATTT